>CALUIS010000008.1 GCA_944320765.1 uncultured Paraprevotella sp.
AAGAAGGCTCCCGATGCCGGGATGCCGTACAGCCGAACAGTTCATCCAACTGCCCGTCGGACAGGGAAAGAAGCTGTTCAATACTCTTGCCGCTTGAAAGGAACAGGCGGACATACTTGCGGACAGTATTACGGGAAGTATGAAACGTGGAAGCCGTTTCCTTGATTCCCATGCCGGCCGCATAACATCTTAAAATGTTTTTGATTCGTTTATCCATTTGTATAGATTTTATTATCACCCCCGTTACACCAGGACTCGGGTACTCAAATCTACACAAAAAATCTATAACAATAGGTGAGCTAAGTGGTCAATACTATTTTGGCCAGAAGGGTCAATCATATTGTAGCCAAGGGGGACAATCCTGCTTGGCCAAAAGGGTCAAAGTCGCGTGGCTTTTCCATTGTCCTCGTCGTTGTAATAATTCCTGGCTTCATTAAACAGCCTTACGATTGCGGACGTGTAGAGGGATTGCGCCCGTGGCTTCCCCGAAAGCCATTCCTCGTACTCCTTCATCTTCCTTGCCGTCACCTCTCCGCACATGATGCTGTCCCGTCCGAAGAACGTGCAGAAGGAATTGAGGGCGGACATGTAATTGCGTATGCCTTTCAGTTCATTGTTGCGTATGCACCACTTACGGGCGAACTCCACGAAGTCTATTCCGGACTTGTCGGTTGGTGTCTTCATATACTGGACAATGCTGTCAATGTCCATTTGGTTTACTTCAAGGAAAAGTCCGCTTATTTTTTCTCGGAACATCCTTATCAGCTCCTCGCAGCGGTCAAGGATATGCTGGCTCTTTATTTTCCCGCTGGAAGTGATTTCCTTCTTTCCCACATACATTGTGGTTGCAATGTATCTCATTTTCCTTTCGTGCGTGAACCGGATGAATACCGTCCATGTCTTGTCCTCGCGTTGACGCTCTTTGAATATTATCGGTTTGAATGTAGCCATATCAATTCATGTTTAAACCTTGCTAAAACATTTTCGCCTTACTTTGGCCGTTTTTGGGGCAAAGTAAACGGCCTCTTTCTTTTGCGATTCTAACGAGGGGGCAGGAACGGATTTGTAACCCATTAAAAAAGAGGGAAATCATCGCTGAAATCCCTCTTTGCTGTTGGGTGACTAGTGGGACTCGAACCCACGACATTCAGAACCACAATCTGACGCTCTAACCAACTGAACTATAGTCACCATTTCAGTGCGCTTAGGAGTGTTGCAACGTCTTGTTTTCCTAAAGCGATGCAAAGGTACGACTTTTATTTGAATTGGCAAATCTTTCAGGTGTTTTTCTTTGAACTTTTTTGAAGGCTGCATATAATAAAGGTGTGCGGACGGGCAATAGGCATCCGCACGCCTTTATTAATATGAAAGGCTTATTGATAGAATTCTTTCTTTCCGGCAGACAGGGTATTCTTCATCAGCATACAGATGGTCATTGGGCCAACGCCGCCGGGGACGGGGGTGATGTAGGCGCATTTGGGAGCCACCTCGTCGAACTTCACGTCGCCGTTCAGCCGGAAGCCGCTTTTCTTTGTCGCGTCCGGCACGCGGGTGGTGCCCACGTCTATCACGGTGGCCCCTTCCTTCACCATGTCGGCCGTCACGAAGTTCGGTTGGCCGATGGCGGCGATGATGATGTCCGCCTCCTGGCATTCCTTCTTCAGGTCGCGGCTGTGGCTGTGGCACACGGTCACCGTCGCGTCGCCGTACTGCTTCTGCATCATGAGCTGTGCCATGGGTTTGCCCACGATGTTGCTGCGGCCCAGGATGACGCACTTGCGCCCGCTGGTCTCGATGTGGTAGCGGCGCAGCAGCTCGAGGATGCCTTTCGGCGTGGCGGAGATGTAGCAGGGCAGGCCGATGGCCATGCGTCCCACGTTGATGGGGTGGAAGCCGTCCACGTCCTTACGGTAGTCGATGGCCTCAATGACCTTCTGTTCCGAGATGTGCTTCGGCAGGGGGAGCTGCACGATGAACCCGTCCACGTCCTCGTCGCGGTTCAGCTTGTCCACTTCCGCCAGCAGTTCCGCCTCGCTGATGGTGTCCTCGAAGCGGAGCAGGGTGGACTTGAAGCCGCAGGCCTCGCAGGCCAGCACTTTGTTGCGCACGTAAGTCTCGCTTCCGCCGTCGTGCCCCACGAGGATGGCGGCCAGATGGGGGCGTTTGCCTCCGTTCTCCACGATTTGTTTCACTTCTTCCGCTATCTCCGCCTTGATTTGCGCGGCGGTAGCCTTTCCGTCTATCAGTTGCATAAGTTTCAGTCTCCTTTCTTGTTATTTAGATGTTTCTGTATTTCCTGTTCGATGGCGTCTCCCCTCAGGTCGCGGGCCAGGATGGTGCCGTCCGGCGCGAGCAGCATGATGTGCGGGATGCCGTCAAATCCGTATTGCTTCATGGGTTTCATGCCTGCATCCAGGATTTGAGGCCAGGTGTAGCCTTTTTCTGTGAGAAACTCCCGGGTGAGTTCCAATTTGTCCCGTACGGCGATGCTGACGATTTGCAGGTCCGTTCCTTGGTATTTCTTCCACAAGGGTTCCAAGTATTCTTCAGTTTCCTGCCGGCAGGGGCCGCACCATTGTGCCCAAAAGTCCACGAGTACGTATTTCCCTTTTCCCACGTAGTCGGAGAGGCGGGATGGTTTTCCCGCCATGTCCACGCCTTCAACGTCGATGAACGGTTTCCCTGCGGATGTGTTTTCGAGGGCGGCAAAAAGTTTCATCCGTTCTTTGGTGAAGTTCAGGTTTTGCAGGAACGGGCTGAGCCGGGGGTAGACGGCTCGGGCTTCTTTGGGGGTACAAACGTCCAAGGTGTAATCTCTCCATGCGAGTTCTCCCACGCCGTTGTCAGGTTCGTTCATTATCTGTCGTATGCACACGGAAGTGAGTTCCGATTTCAGGGAGTCGAAGGCGGCCTTGATTTTTTCTTCCCGTTCCGTGATGTCCGGTATGCTTTCCTTTAGTTCTTTGAATGTCTTTTTCCATTCGTCAATATGCGCGTAGTATTCGTTCCAATAAGAGAGGAATTTCTCCGAGAGTTTTCCGCCGGATTGGGGGCGATGGTTGGCGAAGTCGATGACGACGGAATCCTCCAGCACGAAGTTGGCGTATTCTTTCCAGTTGTCCAGGTCTAGCCGTGCGAAGTAGGGGCGTTCCGCTGTCCCTTCCAGATGGAATTGCTGGCCGCGCACGGTGGCCGTGTCAATGGTTTGGTCGGTGTCGTAGATGGACAGGTAGACCTTGTGCCCTTCCATTTCCGGGTCGTCAATCCGTCCGGAGACGCTGTAGGGCGTTTGCGCTTGCGCCGCGCTTCCCCCGCTCAGGAGCAGGAGGAGTGCGGCGCAATATTTGTTCAGCCTGGCTTTCATTTCTATATTATAAAGGTATGAGGCTTACTTCATCTTGGGCATTCCCGGCATTCCGGGGATTTTGGGCATGTTGGCCATCATCTTGCCCATCTTGCTGCCCGTCACCATCTTCATCATCTTGCGCGTCTGGTCGAACTGCTTGATGAGGCGGTTCACGTCCTGGATGTTCGTGCCCGAGCCTTTGGCGATGCGCTGTCGGCGGCTGGTGTTCAAGATTTCGGGGTTGGTGCGCTCGCGGGGCGTCATGCTGTTGATGATGGCTTCGATGCCTTTGAAGGCGTTGTCGTCGATGTCGATGTCCTTGATGGCCTTGCCCACGCCGGGAATCATGCTGGCCAGGTCTTTCAGGTTGCCCATCTTCTTGATTTGCTGGATTTGCGACATGAAGTCGTTGAAGTCGAACTGGTTCTTGGCGATCTTCTTCTGCAGGCGGCGTGCCTCTTCCTCGTCATATTGCTCCTGCGCCTTCTCCACGAGCGACACGATGTCGCCCATGCCGAGGATGCGGTCGGCCATGCGCGAGGGATGGAACTGGTCGATGGCCTCCATCTTCTCGCCCGTGCCGATGAACTTGATGGGCTTGTCCACCACCGTGCGGATGGAGAGGGCCGCGCCGCCGCGGGTGTCGCCGTCCAGCTTGGTGAGTACCACGCCGTCGAAGTCCAGGCGGTCGTTGAACTCCTTGGCGGTGTTCACGGCGTCCTGTCCCGTCATGGCGTCCACCACGAAGAGAGTCTCGTCTGGTTGGATGGCGTTCTTGATGGCGGCGATTTCCTGCATCATCTGTTCGTCCACGGCCAGCCGTCCGGCGGTGTCGACGATGACCACGTCGTTGCCTTTGGCCTTGGCCTGCTTGATGGCGTTCTGCGCGATGGCCACGGCATCCTTGCTGTCCGGCTCGCTGTAGACGGGTATGCCGATCTGTTCGCCCAGCACTCTCAGCTGTTCGATGGCGGCGGGGCGGTAGATGTCGCAGGCCGCCAGCAGCGGGTTCTTGTGCTTCTTGTTCTTCAGCATCAGGGCGAGCTTGCCCGAGAGGGTGGTCTTTCCCGCGCCGTTGAGGCCTGCCATGAGGATGACGGCCGGATGGCCCTGCAGGTTTAGTTCGGCCGTTTCGCCTCCCATGAGGGTGGCCAGCTCGTCGTGTACGATTTTCACCATCAGCTGGCTGGGCTTCACGGCGGTGAGTACGTTCTGCCCCAGCGCTTTCTGCTTCACGGTGTCGG
Source organism: uncultured Paraprevotella sp. (assembly GCA_944320765.1). Taxonomy (GTDB): domain Bacteria; phylum Bacteroidota; class Bacteroidia; order Bacteroidales; family Bacteroidaceae; genus Paraprevotella. The sequence goes on from CALUIS010000008.1 coordinate 4,591, forward strand.
TGAACGTCTTGGCCACCTTGTAGTTCACGTCGGCGTCGAGTAATGCGCGGCGCACGTCCTTGAGGGTCTCGGCCACATTGATTTCGGTGATTTTCCCTTCACCTTTCAGTATCTTGAAAGACCGTTCGAGTCTTTCGCTCAGGTTGTCGAACATATAGTGTTGTTTTTGTTAATTCGTTAGAGACGGCAAAGTTACGGAAAATCGGCGGAATTTCCGCCGTTTTTCGGCAGATTAGCGTGGTAGAGGTCGGAAATTAGTAATTGGTGAGTCCACTTGTGTAAATTTCACATTGTGGTTTACGAGAAACTTCATTAATGTGTTCCAGCAACGTGTTGGCGATAGCCCTTGCCATCAGCGGCTGGACTGCATTGCCTACCAGTGTATATTGGGGAATCTCCTTTTGGCGGTTGTTGCCTCCGGTCTGGCGTTTCCCTTGGAATACGAACGAATCGTCAAAACTCTGGAGGCGGGCCATTTCGCGGACGGTCGTAGGGCGGTATGCGGAATAGTGGATGAAGTCGTCGGGCATCGTGCAGACTGTCGGGCTTTGTCCGAGGGGGTTCAGGACCACATAGTTCCGCTTTTGGGACTCTAATCCCTTTTCTTTGAGTTCGGCTTTTGCGTCATCATAGTCGCCATGGCTGGCAATGATTCTCAACCGTTCGCGGACAGTGCTGTTCTGTAGGCTTGTCTGATGGTTGAACAGTTCCATGTGCTGGTGCTTCGTCGGCTTGTCCAATTCGTTCATGTTCGGCACGTAGAAAGGCTCTTCGTCGAAGATGAACCGATGCTCCAGACGGCCTTTCCTTGACCATTCGGAGAATAGAAGCCCGCGTCCGTCAGGTTCTCCTTGGATGGCTCTCCGGACTTTTGTGCTTTCAAACTCAGGAACCAATTCCGGCTTCTTATACGAAGTGGCGGTTTCGCCGTTGCCCACCATGTTTAAGTCCCAAAGTGCCTCGTAGACTTTCACCTTGTCTTTTTCTGCGACCGTGGGAGGGATTTCATTGATTACGTTCTGGTCGTTCCGGCAACCTATGAACACGACTCTTTCCCGGTTCTGCGGCACGCCGTAATTGGAAGAAAGGAGTACGAGAGGTTCTTCTATGTTGTATAGCCGTATCTCCTTCATCAAGTTGTCCAGATGGTCGAGAAGTTTTTTGTTGCCTCGGAGATGCTTCCGAACATATTCAATGCACTCGTCGAACGTGGAAGTAAGGATTCCCAGGGATTCCTTCAGTATTTTTGCTTCTTCTGCGCAGTCTCCCTTTTCGGCCACCTTGTCGATGGCGTTCAGGGTCTTTTCAAGGATTTGCTCATCCGATATGGCCTCGATGATGTTGTTGTAGCTCTCCACGAAAGTGTCATTGTCGATATGGGCGCTGGTCTTCAGCTGGATGGCCTGCTTGCGGATGGCTTCGCGTTGCTGTTTCATCTTGAGCAGCAACAGCCCGTGGCGGATGGTGTTCACGCATTCGTCGCTCTTGCTCACGCGGTAGGGAAGATGTTTGGTGACATCTTTCAGCTGTTGGTCGAGATTGTTGAAGAATATCTCGTTTTGTTTGTCCGTGTCTCCCGTGGATGTTTCCATGCACAATCTGACATACAAGGCATTGTAAAGCGGGCTTGGCAATTGTGGCTTGAGGGCGTTGTCCATGAAGGCAAGCAGCATGTACATCTTTGTGTCGTCGACGGTGATACCCTTCCGTTTTGAAATAAATTCTTTCTTTTCAGACATGGCTTTATGTGCTACTTGTTCAATATTTGTGGTTCAGTCCTCACCAACTCTGTGTAGTTCGCCTCAAGAAGTCCTGCTTTTGTCCTGTCCAAGCCTTTTTCTCCATGGTTCAACCGAAGTTCGCCGGCAAAGGTACGAATTATATGTGTATATCAACGTAACTTCGCTCGTAATATCGTATGCCTTGGGATGAATTTGTCGGGATGCTGACAGAATGTCAGGCGCGGGGCTTCGGAGAATCGCTTATTCGCGCCCGTGCCGGGAGGCGGGCGCGGATACGCGATTCTCGCGGGGCGGGCGGAAGGCGGAGTGTCAGCGTTCCGGGGCTTTGGCGGACATTTTGCCGCTCCGGAGGGGAGGCCGTGCGGGCGGCGTGCCGGGGCGTGTCGCGGAGAGGGCGGTTTCCGTGTCGTTTTGCCGGGATGGGAAATGCGGCGGAAGGGAGTCAAATAGATGGGGAATGTCAGGAAAATTGCCTAAAAATGCCGTGCCGGAGGGCTTCGGGGCGCTTTCCAACGTGCGTTTTTCGTCTTTGCGGCAAGAAATTTCCGTCTTTGCGGCAGGAAATTTTCGTCTTTCCGCAAAGAAATTTGTTTTTGTCCGCATGGCGTTCTGCATATTTGCGGAATGCGGATTGCAAATATGCGGTTTTTAGCGAATATTTATGCGCTACGGCTGTATAGGCGGGGCGTTTTTCCTGATTTTGCGGTGCGGAAGGACACCCTTTTCCTGCCATTTTGTCAGTCTCGGGGGAGGGAGGGGAAGTTTGTCCCGGAACGGTTCGGAATGAAATAAAAATAGCGTTAAATTTGTGAATATAGCTTTTATCCGCTAATTTTGCGGCTGAATTTAATACGCTTATCCATGATGAAGAAGAAAATCCTTACAGCCCTCTTCGGTACGGCTGTTTCAAGTGTAACTTTCGCGGGCGGCCTGCTCACGAACACGAACCAGAATGTGGCGTTCCTCCGCAACCCCGCCCGGGATGCGGCCATCGGCATTGACGGGGTGTACAGCAATCCGGCGGGTGTGGTCTTCCTGCCCGAAGGCTTCCATGTCTCCCTGAACTTCCAGAGCGCTTACCAGACGCGTCAGGTGACTTCCACTTTCGCGCCCTTCGCTTATGGCGTGGGCAACGGGGGCGAGTCCGTCAAGCTGTTCAAGGGCGATGCCAAGGCCCCGGTGGTGCCGTCCCTGCAGGCGGCCTACAACCGCGGCCGCTGGTCGTATTCCTTCAATTTCGCCATCGGCGGGGGCGGCGGAAAGTGTGCTTTCGAGGACGGATTAGGCTCGTTCGAGAGCCAGGCGGCCCTGCTGCCCTTGTTGGGGGCTGAGATGGGCATCCGCAGCTATTCGATGGACAGCTACATGCGCGGACGGCAGTATTATTACGGTTTTCAGGTGGGCGCGGGCTACAAAATCACTGACAACCTCTCGGCCTTCGTGGGCGGGCGGCTGGTGTACGCCACCTGCAACTATTACGGCTACGTGCGGGACATCTCGGTGAACCATCCCGCCAGCGGGGAGATGACAGGCGCTTCCGGCTTGTTCGCCGCGCAGATGGCCGGTTATCTGGAGCAGGCCGGACAACTGGAGGCCGCCGCACAGCAGGCGGCTGCTGCCGGCAATGCGGAGCTGGCGGCGCAATATGCGGCCCAGGCGCAGCAGGCGGCAGGGGCGGCCGGCCAGATGGGCGTGCTTTCGGCGGCCACGGAGGACGTGGCGCTGAACTGCGACCAGACGGGGTGGGGGTTCACGCCCGTCCTCGGCCTGGATTACAAGATAGGCAAGTTCAATTTCGCGGCCAAGTACGAGTTCAAGACGAAGATACGGTTGGAGAACCGCGCGGCCAACAGCGCATCGGCCGACCGCCTGGCGATGCTGGACCGCTACCGCGACGGGCGGAAGGTGAAGGAGGACATCCCGGCCCTGCTCACCCTCGGGGCGCAGTATGAAATCCTTCCGTCGTTGCGTGTCATGGCGGGTTATCACCACTTCTTCGACAAGCAGGCCTCGCAGGAGGGCGGCTCGCAGGAACTGCTGGAGAGCGGCTCGCGGGAGATCCTGGCCGGGGCGGAGTGGGACATCTGCGACCGCCTGCAGCTGAGCGCGGGATGGCAGAACACGCACTACGGCCTGACGGACGCCTACATGAAGGACATGAGCTTCAACGTCTCCTCCAACTCCTTGGGCGTGGGCTTGGGCATCCGGGCCACGAAGCGCATCAAGGTGAACGTGGCTTACTTCCACACTTTCTACCAGGACTATGATCGCACGACGAACGACTACAACGGTATCAGCGGCACGGTGGCCGCGGCCGTGGGCCGGCCCGCGGCGGACGCGCTGGTGGCTTCCGGTGCGCTGAAGGGTGGCGACAGCTTCACCCGCACGAACAAGGTGTTCGGCCTCGGGGTGGACTTCACGTTCTGAAACCGCTGCCTATTTGAAAATCTCGGCCAGCTTGTCCTGCAGTGCCTCGCCCCGTAGCCCCGTGGCCACGATGTTGCCTTCCGGGTCGGCCATCGTGAAGTCGGTGAACGGGCTGCCGGGCCGGGTGCGGGCATACAGCGCGATTTCTTGTCTGATGGGCTGTAATATATGGTGGTCCTTATAGAGGTAGTTTTCCAGGAAACGGCTCAAGTAGTCCCATTGGGGTTCAAGGTTGCCCAGCGCGGAGAACAGGACTTGTGAGGGAATGCTGTCCGCATGGGCGGCAGAGGCTTGTTCGCACAAGGCTTCATAATTCCTGAAGGCTTGCGAGTAGCTCGCGATGTTTTTCCCGTATTGTGCGATGAGCAGGGCGGGGATGAGGTTGTCCCGGTTGTCATCCAGGCTTTTCCGGAAGAAGCCTTCCTGTTGGCGGAAGGCGTCTTCCAGTCCGGCGGTCATCCGCTTCAGGGCGGCGGTCGGGAACTGTCCGGTATGCCCGTATTGGCGTATGAGGCTGTCGGTTTGGGTGAAGAGCCGGGTGGTCTGTCCGAACCGCGTCCGGATGCCCTTCTGGATGGATGAGAGCCTTTGTTCCGTTGTGTCTGTGGCCGCTCCGTGTCCGTTTTGTCCGGACATGCCGGTGGCGAAAGCGGCGGCCAAGGCTGCGAGCAAGATTCTTTTCATGGATGTCCGCAAGTTTGGGATGTTGCTGTTTAATGATTGAACTCTTCTTCCGCCTTTAATATGCGGCGGAGACGTTGACGGAATAGCGTCTCGTCCTTCATGTCGAGCGGTTGCTTGAAGACGAGTCCGTTGCGGTCGAAGGTCATCTGTTTCCTGCTGCCGGAGAAGCGGAACAACTCCTGCATTTCGAGGAAGCTCTCGCCGTCCGCTTCGTGCACCTCGGGAAAGTCTAATTCGCCGATCATCCGTTCTACACCTTCCTTGTCCGAGTACGCATGGCGGTTGACGATTGCGACAAGCTGCAAGTCCGGATGGCTTTCATAGTCCTGCGCCAGGTTCTTCACGGACGGGTTACCGTAGAAGCGGAAATCGTCTTCCGGAGAAGACAGCCAGACCACCTGCACGTATTTCCCTTTGTACTCTTCCAATATGTGCTTCATCTCCTTCCGTCCTTTTCCTTCGGGCATCTCGTACACCCACGAGGCGGAACGCCCGGACAAGCGGTGCAGTTCCCTTATTTTTCTCTTGAAATAGGGATGGGACAGATAGGAATCCAAAAAATCCACTACGCGTTCACTTTCCTCCTGCCCCGGATTCCCCTGCAGCCGGGCGGCTTTGTCCGCAAGGAATGCCTGGAACATCCATGGCGTGCCTTTCACCCCGGCCAGTTCCCGCAGGGTTTCCACCTGCAGGCTGTCTTGCTCCATCTCGGCCTTCAACCAGTCCACCGCTCCGTCGTTCGTCCGGTTGGCGGGATTATGGAAAGCATAACGCCACGCCATGTTCATGGGCCATGTCTGCCCCAAGGACAACGGGATGCCCGAGAAAGCGGGCAGGAAAGACAAAGAGGGGTCGTCCAACGGGATGACATCCAAAACTTTATAGGCGGAATAGTCATATCCTGTGAAATCGTCCTGCTGCGGCACTTCCTTTTGTGGGGCTTCCACCTTTTCTTGGAACAGCCGGCTGGCCAAAAGGAGGTGGTTCATGGTCAGCTTCACTCTTTGGCGGTTTTTCAACAAGCGGGTTTCCCACGGCGACAACCCGTGCTTCCAAGCCACATAGTCACAAAAGCGCATGTTTTCCTCCACACATTCGTCCGCACGTTTCAGGAAGTTCTCCTCGTTCAGGTCGCGTCCACTGTCGGTCAGACGTTCCCATCCATAATAGATGACCGGCACGTCCCGGCATTCCATCAGCTTTTCGTAACCTCCTTTAGGGTGGCTGGAGGCATACTCCACGGTCAGGCCGTTTTCACGCATTCCGCTTACCGTGATGTCGAGCGTGTCGCCCGGACGGACATAGAAAGGAATCCCCGACTGGTTGTTGCCCAACGTCATCTCCGTCCATACCGGACAGTCCAGGGACAGTTCCGTGCAGAACGTCCCGTCCGGCTGCAGAAGCGTGCAAGGACGGCCTGTAAAAGAACTCCCGTCGCCGGTTTCGACGAGGTTGAAAAACAAGATTCCGTCCTCCCAGTCGCGGGAATATCCATCTATCCTGCCGCGCACCACGGCCTTTCCCTGGCGGAACATGGACTCGGCTGTCTCTTCCGCGTCGGTCGCTTCCTCGGCTACCGGAATCTTCACTTTGGCCTCTGCATCATGTAGGCCGTAGATGTGGAACATACCCGGCTCCCCGCCTTCTATCAGGTCAAAAATCCGGGTCTCCTTGGGCATCGGTTCAAAGAACAGGCAGAACCCGGTTTTCCCCGCCTTGGGGATGTAGCATTTCTCTCCCAGCTCCAGCCCTTCTGCCCCTTTCACGGAATAACGCGCGCCTTTCTCGTCGCTCAGGTAGGTGGTCGGGGCGAAACTGAACCAGGCGTTGACTTTTCCCGTCGCCGTGAAATGAATGACTGTGGCCGTGTCGGAAAGCACGACCTTCTCCACGTCCAGCATCCCGGCATCGGAATAATAGGAACGCAAACGGGTGTAGGTGATGTCGCCTTTCGCGAAAGCGACGAAAGGCAATACCAGCATGAGGCAAAACCAAAAGAGAGTTCTTCGCATACTGTCGTTTTTTTATTCGTATATGTAAAGAAAGAGCGGGAAGGAATGTCGGGCAAATTTTATTGGTTAAAATTCAATAAAGGCAATCCTTCTGCCGCTTTTCCTTGCCCGTTTCCGGCTTTTGTCGTATCTTTGCACCCGCATTCCGGACGACGGGGTGCGATGAGTGCTTGGTAACCTCTTAAAAAACAAGAAACAGATGAAAGGAAAAACGGTGAGCGTATCCTTTATGCTTTTGGGGATACTGTTCTGTGTTTGCCTCATATCGGCAAACCTCTTGGCGACAAAGCAAATCATGTTCGGCCCGTTCAACATCACGGCGGGCATCTTGGTGTTTCCCATCTCTTACATCGTGAACGACTGCATCGTGGAGGTATGGGGGTTCAACAAGGCCAAACTTCTGATCTGGACGGGGTTCGCGATGAACTTCCTGTTCGTGGCCTTCGGTTTCGTGGCCGACCTCATCCCCGGTGCGCCGTATTGGGACAACGCGGAGGGCTTCCACAAGCTTTTCGGCCTTGCCCCCCGCGTGGCGGCGGCCTCGTTCATGGCGTTCCTGTGCGGTTCTTTCCTGAACGCCTACGTCATGAGCGTGATGAAGGTGGCCACGGAAGGGCGCGGCTTTTCGGCGCGGGCCATCCTGTCCACCGTGGCGGGGGAGACGGCGGATTCGTTGATTTTCTTTCCCATCGCCTTGGGCGGCATCGTACCGGCGGAGAATCTGCTGTGGATGATGTTCTGGCAAATCCTGCTCAAGACGCTGTATGAAATCATCGTGTTGCCGCTGACCGTCCGCGTGGTACGCCGCGTGAAGGCATACGAGGGCGTGGACGTGTACGACCGTAATATCTCTTATAACATCTTAAAAGTATCACAGCTATGACGATGAATCATGAGGCGGCCCTCGTGGTGTTCAGCGGGGGGCAGGATTCCACCACCTGCCTGTTTTGGGCCAAGAAGCATTTCAAGAGGGTGGTGGCTTTGACGTTTTCCTACGGGCAGAAGCACGTGAAGGAGGTGGAACTGGCCCGGGCCATCGCGGAGAAGGCCGGGGTGGAATGGCACTGCATGGACGTGCCGCTCATCGGGACGCTGGGGCATAATTCCCTGACGGACTCCACGATGAAGATGGATGAGGAGAAGCCCGAGGGGCATTGCCCGAACACATTCGTGCCGGGGCGCAACCTGTTCTTCATCAGCATTGCGGCGGTGTTCGCCCGCGAACGGGGCATCTTCCATCTGGTGACCGGCGTGTCGCAGACGGACTACAGCGGTTATCCCGACTGCCGCGACGCGTTCATCAAGAGCCTGAACGTGACGCTGAACTTGGGGATGGACGAGCAGTTCGTCATCCACACGCCGCTCATGTGGATTGACAAATGCCAGACGTGGGCCTTGGCGGACGAGCTGGGCGTGCTGGAACTGGTGCGCCACGACACCATGACCTGCTACAATGGTGTGCAGGGTGACGGCTGCGGCCATTGCCCGGCCTGCAAGTTGCGTAACGAGGGGCTGCGGAAGTATTTGGCGCAGAAGGGCGCGACGGAGCAAATTTAAAGTAAGAACCGATATGAGCGAAGAAAGAGAGAAGGAAGGCCTGAAGGCCCTGGGAAAGCAGACGGAGTATCGTCAGGATTACGCACCCGAAGTGTTGGAGGCGTTCGAGAACAAGCATCCCGATAATGATTATTGGGTGCGCTTCAACTGTCCGGAGTTCACTAGCCTGTGTCCCATCACCGGGCAGCCTGACTTTGCGGAAATCCGCATCAGCTACATTCCGGACCGCCGCATGGTGGAGAGCAAGAGCTTGAAGCTGTACTTGTTCAGTTTCCGCAACCATGGCGATTTCCACGAGGACTGCGTGAACAAGATTATGAAGGACCTCATCCGGCTGATGGACCCGAAATACATTGAGGTGACGGGTATCTTCACGCCGCGCGGCGGCATCTCCATCTATCCGTATGCCAACTACGGCCGCAAGGGGACGAAGTTCGAGCAGATGGCGGAATACCGCATGATGAACCACGATTTGAGATAGCCCCGATTGTCATTTTACGCTCGTTCACGATAGTAAGCGAGTCAAGGCTTTTGGCGTTGGACAGCACGGAAACGAACGCGAAACCGGACGGAAATCCTTCCTTTCTGGCAATATATCCCAAGCTTTGGTGATATTCTGTCACTAGTACGGCTGAAGGTTTCTCCCGATGGGATTCCTACAGCTTTACAGCTCCAGAAAGGTTTTTCGGGAAGAATGCTGCAATAGACCTCTTGCAAGCCCAGTTTCTCGAAAGCGTACCGCAGGCATCTACGGGTGGCTTCTGTGGCATAGTCGTTGTGCCAATACACATTGTCCAATATGTAGCCGAGTTCCACCGTTTCATTTCCGTTTATCCCAAATCAGTCTTTCGAAAATTTGGCTTTCGTTTTGTATGAAATACGCTACAATTATGGCAATATTTAATCTGTGTGCTGTGATTCAGACTGTAATAGGAGTTATTATCGTACGTTCTGCTCCAAAAAATCTCTAATGGCCGATTTGGGTTTAACTGGAAATTATCCCGAACTCGCGTATATCTTGCAGTAGTGTAGTGTGTTAGTTTTGTATGCACCGTCTTCGTCTTCTGAAAATCACAATTCGTTCAAGCCTCAAACAACCGTGCCTCAAAGAATGTTGGAAGGGATGGGGGCTGTACCGGTAAAAGTTTCGGAAACTATAAAGGAATTCATTCAACAGTTTAATAGATAGATGGGAAGAGGGGGCGTTGGCAAAAACATGTTTTATAAATGTTTTTGTGAGTGTCCTCCTCTTGTTCCTTTTTTATAGATTTTCATTTCCCGTTTAAACCAGTTCCAGGCCGAACGTCTCTTTTAGTTTTTGCAGGGCAGGATTGCGCTGGCTCATGGCTTGGTATTGTTGCGGCTTGCTGGTGATGCGGCGGGTTTCGGACGGGGCGGCGATGCGCACCGTCATGGCGATGTGGCGGTTGTGCAGGTTCTCGCGCATGTGCCTTTCCACCCTCGGGGCCATCTTCTCCATGTAGACTTTCACCTGTTCGTTTTCTACCAGGACTTCAAATGTGGCGTCCTTCAGCAGTTTGGGTCGGATGACTTTCATGCGTTGCGCCATGGCCGTTTCTTCCTGCGGCAGGGTGTTGATGAACTCGTGCCAGCTGAAGGAGATGTTGTCTTCCGTGACGGGATAGTCTTCTTCTTCCGGCGGCGAGGGTTTCACGTCACCGGACGCGGCTGGCCCGGTGGCCGGGCGGGGTGTCCCTTGAGGTGCATGTTGTGCCTCTCCCATCTTGCGGATGGAGGGGCCGAATGCCCCCATCCTGATTTTGGGCAGTTTCTGCTCTTTCGTTTCCGTTGCGGGGAGGGGGGATTTCCGTGTCTCATAAGAACCGGCCTGTTCCCGTACCGTCGGGACAGGGGGCTTTTGCGTCGGGCCGGGCTGTGCTGCGGCCTGTCGCGGTGCGGCAGCGGCGGTGGCCGGCTGGCTTGTCGCGGCCGCGTTGAATATGGGTTTTAACTTCTGCTCAGGGCCATGCCCGGAACTTTCCCCGTCTTCTTCCAGCGTGAGTTGCGACAGCTGTATCAGCGTGATTTCCACCAGCAGGCGTTTGTTCTGGCTGGCTCGGTAGTTCAGGTCACAGTCGTTGCAGAGCTTGATGGCGCGGTAGAGGAACTTGGGCGTACACCGCCGGGCTTGTTCCTGATAGCGTGCGCGGATGTTGTCGCCCGCTTCCAGCAGGGGGAGCGTCACGGCATCGCGGCTGACGAGCAGGTCGCGCAGGTGGGAGGCCAGCCCGCCGATGAAGTGTCCCCCCTCGAATCCTTTCTCCAGAATGTCGTTGAAGAGAAGCATACATTGCGGGGTCTCGTTCTTCAGGAAGTGGTCCACCATGCTGAAATAATACTCATAGTCCAGCACGTTCAGGTTCTCGATGACTTTCCGGTAGGTCAGGTTCCCGCCGGTGAAGCTGGCCGTCTGGTCAAAGATGGAGAGTGCGTCGCGCATTCCGCCGTCCGCCTTTTGGGCGATGACATTCAGGGCCTCGGGTTCGTAGGCATAGCCTTCTTTCCCGGCCACGAACTCCAGATGGCGGACGATGTCCGGCACGCTCATGCGGTTGAAGTCGTACACCTGGCAGCGGCTCAGGATGGTGGGCAGGATTTTGTGCTTCTCCGTGGTGGCCAGGATGAAGATGACGTACGAAGGCGGCTCTTCCAGCGTCTTGAGGAAGGCGTTGAAGGCGGCGGTGGACAGCATGTGCACCTCGTCGATGATGAACACCTTGTACCGTCCCACTTGCGGCGGGATGCGCACTTTCTCGATCAGGGCGCGGATTTCCTCCACCGAGTTGTTCGACGCGGCATCCAGCTCATGGATGTTGAGCGAGCGTTGCTCGTTGAAGGCCTTGCAGGATTCGCATTCGCCGCAGGCCTCCCCGTCGGGGGACGGGTTCAGGCAGTTGATGGTCTTGGCGAAGATGCGGGCGCAGGTGGTCTTTCCCACGCCGCGCGGCCCGCAGAACAGGTAGGCGTGGGCCAGCTTGCCGGACGCGATGGCGTTTTTCAGCGTGGTGGTGAGTGCTTCCTGCCCCACGACGCTGTCGAACGTGGAGGGGCGGTATTTCCGTGCGGATACGATGTATTCTCCCATGTCGGATGCGGAATTAAAATCAATTGCTGCAAAATTAGCAAAAAAAACGGGCGTGGCCTCTCTTTTAGTCGATTTTGTCGTATCTTTGCGCTTGCAAAACAGTTTACGCCATGGGGAGACTTTCAACGTTATGGAATATTGTCCGCCGTCATAAATACGGTTTTGTCATCGGCATTTTCATCCTTCTGATGGGGTTCGTCGATGAGAACAGCCTGTGGAGACGCTACCATCACCGGGCGGAGCTGGCGGAACTCCGTGCCGAAATACGCAGGTACAGGGAGATGTATGAACACGACACGCGCTACCTGGAAGAAATCAACACGAATCCGGAGGTGCTGGTAGAGATAGCCCGGGAGCGTTATTATATGAAAACCGATGATGAGGATGTTTTCATCATCAAAGAACCGGACGCGGATGAGGAAGCTGAATAAGTGGCAGAACGCGGTCTTCATGACGGGGGCCGTGCTGTTGTTGGCCGGAGCGGCCACCTATTTTACGGACTGGCTTTATGCCTTTTATCTTTATGCCATAGGGACGTGTGCTTTCTCGGCGATGCAGTTGCGGGCCGGGTATGAGGGCGGCAACGTGGTACTCAGGCGTCTGCGCAGGCAGCAGATTCTGGGGGCGTTGCTGTTGCTGTGTACGGCTTGTTTCATGGCGATGCGGACGTTCGGCTTCGGTTTCGCACAGGGGCAGGAGTGGATGGTCAGCTTGTCGGTGGCCTGCGTGTTGGAGCTGTATACGGCCTTCCGGATACCTGCGGAGCTGGAGAGGGAAGAAGGCGGGAAGCTTAAAAAGGGGAAAGACAAACTTAAATAGTGATAAAACGCTTTATGCGATGGATTTTGCGATGTATCTTTGCAGTCCGGACAGCGGGGACGGTTGTCCGGAAGTCCGAAATGAATAGAGTGAGATGAAGCATTGGTTATGGATTGTAACGGCCTTTTCGGCCTTGGCTTCTTGTTCGCAGGCTGAATATATGGTGGAGGGCAACTCCACCATACAGACCATGGACGGGAAGAAGCTGTATTTGAAGGTGTACAAGGACAATGACCTGGTGGATATAGACTCCAGCGATGTCGTGCATGGCAAGTTCAATTTCGTCGGCTCTTTGGACTCCGTCATGATGGTCAACCTGTTCCTGGACGATGAGTGCGTGATGCCGTTTGTATTGGGACCGGAAGCCTTGTCCGTCCATATCAGTACCGCGCGGCAGTATGTGACCGGGAGCGCGTTGAACGACACCTTGTATAACTTCATCCAGCAGAAGAACCGCCTGGACAACCAGATGGCGGAGCTGCCGCACAAGGAGAGCCAGATGATCATGGACGGTGTGGACGAGGAGGTCATTATGGTGCGCCTTCGTGACGAGGCCAACCGGCTGGCTTTCCTGAACGACCGTTTGGTGACGGATTTCATCACTTCCAATTTCGACAATGTGCTGGGTGCGGGCGTGTTCATGATCATGACCAGCAGTTTCCCTTACCCTGTGATGACCCCGCAGATAGAGGAAATCTGGTCCAAGGCCACTCCTTATTTCAAGAACGACGTGTACGTGAGGGACTATATCAAGGCGGCCCGGGAGAACATGGAGCAGCTGGGATATGGTTATGACGGCTCACAGGAGGGGGATTCCTTGGCGGCGTCGTCCGATTCTTCCCATACGGAAAAACGACTTCCTTGAGAAGGCATAAAAAAGAGACGCGGCCCGCGTCTCTTTTTTCTATTGGTCGGCGTTTTGGACAAAGCCCTGACGCTCGGGCGGGAGGCCCGACATGACCACTTGGTAGGCTTCTTCCATGGTCTCCTTGACGTTTTCCGGCCCTTTTCCTTTAGGAAGGATAGGGTGGTGGATGGTCATGGTCAGTTTGTGCCGGTTGACGAAACTTACCCCTTTGGTGCGGGGCAGGATGTCGAAAGAACCGTTGATGGTGACGGGGACGACCGGAAGCTGCAGTTCGTCGGCCAGCTGGAACGCTCCCCTTTTGAACACGCCCATGTGTCCGGTGAAAGTCCGTGCCCCTTCGGGGAATACCACCAGCGATGTCCCTTCTTTCAGTATCTCGCGGGCATTCTCATACGTCTCGTGGATTTTCTTCGGGCCGGACTTGTCCACGAAGATGTGGCGCGCGCTTTCGCAGGCTTTCCCCACGAGGAATATTTTGCGCAGGGACTTCTTCATCATCCACTTGAAGTTGCGCCCTATGAAGCCGTAAATCAGGAAAATGTCGAACGCGCCCTGATGGTTGGCCACAAACACGTAGGAGGTCTTCTTGTCCACATTCTCGTGCCCGCGTACGACCACAGGAATGAGCAGCACGCGGCAGAAGATGATGGACCAGATTTTTCCCGGATAGTATCCCCAGAAATGTGCGCTTCCCAGCCACGAGCCGATGATGGTGACCAAGGCGGTCAGTATGGTGCAGGCCAACAGGATGGGCAGCGCGATGCAGACTTGGTAGATGCGATAGAGTAGTGTCATTTCTTTATCTTCGTTTATGGTTGCAAAGGTATAGAATACCTATTTATTATGCAAGGTTATGACGTTAATTTCGGGCCAGGCGCCGAAGCGGAAGGGGATGAGCGCGCCGCCCAGGCCGAGGCTCACGTAGAGGCCGCGGCCTTTCTCGCGGTACATGTGTTTCCATTCCGGGTAGAGATATTCCGAGGGCGACCATCCGAAGAGCATGAACTGCATGCCGTGCGTGTGGCCCGACAGGGTGAGCTGGATGTCGGTCTGCGGCAGCACCTTGCGCCGCCAGTGGCTGGGGTCGTGGCTGAGCAGCACCTTGAATGCGGGCGGGCGGGAGTCTGCGCGTCCGTATCCGGGGATTTCTCCCAAAGCCTTTTCCAGGTTGCCCCGTTCGGGGAAAGGAGGCTTCCCGTCGTTTTCCACTCCCACGAGGACGATGCTGTCCCCGCCTTGCCGGATGATGCGGTGTTCGTTCAGGAGCAGGTCCCAGCCCATGCCTCTCTGGCGTGCCTTCAGGTCTTCCAGTTCTTGTGTCTGCTCTTGCGGAGTGAGATACCGGGCGTAGGTCATGTAGTCGTGGTTGCCCAGGATGGAGTAGACTCCGTCCGGAGCGTGCAGCCTCGACAGCATTTCCTCGAAGCCGTCCAGCTCGTCGGCGGACGTGCTGACCAGGTCGCCGGTGAACACGATCATGTCGGGCTGTTGCTCCATGACGCGGCGGACGATTTTCTCCACCAGCCGGGGGCGGTTTCGGAAGCTGGTGAGATGGAAGTCGCTGAGTTGCACGATGCGGTAGCCGTCGAAGCTTCCGGGCAGGTCGGATGAGGGGAAGTCCGCGTGTCGGACTTGCAGGTAAGAGGGGCCGAACGTCACTCCGCAGCCCATGACGGCGAACAGCAGCAGGGCGGAGGCGGAACTGACGGCCGTGCAGGCCTTCCGTGCTTTCGGGAAGAAGAAGCTGACGGCCTTTCCGATGAGGTCCACGATGACGAACATCATCTTGGGCAGCGCGACGAGCATGTAGAGGCTGAAGAAGATGATCATCTGGGACATGTTTGCCGCGCTGTGGTCTTCCGTGACGGTGAGCAGCAGGGCGGCTGCCAGCAGCAAGGCGTTGGGCAGGAAGAAGGAGATGTAGGCCCAAAGTTTGTGGCGGCGTCCGCGCATGAACCGGAAGTACAGGTAGAGGTCGGACACCACCAAGGTGAACAGCAGGACAGGGAGTATTCGCAGTACCATATTAATTCTATATTTGAAGGTTAAAGGTTCGCGGCCAGGTATTTTCTTATCCGTTCCACGGGGATTTCCCGCCGGAGGGCGTAGTCTTCCAGCTGGTCTTCCCCGATTTTCCCGACGGAGAAATAGCGGGCCGCCGGGTGGGACAGCATCAGTCCGCTCACGGAGGCGTGGGGTATCATCGCCCCGTTTTCCGTCAGGCGGATGCCGATGTCGGAGAATCCCAGCCAGTCGGAGAGCAGGAAGTTGACGGACTGGTCCGGCAGGGAGGGATAGCCTACGGCCGGACGGATACCCGTGAACTTCTCGACGAGCAGCTCTTCGATGGAAAGCCGCTCGTCGGCGGCGTATCCCCAGTAGGTCCGCCGCACTTCCTGGTGCATCTTTTCCGTGGAGGCTTCGGCCAGCCGGTCGGCCAGGGTCTGGGCCAGCAGGTGCCTGAAGTCGTCGGCGTAGGGCCCGTTCTCATAGAGGTGTTCCATTTCCGCGTCCACCGTGGCGGCGAAGATGCCGGCGGTGTCGGGGATGCCTTGTGCCGCCGGGCGGACGAAATCCGCCAGACAGAGATAAGGGCCGTTTCCTTGCACGGTATGTTGTTGCCGGAGCAGGGGAAGCCTTAACGTGCGTCCCGCCTGGTCCGGGTCGGAGAACAGCAGGTCGTCGCCGTCGGAGTTCGCGGGGTACAGCCCGAACCGCACATGGGTGCGGAAGTCGCCGTCCAGGGCGGACAACATGCGTTGCGCGTCCTTGAAGAGCTGCATGGCTTCGGCGGCGCGTCCCCTTTCCTCTTCCGGGAATCCGGCCAGCCATCCCGCCCGGCAGGCGTCGCACCCGTGGATGCGGCTGACGGCGGCGAAACGCGGCGGGAAGCCCCAGGCGTGGAAGAAGTACACCCAGTTGATGTAGGGGGCCACTTCGTGTATGGAATAGTGCAGCGTGCGGGTCATCGGTCGAAAGTGAGGGGTTGTCCGTTGGTTCCTTCGCGGAGCCGGCCTTGGCTGTATACCGGATGCCCGTTGCAGTAGGTCTGTTCCACTTGCCAGTCGAAAGTCTCGCCTTCCAGCGGGCTCCAGCCGCATTTGCTCAGGATGCCCTCTTTCCGCAGGACCCATGGCGCGTAAGGGCGGAGCAGCACGAGGTCGGCCTGTGCGCCTTCGCGGATAAAGCCTCTTCCCTTAATCTGGAAGAGGCGGGACGGGGCGTGGCACATCAGCTCCACCATGCGTTCCATCGTGAGCACGCCTTCGTCGCACAGGCGCAACATGCTGGCCAGCGAGAACTGCACCATCGGCATCCCCGAGGCGGCCTTCACGCATCCGCCTTCCTTGTCGGAGGGCAGGTGGGGCGCGTGGTCGGTACCCACCACGTCGATGCGCCCGTCGGTGAGCGCCTGGCGCAGGGCGGCGCGGTCGGCCGCGCTTTTGATGGCCGGGTTGCATTTGATGCGGGTGCCGAGGCGGGCGTAGTCGGCATCGGTGAAAAGCAGGTGGGCGACGCAGGCTTCGGCGGTGACGGTCTTGAGCAGCCCGTGGGCGGCATCGTACAGCGGGCCGGGACTGAACAGTGCCAGCTCGCGGGCGGTGGTGACGTGGGCCACGTGCAGCCTCGCGCCCGTCTCGCGGGCCAGCCGCACGGCCAGTTCCGTGGAACGGAAGCAGGCTTCCTCGCTGCGGATGAGCGGGTGGTATCTCACGTCCGGGTCGTCGCCGTACAGCTCGCGGTGGCGTTTCAAGTTGGCCGAGATGAGGGCCGAGTCCTCGCAGTGGGTCATGACGGGCAGGGGGGAGCGGCTGAAGATGGCCCGCAGCGCGTCTTCCCGGTCCACCAGCATGTTGCCCGTGCTGCTGCCCATGAAGAGCTTGACGCCGCACACTTTCCGGGGATCCAACTGTTCCAGCAGGTCGGTGTTGGTGTGGGTCGCGCCGAAGAAGAAGGAGTAGTTCACGAGGCTTTTTTCCGCCGCCAGCCGGAATTTCTCCTCCAGCGTTTCCAGCGTGGTGGTCTGCGGCACCACGTTCGGCATGTCCATGTACGAGGTGACGCCTCCGGCGGCGGCCGCCCGGCTTTCGGTGGCGATGTCCGCCTTGCGGGTCAGTCCCGGCTCGCGGAAATGCACGTGGTCGTCAATCACGCCCGGTATCAGGTAGAGTCCTGTGGCATCGATTACTTCCTCGGCGGACGGCAGGGCGCGGATGCTGTCCGTGGCGGGGATGATGCTTATGATTCGCTCGTCTTCCACCGTCACGGTGCCGGCGAAGCGTTTGCCTTCGTTGACGATGGTGGCGTTTTCGATTCGGGTTCTCATCTTGTTAGGATATTACAGTTTGTTCCCTGCAAATTTAATAAATACTTCTTGTTCAAGGGCGGATTGCGGGCGTGAATCTTGTGCGGCCCGCGGATTTTTGTTTACTTTGCGGGAGCAATGTGTTGAAGAATATGGAAACGGGAATGGATTTTGCCAAGGTTTTGGAGGCCGAGGCGGACATCTTGGAGCGCATCCGCCGGTCGGCCCACGAGCTGCACGCTTCGGTCAACCAGCTGTATGGCGGCGGGTTGCCGTATGCCTTTCATCTGGACGGGGTGGCCGAAGGGGTGACCCGCTATGGCGGGGAGGTCTGCCGGCGGGAGGAAGACGTGCTGCCGCTGATGTTCGGGGCGTGGTTCCACGACAGCATCGAGGATGCGCGGCAGACGTACAATGACACGAGGAAGCGGGCCTTGGCCTTGGGGCTGGACGAGCGGCAGGCTTTCCTGGCCGCTGAAATCGTTTATGCGCTGACGAACGACAAGGGGCGTACCCGGGCCGAAAGGGCGGGGGAGAAGTATTACGCGGGCATCCGCTCCACGCCTTACGCCCCGCTGGTCAAGCTGGCCGACCGGGCGGCCAACGTCCGTTTCTCTGTCCGGAGGAATGCGGAGGACAGCCTCCACATGGCCGGAGTGTACCGCGAGGAGTTTCCCCATTTCCTGGCCGCCCTCCGGACGGACTCCGGCGATGTCCGCCTGTCCCTGCCGCGGGGGTTGGTGGAACAGGTCTTGTCGGATTTGGGATGCGGCGGGGAGATGCCGTGCGGCGGGGGCTGAATGGGGCGGCTGACCCCGCCGGAGTACTTTGCGGCAAGTACTCCGATACTTTGCGGCAAGTACTCAAGTACTCTGCGGAGAGTACTGTGCGGCGTGCCGCGCATCCGCGCCGCGCGGGGCGCGTCAGCCTTGTTGCGCGGGCCGTGGATATTTCCTGAACCAGCCGTCGAGCCGCAGGCGGATGACGCCGAACACGGCCTCGCTGAAGATGCCGCCGCTCATCTTGCTCGTCCCCAGCTCGCGGTTGACGAAGACCACCGGCACTTCCTTTATCTTGAATCCGCATTGCTTGGCGGTGAACTTCATCTCGATTTGGAAGGCATAGCCCTTGAAGCGCACCTTGTCCAGCTCGATGGTCTCCAGCACGCGGCGGCGGTAGCATTTGAACCCGGCCGTGGTGTCGTTGATTTTCAGCCCGGTGACGAGGCGCACGTATTTGGAGGCGTAGTAGGACATCAGCACCCGCCCCATCGGCCAGTTCACCACGTTGACCCCGCTGACGTAGCGCGAGCCGATGGCCACGTCGTAGCCCTCCTTGGCGCAGGCGTCGTACAGCCGCGGCAGGTCGTTCGGGTTGTGGCTGAAGTCGGCGTCCATCTCGAAGATATAGTCGTACTTCTGTTGGACGGCCCATTTGAATCCGGCGATGTAGGCCGTGCCCAGCCCCAGCTTGCCGGAGCGTTCAATCAGGTGCAGGCGGTCTTTGAACTCGTCCGCCATCAGCCGCTTCACGATGGCTGCCGTTCCGTCCGGCGAGCCGTCGTCGATGATCAGCATGTCGAAAGGTTGCGCCAGTCCGAACACGGCGCGGATGATATTCTCGATGTTCTCCTTCTCGTTATAGGTCGGGATGATGACCACACTGTCTGAACGCATAGCTGGCTTCGTTTTAATGAATGGTTGATATTGCTTCGTAAGACAAAGATAGGGGAAAAAGCGCGAACTGCGGCAGAAAGTGGAATTATTTCTTGCGGCTGGCCGTTTTTTTAGCGATTCTTTGTACTTTTGCATCCGATTGAATCATGGAGATACAAGGTTTGCAGGCCCTCCAATGCCTTTCCTGGGATGTCAGTAGTTGTTTATAGTTCCGTTTTTAGTTCTTCATACAAATCAACAGGCCCCAAATGCCAATATTTGGTGCTTTCGGTCGATAGCTTCTTATAGAGCTTTGAACGATAGATGCGGCCGATGGCGTCAGTGAGGCTTATGCCCAAATCCTTTGAAAGCCATGGGGCAAGCCACCCAATTTTGATGGGTAACAATAAATACAAGTTTTCTTGGGTGATTTCCGCGCTCATAGTCTTATCTCCTTTGCTTCAATAAATGTAATGGCAAGCAGTGACTTTTCCGTGTGGAACAGGTACTGGTCTACCAGTTTGTAAGTTTTCAATTCCTGAATGAGGGTCGGCATACTGATGATGCCTCCTTCATAGAGCGTAAATTGGGTATAGACATTGTCGTTTGCCACTGGGCCATACACAATGTCGTAATCATGAGTGAATCCTTGCATTGTGCGGTTCTTCATCACAAAGTCCACCCACTCCTCTGTGGGCTTTTCAAACATGAGCGATTTCATTCGCTTTGTTGCCTCGTCGTCCAGTTCATACACGTTCACATAGCCCACACTTATTCCTTTGTCTTTCATTCTCCGCTCAGTCAATTTCCTTGCCTGTCCGTAGGAAGTCGTAGCATAGAAACCATGCCCATAGTCGAGTGAACGGTTGGGCTGGCGTATCTCAGGCATTCTCACCACCTCTACGCTTCCATGATATATCTTGCTCATATCTTCCTGTCATTTATCATTTCGTCAATCTCTTCAATCAGCCATTGGTGGCCTTGTGTGTGAAGCACGTCATAGAACTCACAGAAATGTTCCGTTATGCCATATAGTTCAAACAGTTTTACCACGTCCTCTGTTTTCATGCCTTTGGCCTTGGCATATTGTTCTATGCAGAACGATATGAACATGGCTTTGTCTTGTTGTTCTTTCATCGTTGTTTTTTATCTGCAAAAATATACGTATTTTCCATACGGCAAAAGCTTTTTATCTTTAATTTTGCATCCGATTGAATCATGGAGATACAAGGTTTGCAGGCCCTCTATGCAGGGCATAAGTCGGTGAAGGCTTTGGGAAAGGCGCTGGAGGACGGTTCCGTGAAAACGATTTTCGCGGAGGGGCTGTGTGCGTCCGCCGCTCCTTTGCTTTTCAGCAGCCTGGCCGTGGCGGACCCGTCGTTGATGGGCCGTCCGTTCGTGTTCGTGTTGGATGACGCCGAGGAGGCGGGGTATTTTTACCACGACCTGGCGCAGGTGCTGGGGGATGAGGAGGTGCTTTATTTCCCTTCCTCTTTCCGCCGGGCGGTGAAGTTCGGGCAGCGTGACGCGGCCAACGAGATTCTCCGCACGGAAGTCGTCAGCCGCTTGGCGGCGGACGCGCGTCCGCTGTTTGTGGTGACCTATCCCGACGCGATGATGGAGAAAGTCGTGTCGCGGAAGAAGCTCGCGGAGCAGACGCTGGTGCTGCACGCGGGAGAGCGGGTGGACATCACGTTTGTGGAGGAGACGCTGGCATCGTTCGGCTTCTCGCGGGTGGACTACGTGTACGAGCCGGGGCAGTTCGCCGTGCGCGGCAGCATCCTCGATGTCTTTTCCTATTCTTCGGAGTGGCCCTACCGCGTGGACTTTTTCGGCGACGAGGTGGACAGCATCCGCACGTTCGAGGTGCAGTCCCAGCTGTCAAGGGACAAGCAACAGGAGGTGGTCATCGTGCCTGAATTGGCCGGTGCGTCCCAGGGTAAGGTGCCTTTCACGGACTTCCTTCCTTCCGATACCGTTTTGGTGATGAAGGACATGCTCTATCTGCGCGACGTGGCCGACAAGGTGTACGCCGACGGTTTTTCCGCCCAGGCATTGATGGACGAGCAGGCGAGGAGCGAGATGGAGGAGGCCGAGCGGCACGAGAAGCTGCGGGCCGACTTGTGGCTCATCGACGGGGCGGCGCTGCTGAAGGGGATGCTGGACTTCCGGAGGGTGGAAATCGGACACAAACCGTCCGGTACGCCGCAGGCCACGGTGCGTTTCCACCTGACGCCGCAGCCCATCTTCCACAAGAACTTCGAGCTGGTAAACCAGACTTTCCAAGAATACCTGGCGAAAGGCTATACCTTATATATATTGGCGGATTCCGCCAAGCAGACCGACCGTTTGGCCGCCATCTTCCAAGAGCAAGGTACGGGCATCGGCTTCACGCCCGTGGACAAGACCCTGCACGCGGGGTTCACGGACGACGACCTGAAAGTCTGCCTTTTCACCGACCATCAGATTTTCGACCGTTTCCACAAGTACAACCTGCGGAGCGACAAGGCGCGGAGCGGCAAGGTGGCCCTCTCGCTGAAGGAGCTGCAGGAGTTCAACATCGGCGACTACGTGGTGCATGTGGACCACGGCGTCGGGAAGTTCGGCGGCCTGGTGCGCATCCCGAACGGGAACACCACGCAGGAGGTCATCAAAATCATCTACCAGAACGACGACGTGGTGTTCGTCTCCATCCACTCCCTGCACAAGGTGAGCAAGTACCGGGGCAAGGAGGGCGAGCCGCCCCGCCTCAACAAGCTGGGCACGGGGGCATGGGAACGCCTGAAGGAACGGACCAAGGACAAGATCAAGGACATCGCACGCGACCTCATCAAGCTGTATTCCTTGCGTCGGCAGGAGAAAGGCTTCGCTTTCAGCCCCGACAGCTTCCTGCAGCACGAGCTGGAAGCCAGCTTCCTCTACGAGGACACGCCGGACCAGCTGAAGGCCACGCAGGCCGTCAAGGCCGACATGGAAAGCCATCGTCCCATGGACCGCCTGGTGTGCGGCGACGTGGGCTTCGGCAAGACGGAGGTGGCCGTGCGGGCCGCGTTCAAGGCCTGTGCGGACAACAAGCAGGTGGCCGTACTGGTGCCGACCACGGTGCTGGCCTACCAGCATTTCCAGACGTTCTCCTCGCGCCTGAAAGGGATGCCCGTGCGGGTGGAGTACCTGAGCCGTGCGCGTAGTGCGGCCCAGACGAAGCAGATACTGAAAGACCTGGCGGACGGGAAAATCAATATCGTCATCGGCACGCACAAGCTGATAGGAAAGACCGTCAAGTTCAAGGACCTGGGGCTGCTGATTATCGACGAGGAACAGAAGTTCGGCGTGGCCACGAAGGAGAAGCTCCGGCAGATGAAGGTCAATGTGGACACGCTGACGCTGACGGCCACCCCGATTCCGCGCACCCTCCAGTTCTCGCTGATGGGGGCGCGGGACTTGTCGGTCATCCAGACCCCTCCGCCCAACCGTTATCCCGTGCAGACGGAGGTGCATACCTTCAGTGCGGAACTCATCGCCGAGGCCGTCAATTTCGAGATGAGCCGCAACGGGCAGGTGTTCATCGTGAACAACCGCATCTCCAACCTATACGACCTGGAAGCCCTGGTGCGCAAGTACGTCCCGGACGCCCGGGTCTGCGTGGGGCACGGGCAGATGCCGCCGGAGGAGCTGGAGAAGATCATCCTCGACTTCGTCAACTACGACTACGACGTGCTGGTCTCCACCACCATCATCGAGAGCGGCATCGACATCCCCAACGCCAACACCATCATCATCAACGGGGCGCAGAACTTCGGCCTGAGCGACCTGCACCAGATGCGGGGCCGCGTGGGGCGCAGCAACAAGAAGGCTTTCTGCTACCTGCTGGCCCCTCCGTTGGCCGCCTTGAACCCGGAGGCCCGCCGCCGTCTGCAGGCCATCGAGAACTTCAGCGACCTGGGTTCGGGCATCCACATCGCCATGCAGGACTTGGACATCCGCGGGGCGGGCAACCTGCTGGGGGCCGAGCAGAGCGGCTTCATCGCCGACCTGGGCTACGAGACCTACCAGAAAATCCTGTCCGAGGCCGTGAAGGAGCTGAAGAACGACGAGTTCGCCGACCTGTATGCCGATGAGATAAGGAAGGGCAACGACCTGGGCGGCGAGAATTTTGTGGACGAGTGCGCCTTGGAGAGCGACCTGCAGATGTTCTTCCCCGAGACCTACGTGCCGAGCGGCAGCGAGCGGATGCTGCTCTACCGCGAGTTGGACGGGCTGGAACGCGACGAGGACGTGGAGGCTTTCCGCCAAAGGATGAAAGACCGCTTCGGCGAGATACCCGAAGAGGGCGAGGAGCTGATCCGCGTGGTGACGCTCCGCCGCTTGGGCAAGCAGCTCGGCGCGGAGAAGATATTCCTCAAGGC
The DNA here is from genome assembly GCA_944320765.1 of uncultured Paraprevotella sp. Classification (GTDB taxonomy): domain Bacteria; phylum Bacteroidota; class Bacteroidia; order Bacteroidales; family Bacteroidaceae; genus Paraprevotella. The sequence goes on from CALUIS010000008.1 coordinate 28,173, forward strand.
CGGCCGCATGGTGCTGTATTTCGTGCAGAACGACCAGAGCGCCTATTTCCAGAGCCGTGCTTTCGGGCAGTGCATCGCCTACGCCGGCATGAACGCCCACCGGAGCAACCTGCGCGAGGCCAAGGGCCGCCGCTCGATGGTGATACAGGACGTGCGTTCGGTGAAGGAGGCGGTGGAGATCCTGCGGCAGATTTCGGGGTTGCAGCCGGCGTGACTAAATCTGCTTAGTTGGCCGTGGCACCGGTCTCTTCCGTCCCGGCGGGAAGCGGGAGGGGAAGGGTGAGGACGACGCGGCGCACTTCCGCATTGTCCATGCGGGGAATCTCGCGGAGGGTCTTGCCCAGGCAGGCGGCTTGCAGCACGCGGCAGAAGAGGCCGTGGCTCACGACCAGTACTTGTCCGCCGTCGTGGCGCGAACCGATTTCCTCAAGGATGGTGCGGGCGCGGCGGAATAGGGCATCCACCGTTTCCGCACGATCGTCTATCAAGGTGCGGGCTTTCAGGATGTCCATGCCCGTGAACGGTCCCCAGTCGCGTTCGCGCAGAAGCGGGGTGAATACGGGGGGCAGTCCGTGCGGTCCGTTCAGGATCCGGGCCGTGTCCCGGCAGCGTTTCAGGTCGCTGCTGTAGAGGGCATCGAACTGGATGTCCTTCAGGCGGTCGCGGAGGCGGGCGGCCTGTTCCCGTCCTTCCTCGTTCAGATGGCCGGGCAGGTGTCCCTGCAGGATGTTGGCCGCGTTCTCTTCCGTTTGGCCGTGCCGTACCAGATAAAGTGTCGTGGACATGTCGCTATGTTATTTTTGTGGTGCAAAGGAACGAAAATAAATCGGGAAAATGGCGCGTCCGGATGTTTTTCTCTCGCTTTCTTTCGCTTTTCGTCGGATTAATTTGTATATTCGCCGGGTGTAATCTTTAAAAACGTAAGAGAGATGAAAGTAGTGAACAGTTATATCTTCCGTGCGGTGTGCGCCTTGTTGGTCGGTATACTCTTGGTGTCCAATCCCGAACGCATGACGGGGCTTCTGGTGCAGGTCATCGGCGGCTTGTTCTTGCTGTCCGGCCTGGTCTCGCTGGTCAGTTATGCGATGATTTGCCTTTCCGACAAGTCCGGCATGAGGCCGGCTTTTCCGTTGGTCGGCTTGGGCAGCTTGCTGTTCGGCATCTTCTTGATTTTCTTTCCGGCCTTGTTCGTCACGTACCTGATGTACGTGTTCGGCTTCCTGATGGTGGTGGGCGGTGTCAACCAGATTTGGAACCTGTTTCGTCTGCGCCGTCTTATCCCGTTCCGCTGGTATGTCCTGTTGGCGGCGTTGGTGATTGCGGGAATGGGCGTGTTTGTGTTGTTCAAGCCGATGGAGTCCGCCGCCTTGCCTTTCATCTTGTTGGGCGTGAACTTCATCCTTTTCGGTATTGCCGAGCTGGTGAACGGAGTGCGCTGGCGCAAGTATGCGAACTTGAACCGGAAGAAGGAGACGGAGTCTTCCGTGGTGGAGATGATAGAGAAATAGGAAATCTTGCAGGTTATATAAATAAGGAACAAGGGATGCGCTCGCCGGAGCGCATCCCTTGTTCCCATGATATGGCATGTCCGTCACTTGACCACCATCTTGAGTGTCCGGGCCTGGCCGTTGCAGACAACTTGCAGCAGGTGGATTCCCTTGGCGAAGTCGTGGGCGTAGAACCGGGTCTCGGCATGTCCGTCTTCTACGGTCAGTTCCTCTTGCCGGACCAGATTCCCGTTCAGCGTGTAGACGCGGAGGAGGGCGGTGGCGCCCGGTGCGGATTCTATCGTCAGCGTGGAGACTTCCCGGACGGGATTGGACGTGAGCCGGATTTCAAAGGGTGCGGCTTCCGTGATGCCGGCGATGCCCGTACCCTCTCCGGTCGTGAAGGTCTGCTCCTCTCCGTAGGTCGTGCCGGATGCAGTCACCACGAAGCTTCTGTAGGCGTAGGTCGTGTGCGGCTTCAAGTCGTGGAGTTCGGCTTTCATCTCTTCGCCTTCCACGATGACCACTTGTTTCTCACCAGCCCGTTTGAGCGGTTCGGTCTCCCAGTATTCAAAACCTTTCTGCAGGATTTCCTCCGAGCCAGCCAGAACGTAGCCCAGCAGGATGACGGAAGTGCCGTCCGGTGCGGTGACGAGGTAGGTCTGCACGGTGGGCGGGAAAAGTACGAATGCAGCGGCAGTCCTGAACGAAATCCAGTCGCTGAAGTACTCCCGTTCCTGGTATTTCACGAACGCACGGTATCTGTAATATTGGCTGGGTTCAAGTCCGCGCAGGCTGAAGGCCAGATTCCCGTCAATGGGGGCTTTCGCGATGACTGTTGTGGAAGGCATGTCATCCGGTGCATCGGAGAACCTCCACTCGAAGCCGAACTGCGCGTCGCTGTAGGGGTCGCATTCCGTCTTTGCGTGCAGCGTGGCGGAGGTGTTGGAGCAGGCATCGGCCGCCTCGATGGTCACGGAGATGGGTTGGGTGGAGAAGTTTTCCCATTCTCCGTAGTTGTAGAAGTCGTCGATGTAGACGAACGGGCGGAAGGATAAGGTCGAGTTGGCCGGCAGGTCCGTGATGCGGCAGGGATTTCCTTCCGTGCGGAACGTTTGGCCGTTCACCTTCCATTCCACGCCTCTTGTGCCGAGGGTGTCATTCTCCAGGTTGGTGACAATCTCAATCAGGGCGGAGGTCTGCAGGGCTTCCGTCACGTTGCCGCTGATGATTACGCTCTCCGTGGTGAAGTAGGCCCCTTCGCTGGCGTATGTGCCGTTGGGGGTCTGGACATATACCGTGGGGGAGTATGACTTTCCGGGAGCCAGTCCGGTCAGTTCCAAAGAACCTTCGTTGGCTTCCAACTCATATTTTTCCCCGTTCATCTCCAGCCATTTCTCCAGTACGGTGGCATCGCCGGTGTCGAAACTGTAGCTCAGCAGGGCCGTGGTCTGTGTGGCCTCTTGCAGTTGCCAAGTGCCGGTGACGGGGAGGGTCTCATAGAAATCATTCACGGCATAAAAGACTTCTTCTATGTTTCCCTCTCCGGGAATGTTCACGATGGCGTAATGGCGGATGGAGTATTTCGTGCCTTCCTTGAGTCCGCTGATGACGGTCTTGAACGCGTGTTCCTCTTTTCCGTATTCTACGGCTTCGCCCTTTATCTTGGTCCAATTGCCCAAATCATTCCATTCCTCGGTGGTCCACAAGTCGAACGGGTAATAATAGCACCCGCTTTCCACCAGCGTGCCTTCCATCCGGTCGGTGATGAGGGAATGGATGAGGGTGAGGGTGGTCTGCGTGGCCTGGTCTTCCACGGTCTTGCCGTAGAGGCCGGTGTTTTTCGTTGTAAAGTCGCTATATCCGCTGGTGAACGTGCCGGCCGTCGTCTCCACGATGACACGGTAGATATAGCTGGTGTTTCCTTCCAGCCCTTCCATGGTGGCGCGGGAGAAGTTCCATTCGTCCAGCGCGCTGCCTTCCTTGGTGGCGATGACTTCCAGCTCGTTCGGGTTGGCCGCTGAAAATTCTTTGCCCAGCTCGAACGTCACTTTCTTGATTTTGGATGGATCGCCGTTGAGTTTGACCAGGAAGTCGGCGGTGGTGCGTGTGGTGGACACGCTCATTTCCTCGAACAGGTAGCCGGTGCGGAAGTTCTTGGCGGCCATGCGGCATTCCATATCCCCTTCTTTCAGCACCAGCATATATTCGTAAGTCGTGTTGGGCTTGACATCGATTTGCAGTGTCGTGGCAGTTCCCCACGCCACTTCCGTGTATTCCGTAGCAGAGGCTTCCTTGTAGCGCAGGTAAAGCCCTTCCGTGGAAGCGTTTTCTTCCGGACTCAGCAGGATGAAGTCGGCCGTGAAGAAGTCCGTGCCGCTGCAAAGCACTTCGGACGGTTGCCGCAGGGTGGGATAGTCGTTGGTGTGGGCCACCCACGGGAGAGCCTGGACGCTCTGTGTGGTGTCGTTGTAGGCTTTGGCGTCTTGGTTCAGGTCTTCGCAGAAGTCCGTGCCTTTCATGTTGACCACTCCGATGATGTTGTCGGCCTGTTGGTGAGGGTCATTCCCGACGGACGGCAGGTCGGATGGCGCGTTGTAGTAAGAGCGTCGGATTTCCGTGGCCGGGTCGTCGGTGCTGGGGTCGCATGTCCCGACAATGCTGCCCAGAGTGGCATCATTGGCATCGGATGTGACAGTCCCCGTGTTGTAGCTTCCGTAAATATAAGGATGGTCGAATCCGTAAGAACTGTGTGCGCTGTAGCCGACAATGCCTCCTGCGTTGTTATAGACAGAGGGACTAAACCCTTGGTTGCCGTTGCAGGTGACGGTGGCGGCGTTGTAGCAGTTGATGATTTGGCCGGCGTTGTCGCCGCTGATGCCGCCACTGACGGCCATCGTCTCATATTCCTTGCTGCCAAGGGTGGACACTTCGCCTTCGTTGCCGCAGCTGATGACGGTGCCGTTGTTGTCGGCCACGATGCCTCCGGTCTCTACCCTGTTGAAAGAATATTGCGTCCGGGTAAATTCGGACTTCACGCTCCCTTCGTTCATGCAGCCGTTGATGACGGTCTTGTCGCTGGTCTCACCGGCGATGCCGCCCAGCGCGATGCCTCTTAAGGACGCAGAGGTGCTGGTGGCATACAGGTTGCCTTTGTTGGCGCATCCGGTGACGGTGGGAGAGGTGAGGAGGAAGTTCCCTCCGGTGATGCCGCCGCACGAGGCATCGGCAGACCCGGTCAGGCGGAATGTCAGGTCGCCTTCATTCGTGCAGTGGGTAACGGCTCCCGAAGAACGTCCCACGATGCCGCCTGCGTCCAAATCCCCCGCACTCTCCACGGAGAAGCTTCCTTGGAACCGGCAAGAGGCGATGGTCGTGTTGCCGTAGGCATATCCCACGATACCACCCAGCGTCAAGTCCCTGCTTCCGGCGGACAAGGAGATTTGGCAGGATTCGTCCAAGGTGAGGTCGTACACGACACTTTTGGTGGAGGAGACGTTGGATAAGAGGCGGGCGATGAAGCCCACGTCTTCCATTCCGGCCGTGGTCTGGATATGCACTCCGGACAGCGTCTTGCCGTTCCCGTCCAGGAATCCGGCGAACTCCTTGATGGGTGTCCAGTAATGTGCGCTCAGGTCCAGGTCGTTGTCCAGGACAATCCGGTTGGGCGACATCCTGTTGCCTTGCGAGGCAAGGTAGGCCCATCCGGCCAGTTGCTGGGGCGTGGAGATGTGGTATTCTCCACTGTTGTTCCCGTCATACCATGAGGTGTCATAGTTTCCCTCGTCCGTCCAGTTCCCGGTCTGCGACCAGCTTGCGCCGACGGAGAGCAGGCAAGCGAAAAGTGCGGGTAGTCTCTTCATGGTGTAATGGCTTTTAAGTAGGGGCTTATTCTTTCTTCTTCAGTTCCGCGTCGAACTGGCGGATGGCGGCCATGCCCTCGTTGCAGGCGCAGGGGCCGCTGATGCAGCCGCCGGGGCAGGCCATCACCTCGATCATGTGGGTGGGACACTTGCCCGTCTTGGCATAGGCTTTCAGGGCGGCGATGTTCTTCTTGTCCAGTCCGGCGATGATGGTGCCTTGCAGGGACGGGTCGCCCACCATGTTCTTCACGGCGGCGAACACGCCCCCTGTCTTGGCGAAGCCGTGCGCGTCGTGGCCGGCATGTTCCTCGGGGACGAAGCCCTCGCAGGCGGCCATGTCTATCTCCATGCCTTCCAGCACGGCATCCAACTCGCGGAACGTCCAGACGAAGTCCACGTTGGGGTTCTCGCGGCCTTCCGCCTTTTTGGAGGCGCAGGGGGCGATGAACACCGTGACGGCTTCGGGGTGCTTCTTGCGGGCATATTCCGCGATGTAGTACATGGGCGATCCGGTGGACGAGATGTAGGGTTTGAGTTCGGGGATGTGTTTCCGTGCCAGCTGCACGTAGGCCGAGCAGCAGCTTGTGGTCATGAAGGCCGCGCCGCTTTCCAGCTTCTCCTTGAATTCGGCGGCCTCGCGGCGGATGGTCTCCTCCGCGCCGTAGGCTACTTCCAGCACGTCGCTGAAGCCGATGGCCTTCAACGCGCCGAACACCTTCTCCACCGGTTGCTTGAACTGGGCCAGCACTGAGGGCGCCACCATGGCCACCACTTCGCGGCCGGCCTTGATGCGCTTCAGCACGTCGAACACGGCGCACTGGTCGAAAATGGCACCGAAGGGGCAGGCGTTGAGGCACTTGCCGCAATAGATGCACTTTTCCGGGTCGATATGCTCCACGCCGTATTCGTCTTTCGAGATGGCCTTCACGGGGCAGGCCTCCTCGCAGGGTACGGGGATGTAGACAATGGCGTGGTAGGGACACACTTGGTGGCAGCGTCCGCAGCTGACGCACTTTTCATGGTCGATGCAGGCCTTGCCCTCTTGGTCATAGTAGATGGCGTCCTTCGGGCAATTGTTGTAGCACGGGCGTGCGGCGCATCCCCTGCACAGGTTGCTCACCTCGTAGTTGATTTTCACGCATGAGGAACAAGCCTCGTCCATCACGCTGAGGATGCTTTTCTCCGGGTCGATGTCCTCGCGTTCCAACATCCGTTCGGCATAGGCCGACAGGCGCGTGGTCTCGTCCGTCTCGTCCGTCATGTCGAAGCCCATCATGGCCATGGTCTTGTATTTCGTCACGGCCCGCTCTTTGTAGACGCAGCACCGGCCCAGCGGTTTCTGCTTCCGGGGATGCAGTTCGATAGGCAGGCGGTCCACCTTTTCCAGCAGTTCGTTGTCTTTCCACATTCTCACCAGCCGCGCCAACAATTGGTAGCGGATAAACATGATGTTGTTGTTGTATGCCATCGTTTAGGATTATTTAGTTATGATTATAGGGCAAAACTACGAAAAAAAAGGCAGTCTTTTGTATCTTTGTGTTAATTTTATGAGAGAATGTTCCAATAATATACCGGAAAGCACCTTTTCGGCCTTGCTGGATGCCCTTTCAAGGGGCGAAAGCCCGGGACGGGAGGGCTGGCGCATGTTGCTCTCCGCCCTCGACGGAGGGCAGGCGGAACGCATAAGAGACCGTGCTTTCGAGGTGGCGCGGGCGCGGTTTGGCGGCGGGGTCTACATCCGGGGACTGATAGAAATCTCTTCCTGTTGCCGCAACAACTGCTATTATTGCGGGCTGCGCCGTTCCAACCGCCATGCCTCGCGTTACCGCCTCACGGCGGAAGAAGTGCTGGACTGTTGCCGCGAAGGTGCGCGGTCGGGGTTCGGCACGTTCGTGTTGCAGGGCGGCGAGGACGAGGGGCAGGACGACGACTGGATGGAAGCCACCGTGAAGGCCATCCGCGCCGAATTCCCGGCACAGGCCATCACCCTTTCCGTCGGCGAACGGAGCCGGGAGGCCTACCGCCGTTTCCGCGAGGCCGGGGCAGACCGTTACCTTCTCCGCCATGAGACGCGCAACGATGCCCACTACGCCCGTCTGCATCCTGCGGAAATGAGCGGGGCGCACCGCCGGGATTGCCTCCGGGCGTTGAAGGAACTGGGCTACCAGGTGGGGGCGGGCATGATGGTCGGTTCGCCGGGACAGACGGTGGACTGCCTGCTGGATGACATCGCTTTTCTGGAAGAACTGCGGCCCGAGATGATAGGCATGGGGCCTTTCGTCCCTGCCGCCCACACGCCTTTTGCCCGCCATGCTGCGGGATCGGTGGACCTGACGCTTCGGCTTATCGCCCTGATGAGGCTCCGCTTCCCCGACGCCCTGATTCCGGCCACCACGGCTTTGGCCACTTTGGATGGCCGCGGACGAGAGGAGGGTATCCGTTCAGGTGCCAATGTGGTGATGCCCAACCTGTCGCCGGTTGCCGTGAGGGAACGTTACAGTATTTATGACGGTAAGGCGTCGTGGGGGAGTGAAGCGGCCGAAGGCCTGCGGGCGTTGGAACAAGAGTTGAACCGAATAGGCTGCCATATCGCTTATGGCCGGGGGGACTACCCCGGGCATGGCGGCGGCTTGAAATGATATGGATAAGATGAAGTATGATGTGAAATCGGAACGCGCCGGCGAGTTCATCTCCGACGCGGAGATCCGTGAGACGATGGCATACGCCGAGGCGCACAAGAGCGACCGGCCGCTCATCGTTTCCATTTTGGAGAAAGCCCGCGAGTGCCGCGGCGTGTCCCATCGCGAGGCCGCCGTGCTGCTGGCTTCCGACCAGCCGGACCTGACGGAGGACATGTTCACCCTGGCCCGCGAAATCAAGCAGAAGTTCTACGGCAACCGCATCGTGATGTTCGCGCCGCTCTACCTGTCGAACTATTGCGTGAACGGTTGCGTGTACTGCCCCTACCATGCCAAGAACAAGACCATCCGCCGGCGCAAGCTGACGCAGGAGGAAATCCGGCAGGAGGTCATCGCCCTGCAGGACATGGGGCACAAGCGTCTGGCGCTCGAGACGGGGGAAGACCCCGTGCGCAACCCGATAGAGTACGTGCTGGAGAGCATCCGCACGATTTACTCCATCAAGCACAAGAACGGGGCCATCAGGCGGGTGAACGTGAACATCGCCGCCACGACCGTGGAGAACTACCGCCGGCTGAAGGAGGCCGGCATCGGCACGTACATCCTTTTCCAAGAGACTTACAACCGGAAGAATTACGAGGCGCTGCACCCCACCGGGCCTAAGAGCGACTACGCCTACCACACCGAGGCCATGGACCGCGCCATGACGGGCGGCATCGATGACGTGGGCATCGGCGTGCTGTTCGGCCTTGACACCTACCGCTACGACTTCGTCGGCCTGCTGATGCATGCCGAGCATCTCGAGGCCCGTTTCGGCGTGGGGCCGCACACCATCAGCGTGCCGCGCCTCTGCCCGGCGGACGACATCGACACGGCCGACTTCGAGAACTGTGTGCCGGACGAGGTGTTCCATAAGATTGTGGCGGTGCTCCGCATTGCCGTGCCTTACACGGGAATGATTGTTTCCACCCGCGAGAGTCCGGCCAGCCGGGCCAAGGTGCTGGAGTTAGGCGTGTCGCAGCTGAGCGGCGGGTCGCGCACCAGTGTGGGGGGCTATGTGCATGAGGAGACGGCGGACGAGAATTCGGCCCAGTTCGACGTGTCGGACCGCCGTTCGCTGGACGAGGTGGTGGCGTGGCTGCTCGACTTGGGCTACATCCCGAGCTTCTGCACCGCCTGCTACCGCGAGGGGCGCACGGGCGACCGCTTCATGTCGCTCGTGAAGAAAGGGCAGATAGCCAACTGCTGCCTGCCCAACGCCCTGCTGACGCTGAAGGAATATTTGCAGGATTATGCCTCTCCGGCCACGCGGCAGAAGGGCGAGGCCATGATAGCCCGCCTGCTGGAGACCGTGCCGGGAGAGAAAGTGCGCGACACCGCACGCTGCTACCTGGAGGCCATCGGGGAAGGCAAGCGCGATTTTAGATTTTAAATAAGGGAGGAACAAGCCGATGAAAGAGGAAACACCGAGGGCCAACCGCTTCCATATCGGGGTGTTTGGCCGCCGCAACAGCGGGAAGTCGTCGTTGGTCAATGCCTTGGCCGGACAGCAGGCGGCCATCGTGTCCGACGTGCCGGGCACGACGACGGATGCCGTGATGAAGAACATCGAGCTGCCGGGCATCGGGGCGGCGGTGCTGGTGGACACGGCAGGGTATGACGACGAGGGAGAGCTGGGACGCTTGCGGGTGGGCCGGACGGTCCAGGCCGCCCGCCGGGTGGACCTGGCCTTGCTGGTCGTTGCGGGCGAGGCGGACGAGGCTGCTTCCGAACGCGGGTGGATGGCCCGTTTCAAGGCGGATGACATTCCGGTGCTATATATATATAATAAGGTGGAAACAGACGGCGGGCGATTTGCCGGTGACTGGGAAAGGGAATTGGACGTTCCTTTCCTGCGCCTTTCCGCCCGCACAGGCGAGGGGATGCCGGAACTGCTGTCCGCCATGGCGGAGGTCTACCGCCGCACGGATGAGCCGGGCGGCCTGACGGACGGACTGGCGGAAGCCGGGGACGTGGTGGTGCTGGTGATGCCGCAGGACATCCAGGCCCCCAAGGGGAGGCTGATATTGCCGCAGGTGCAGACGCTCCGCAATCTGTTGGACAAGGGTTGCACGCCGGTGTGTTCCACAGCCGACCGCTTGCCGCAGGCGTTGGCTGCCTTGTCGTCTCCCCCGGCCTTGATGATTACCGATTCGCAGGTGTTTCCGCAGGCTGAGGCAGCGTGTCCGCCCCAGACCCGCCTGACCTCTTTTTCCATTCTCTTCGCCCGTCAGAAAGGCGACATCCGTTTGTTCATGGAAGGGGCGAAGGCGTTGCTGGCCTTGCGTCCGGACGCCCGGGTGCTGATAGCCGAGGCCTGCACGCACGTGCCGCGCCACGAAGACATCGGGCGGGTGAAGCTGCCGCGCCTGTTGCGCCGCCGTTTCGGGGAAAGTTTGCGGATAGAGGTCGTGGGCGGGAATGATTTTCCGGAGGAACTGTCGGGATACGACCTGGTGATACATTGCGGGGCCTGCATGTTCACGCGCCGCCATGTGCTCAACCGCCTGCGGCGGGCGCGGGCCTGCGGTGTGCCGGTCACGAACTACGGTGTCGCGCTGGCCGCGCTGGGCGGGATGCTGGAGCGGGTGGAGGTGGGGCTATAGCCCGCATTCCTTCATTAACGTTTCCAATTCTTTGTCTGTGATGTTGCTTCGCTCGGATTTGTCATATAGATATAGAAGTGCTATTGTCGTGTCCTCTTGGGATAAGATAAGGGTAAAAGTGATGATTCTGGCACCCCCGCTTTTCCCCTTTCCTTTCGATTTGACGGCCATGCGGATTTTCCTGAATCCATTGCCCAAGTCCGTTCCCATTTGAGGGTTCGCCCTTAGTTCGTTGATAAGCTGTGACAAATCGTCTTTTAGCGATTTGTATCGCTTGGCAAGTCTTTTGGCCGCCCGGTCGAAAGGCGGGAAGGTTTCAATACTGTAGTTCATGGATTAACTCTTCTACGGGTCTGCCTTTGGTTTTTCTCTCTCTTGCCAGTTTGGCGGTACGGAAAGCGTCTTTTAATTCCTCCAGCATTTCCTCTTTCGTCATGCCGTCATCCCCGCATTCTTCCTTTGCGGTGTCTTCCTTCTTGCCTTGCAGGCCGATCAGCTGCTTGATTTTGTCCAGCAAGTCATAGTCTTCCGTGGTCAATATGGTCCGTGCCAGTTCCGCACGGAAAGCATCCAGTTCCATTACGCTCATGATAGTTCCTCCTTATGTTTTCTGCAAAGATAGCGTATCTTTTTAGAATTCAGGGCGGCGGGGAGGGATTTTTTGCGGACGGGCTTTGCCGTGCGCGGAAAGTTTTGTAAATTCGCGGCTTCAAAATCACGGAAATCTTATGCAGGCACTGAAAGAACGCATCCTTCGCGACGGGAAGTGTTTCGAGGGAGGAATACTGAAAGTAGACAATTTCATCAACCACCAGATGGACCCCGTACTGATGAAGTCCATGGCGGTGGAGTTCGTGCGCCGCTTCGCCGGCAGCGACATCAACAAGGTGCTGACCATCGAGGCCAGCGGCATCGCCCCGGCCATCATGGTGGGCTACCTGCTGGAGCTGCCCGTGGTGTTCGCCAAGAAGAAAAAGCCGAGCACGATGGAGAACATGCTCTCCACGCAAGTCTTTTCCTTCACGAAGAACCACACCTACGACGTGTGCGTGTGCCGCGACTACCTGCATCCGGGCGACAAGGTGCTTTTCATCGACGACTTTCTGGCCAACGGCAATGCCGCCAAGGGCATCATCGACCTTGTGCGCCAGTCCGGGGCCGAGTTGTCCGGCATGGGCTTCCTCATCGAGAAGGCCTTCCAGCACGGGGGGGACTGCCTTCGCGGGCAAGGCATCCATGTGGAGTCCCTGGCCGTCATCGAGAGCCTGGACGATTGCCGGATACGGCTGAGGGATTGAAAAAAGCGGGGCGAATGCCCCGCTTTTTTAGTCTTTGTGGTAAGGTTTCAGCGGATCTTTCTTGTCCAGGTCGCGCAGGTCCTGGAAGAGCTGCACCACGTAGAGCAGGAAAAGGATGCAGGCCAGGAAGAACCCGATGAAGTCGAACAGCCCGTAGCTGCGCCCCCACAGTTCGTAGTGTTGTTCCGCCCACGGCGTATAGATGAACAAGGTGTTGATGAGAATCAGGATCAGGCGCACTTCCGTGGGGCCCAGTTTGCCGTAGGTCAGCCGGAACTCGTTGATGATGATGGTGCTGATGTACGTGTAGATGGAGAGGCACAGGTAGCCGCCCATGAGGAGCAGGGCGATGTCCATCCGCATGACGGGCGAGAGGCCGATGCCGATGCAGATGAGGCAGGTGGTCAGCGCGTCCAGGGTGTGGTCGATGAAGAACCCGTAGACGGGGCGTTGGGTCTTGCGCACCCGGGCCAGCGTGCCGTCCAGGCTGTCGCCGTACCAGTTCACCACCAGCCCGGCCGAGGCGAGCCAGAGCCAGCGGGTGTCGAGGTTGGCCAGCAGGCCGCCGGCCGCGAAGATGACGGCGCCCAGCACGCCTATGAAAGTCAGGAAGTCTGACGTGACCCATGCCGGCTGCCTTTCGGCCAGCCACACTAACAGTTTCTTTTCCGCTTTGTTCAGGATGGAAGTCTGGATTCGTTCCGATGATTCGTGTCCCATTGTATGTTTTGTTTTGCAGTTTCCTTTTGAAACGGAACTCCCGGCCACGCCATCTCTTGAGATGACGAAGCCGGGATGTTCAGTTTTTGAGTCCGCCCGCCTTGCCGTCCGGGGAAGCCCGCTTGGGGGAAACCTCGTCGCGCATGGGGGAAAACGAAGCGGAAAGACAGGGATTCGAACCCTGGGAACAGTTGCCCGTTCACCGCATTTCGAGTGCGGCCCGATCGACCACTCCGGCATCTTTCCTTTTTCGTGCCGCAAAGTTACAACTTTTTTGCGAAACACGCGCCACGTTCAGGCAAAAAAATGAGGCGGCCGCTTTTTTGCGGTGATTCCCGGGATGACAAAGTGTCAAAACGCCAGGCGGGTCGTCGCGAGATTCGCTTGTTTGGAGGCGGGGGCGGGGCTGCGCGGAAAAAGCCGCGTATTTTGCCCTTTGGGAAATGCAGGATGGCAGGGCGAGGGTGGGGGACGCTTTCTTTTTGCCGGGTGTCCGGGAGGCTTGTGCGCCGTGCGTGCGGGCGGGTGTCAGCCGGAGGGCGGGGCGGGATGTCGGAATGTCACCCGGATTTTGGGCGCAGGGGAGTCCCGTCTGGAAGGAAAACGGCCTCCGAAGCCCCGTTTTCCGCCGCTTTCCACCCGCCGGAAAATTTCTTTGCGGCAAGAAATTTGCGTCTTTGCGGCAAGACGGAAATTTCTTTCAGCAAAGAAATTCGATTTTGTGCGCATGAAAACGGCGGGGAAACGGGAGAAATGCTCGCATGAAGCATTTCTCCGCCCCCGTTTTTAACAATTCCCCGTTTTTCCGCCTCTTTCTTGCGTGTCCTTCCCAGGCTGGAAAAACGGTTTTTCTTTCTTTTTGTCGATTTTTTCCGCCTTTTGGCGGCAGAATGTCAAATGGATGTGCCGTGGGGCAAGGGGGCGGGAGAATCCTTATGAAACCGTAGTCCGTTAGTATCCGTGTGATTGTTACACTTTTATGACAATCCGTGCGGATGTCACCGTGCTGTAACGCGGCTCGTTTTTTTTCGCTCCTTGGGAGCAAAAAGTTTGCTTTTCATGCTTGACCTTGTATTCTTTTGCGTATATTTGCCTTGTCCCAACCAAGACGAGAACTATACTTTATTATTCACATAAAAAACAAAAGCGTTATGAGAAGGTTTACAAATTTTAAACTGGGAGGGGTAGTTTTAACATTACTTTTCCTTTTGTGCGTCTCCGGGAGCAGCTGGGGGCAGGAAGTGTTAAAAAGCGGAAATTTCAAAGACTTATCTAGTTATAGCTACACCGCTGACAAAACTGTAGAAGTCGGAGAAGACACATGGCTGGTTAGCACTTCTCAATTAAATGGTGGAACATTCTATTTAGGGTGTAACAGAAACAATGCAGAAAAGGGCTTTCTTAATTCGTCAACATGGGGAGACGTAATAACAGCCATTCAAACTCAAAACAGCTCTTTCGACGCTGCATCAGATAATGCATATGCCATGCGCCTAAAATTAGACGGACCTATGAAGAATGTCTATAGCATTCAATTTGATTGGGCAGGTGCAAACAACAGTATGGATGTGTATCTGTTTATAAATACTGGCTCTGGATTCATGTTAGCTAGCCAAGGACAATCAAAAAACGGAAGTGGCGAAGCTGGAACAATTCGTTATGAAGCAGCTGATATGCAAGATGTGGAAGATGTGGTTTTGGTTGCCATTCCTACTGACGCAAATAAAACTTTGCGCGTGACCACCTATGAAATCACGACAAAGACATCCGACAACCAAGTACAGAAACCTGCTTTTTCTCCGAAATCCGGGACTTCCTTCGCTGGTGAGAATTTGTTGGTTACGATTTCTTGTGCGACAGAAGATGCCAACATTTATTATACCACTAATGGCGAAGAACCTACAACTTCTTCAACCCCATATACCGGCAGCTTTAACATCAACGCCACCACTACCGTCAAGGCCATTGCCGTTAAAGACGGTATGGAGAATAGTGATGTGGTGACTGCCACTTACACGAAAGTAGAAGCCTTGTCGATTGCCGATTTCAAGGCTGCTACCGGCGAGCAGTTCCTGAACTTGGAGAACGCGGTGGTAACGGCCGTGGGGTCAAATGACATCTTCATTCAGGATGCCGAGGGGAACGGAATTGATTTGTTTCTTTCCGGACAGGATTATGAAGTGGGCGATGTGCTGAACGGCGTTGTCAAGGGTACTTCAACGGCTTACAGAAATATGCCCGAACTGACGGACGGCGATTTTTCAGGCGTGACGGTGACCAAGGGCGGAACAGTCTCCCCGAAAGTGTTGACCATTGCCGAGCTGCTGGCAAGTCCGAAAACGTATTACTGCACCTTGGTCAAGATTGAGAATGCCACTTACGAGGATGGGAACTTTACCCAAGGTAATGATGCCATCGTTTTCTATAACAAGTTCAATGCCATTGCAGATGGTTACGCTTGGCCTTCGTTGGTGGACGTTACAGGTGTGTTTACCCCTTTTAACAACGACTTGCAACTTTCTCCGCGTACAGAGGCCGACATAGAGAATGCATCCGATTTGGATGTGCCGACCTTCGTTTGGAGCGCGGCTTCTTATTCGGTGGACATCAATAATGCAGCCGGGGCTTCTTATCCCACGCTGACGAACAATTCGGACGGAACGGTTTCTTATGAATCTTCCAATACCGAAGTGGCTACGATTGATGCTACTACGGGTGAAATCACTTTGGTGGCCGTAGGCTCCACCACGATTACGGCCAATGTGGCTGCTACGGCCAATTACTCCGCCGCTTCGGCTTCCTATACGCTGACGGTGGTGGATGCAAGCGCGTTGGGCGAGGCAGTAGCTTTCGTGGCTGAGAAAGACGGGGTGTATTATGCTATGGCCGCAAGACAAGGGAGTGCAGATAATTCTATGGATGCAGTTCCTGTTACAATATGGAAGAGTCAGGTAGTTAATATAGAAGGCTTAAATCTTTTGTGGTATGTGGATGAGAACGCAGGTACCATACAAGCGGTCGACGGAACTTATCTGACTGGAGACAATGGCGGAACTGAGTTGAATTTGAGAGAAGATGCTTGCGTATGGACATGGAGTGCAGATGAAGGATGCTGGTATATTCCCAAAGGAGATAAGTCTAATGACAGAAGCTTTATTCTTAGCGTGCTTTCTGAAGGAGATGCCATTTTTAAGAATTATGCGTTTTCAAATAAAGGAACAGGTTCATACGGTGATACTTATGCAGCCGCCATGCCTATCGTTGACGGTTACACCCGCGATGTCACTTCCGGCAACTACGGCACCATCTGCCTGCCGTATGCAGTGAGCGCAGGCGACTATGACGGCGTGGAATTCTTCAGCGTGGCAGGCAAGGTGACGGAGAACGGCAAGGCTACGGCCATCGTGCTGAACGAGGAGACCCAGCTGGAAGCCGGCAAGCCTTATGTATTCAGCGCGACTTCCGACCAGCTGATTGCCGTCTACAGCGGAGAGGCCGTAGCGGAAGAAGTTGAAGGCAACGGTCTGGTAGGTTCGTTCGAAGGCACGAATGTGACGGAAGGCATGTACCTGCTGACGAACAACACCGTGAAGAAGGTGGGTTCTGCCGGTGGCCACATCGCCGAGAACCGCGCTTACTTCGATTTGAGCCAGATGAGCGAATACACGGAAGCAGTCGGCGTGAACCAGCGTCTGATTTCCTTGGGCGGCAGCAATGATGACGGCACGACGGGCGTGGACGGCATCGAGGCCGAAGGCAACGCCTTGGTAGACGTGTACACCATCGGCGGCGTGCAGGTGCGCAGCCAGGTGGAGGCTTCCGGGGCCACGGACGGCCTGGCCAAGGGACTCTACATCGTGGACGGAAAGAAAGTGGTCGTAAAATAAGTATAAACCTCTAAACAAGAACAGACAATGAAAAAGAGATATGAAACGCCTCTGTGCGCGGTTTGCGAGATGGAAATGCAGGACGGCCTGTTGGTGGTGAGCGGTAAGGACACGTTGAAGGTGGACAACATCGCCAGCGACAACCTCATCCAGGGGGATGTGAACGGGAACAACGGTTGGGATTTGTGGTAATCCTTTCCCTACGGATTGACAAGCAGAGGGGTGCGCCGGCCGCGGCGCGCCCCTCTGCCGTTTCCTGCCTCAAAAAAAGCTTGCGCCTTGCTTGCTTCCTTGGGCGGGAATCCGTATTTTTGTACGGATGGAGGTAAGCCATGAAGGAAGATACGCTAAGGAAACTGAAAGTGCTGGCCGAGGCGGCCAAGTATGACGTGTCGTGCTCGTCGAGCGGCACGGTGAGGCGCGGCGTGAAGGGCGGCGTGGGGAACACCGTGGGCGGCATCGGCGTCTGCCACAGCTTTGCCGAGGACGGCCGCTGCATCTCCCTGCTGAAGGTGATGCTCACGAACTACTGCATCTACGACTGCGCCTACTGCGTCAACCGCCGCAGCAACGACATTCCCCGCGCCACGCTGTCGGTGTCCGAGCTGGTGGACCTGACGATGGAGTTCTACAAGCGGAACTATATCGAGGGCCTCTTCCTGAGTTCCGGCGTGGTGCGCAATCCCGACTACACGATGGAGCGGCTGGTGCGCGTGGCCAAAGACTTGCGCACGGCGCACCGTTTCAACGGCTACATCCACCTGAAGAGCATCCCCGGGGCCAGCCGCGAGCTGGTGAACGAGGCCGGGCTGTATGCCGACCGCATGAGCGTGAACATCGAGATTCCCAACGAGGCTTCGCTGAAACTGCTGGCCCCCGAGAAAGACCATGCCAGCGTGTACCGCCCCATGGGCTACATCCAGCAGGGGGCGCTGGAGAGCCGGGAGGAGCGCAGGAAGCACCGACACGCCCCGCGCTTCGTGCCGGCGGGGCAGAGCACCCAGATGATCGTGGGGGCCACGGGGGAGACGGACCGCGACATCCTCACCCTCTCGTCCGCCTTGTACGGGCGGCCCACGATGCGCCGCGTCTACTACTCCGGCTATGTGCCGGTGAACACCTCCGACCCGCGCCTGCCGGCACTGAAGCAGCCGCCGCTGGTGAGGGAGAACCGGCTCTACCAGGCCGACTGGCTGATGCGGTTCTACCAGTTCCGCGTGGAAGAAATCGTGGACGAGGCGCATCCCGACCTGGACTTGGAGGTGGACCCGAAACTGGCCTGGGCCTTGCGCCACCCCGAGCAGTTCCCCGTGGACGTGAACCGGGCGGATTACGAGATGATTCTCCGCGTGCCGGGCATCGGGGTGAAGTCGGCCCGGCTCATCGTCTGCGCCCGCCGTTTCGGCCGCCTGACGAGCTATGACTTGAAGAAGATGGGCTGCGTGATGAAGCGGGCGCAATATTTCATCACGTGCGGCGAGCTGGAGGCCAAGGGCGTGAACGAGCTGCATCCCGAGGGCGTGCGCTCGCTGATCCTGCAGCCGAAACGGCGGAAAAAGGGCGGGGAGCTGCAGCTGGCCCTGCCGTTCAGGGAGGAACCGGTATGAATGTGTCGGCGGAAGAGGAGTGGGTGTTTGCTTACGACCGCACGTGGGACGGGATGCTCACGGCGGTGTTCGACGCTTTCGTCCGCCGCCAGTTTCCCGTGGCGTTCATCGGAGAGGGCGAGGTGCCGCCGCTTTTCGTCCGGACGCATCGCGTGGTGACGGATGAGGAGAAGGCCGGGCGGGTGCTTCGTGCCTTGCGGCGCAAGCTCTCGGCGGGGGCGGTGACAGGGCTGGCCACGAGCCTTTATTCCGAACTTCCGGAGTTGGACTTGCATCTGTTCCGCTTCGTGTGCAAGGCGTTGAGGGCGGAACGGAGCATCGAGACGAACTTTGCCGACGCGGACGTGCTTTTCGTGACGGACACTTACCGGAAGGTGCTTCGCGAGCGGTTGCGCATGATGCAGTTCGTGCGTTTCCAGAAGACGGCGGACGGCACTTATTTCTCCATGATTGAACCGGACTTCGACGTGCTGCCCCTTGTCGTGCCGCATTTCAGCGACCGCTTCGGGGAGGAGCGGTGGCTGATTTTCGACCGCCGCCGTCGCTATGGCTATTATCATGCCGACCACCGGGCCGTGCGGGTCACGTTTGACGAGGGCGCGGAACTGTTCCGCCTGCCGGACGGAAGGCTGGGCGGGGCGATGCGCGATGCGGACGAGGCGGACTACCAGAAGCTCTGGCGCACTTACTTCAAGGCCATCTGCATCAAGGAGCGGCTCAATCCGCGCAAGCACCGCAAGGACATGCCCGTGCGCTACTGGAAATACCTGACGGAAAAACAAGAGGACATGCCGGCGGCATGTCCTCCCTCTGAAAAATGAGAAAAATCTGTGTGTGTGGTTAGGCGGTGATCTTTCTCATGGCGTTTAATGCTTGAATCGCTTTCTCTCCGGCTTTCTTGTCGCAGGCGGGAGCGGTTTCCTTCTCTTTCTTGCCGTTCTGGCTCTGCACCGTGTCGTTGTTCTCCACTTGTGCCACCAGTGCTGCGGGAGCGGCCTTCGTGCTGTCCGCAGTCACCGTGTCGTTCGGGGCCACGCAAGCCAGCATGGCGGCCAGTTGGGCTTTGGCGCTGTCGGTCGTGACCGTGTCGTTGGCCATGAAGGCGGCCAGTGCCTTTGTCGTGTCGGTCTTTACTGTGTCGTTTGTCGTGGCGTTACCCTGTGCGAAAACGCTACCCATGCTCATGGCCATTGCAGCCGTTACAAAAAACTTTTTCATAATCTTCCTTTTTTCCTAATTGATGGTTTTACATTTGAAGTTTGCCTTCAATACCGTTATAGGACAACGGGCGTGCCAAAGCCGTAAGGGAATCCGTAACTGATTGGTTGGCAACCGGAAGAAAGTTTATAGAGAATATTGTGGAACGTGGGGCGGGTGTGGAATGTGTGGAGAAGGTGTGGAGGGATTCCACACTTTTACTGTGGAATGCCGTAGAGCTTGATTTTGTTGTAGAGCGTCTTGCGGTCGATGCCGAGCAGGCGGGCGGCCTTGGCCTTGTTGCCGTCCGTGCTTTCCAGGGCTTGGAGGATGCGTTCTTTTTCCACGTCTTTGTCGTGCAGGGGGAGGGGGACGGCAGGCGGGGTGTCCTGCCGCGGGGCGGCATTGAAGTCTTTCAGGTCGGCCAGGCGGATGAGCGGGCCTTGTGCCAGCAGGGTGGCGCGTTTCACCACGTTTTTCAGTTCGCGCAGGTTGCCCGGCCAGGAATAGCCGAGCAAGGCCTCGGAGGCGGCGTCGTCGAACCCCGCGATGCGGCGTTCCAGTTCCCGGTTGGCTTGGTCGAGGAAGAAGTTGGCGAAGAGGAGGATGTCCTCTTCCCGGTCCTTCAGGTCCGGCATGTGGAGGGTGAACTCGTTCAGGCGGTGGTAGAGGTCCTCGCGGAATCTTCCCTCGGCGATGGCCTGCGGCAGGTTTTCGTTCGTGGCGCATATCAGGCGCACGTCCACCTCGATTTCCTGGTTGGAACCCACCGGGCGGATCTTGCGTTCCTGGATGGCCCGCAGGAGCTGTACCTGCACGTCATAGCCCAGATTGCCTACCTCGTCGAGGAAGAGGGTGCCGCCATTGGCTTCCACGAAAGCCCCGGTCTTGTCGCCCACGGCCCCGGTGAACGAGCCTTTCACGTGGCCGAAGAACTCGGAGGCGGCCAGTTCCTTGAGCATGGCGCCGCAGTCGATGGCCACGAAAGGCCGGTCTGCCCGCTTGCTGAGCCGGTGGATGCGGTGGGCCACGTATTCCTTGCCCGTTCCGCTGGCCCCGTTGATGAGTACCGACATCGGAGTGGGTGCCACGAGGTCCACGTAATGGTAGAGTTGGCGTGCGGCCTTGCTTTTTCCTTCCAGGAAGTCGGTTGTTTGCGGGGCGGCGGTCTCTGTCTTTTCCGGTTGCCGGGGCGTGGATGCCGCAAGGGCTTCTTGTATCTTGTCGAGGAGCAGGGCGGGTTGCACCGGTTTGGCGATATAGTCGTAGGCCCCTTGTTTCATCGCGTTCACTGCGTTCTGCACGTCGGCGTAGCTGGTCATGACCATGAACGGGGTGGAGAGGCCGTGTTTCTGCATCCATTCGAGGAGCGAGAGGCCGTCGCCTCCCGGCAACCTGAGGTCGGAGAGCACAAGGCCGTAGGTCCCGCGCTCGAGCAACTTGCGCGCCTGGGGCAGGTCTCCGGCTGTGGCGGTCAGGAATCCTTGTTTGCCCAACCATGTCTTGAGCAGGGTGGCGAAGGTCAGGTCGTCTTCAACGATGAGGATGGATGCCATGTCGTGATATGAGATTAAGTGGATACAAAGATAACGGCTTTTGGGGTCGTTCGGTCCGCTCCGCTTAGCTTTTTAAATGTTTTTATTATTGTAACTTTTCTTGTAGGGCGCGGATGACAGGGGGGAACGACCGGAGGATTTCTTCGGCGGGTTCGTTGTCCTTGTCCGTCCATTCCGTTTCGTCCCGTCGTTGTTCCAGCGTCTGCAGGGCTTGGATGCAGGATGCCTGGATGAGGGTGAAGGTGGGGAGGAGCTTGTGGGCCAACCGGCATACTTCCGCCTTGTCTCTTTCCCGGCAGGCCTTTTGGAAACTTTCGGCATGTCGGAGGGTTTCCTGCAGGAAGGTGCGGAGGATTTCCCGGGCGGCTGCTTCGTCGTCTCCCGCGAAAGCCGTCAGCGGGTCGAGCGTGACACCGGGGTCGGAGGTGGGAGCGAGGGCTTTCCGGATGGCTCGGGCCAGCTCTTCCTGGTTGAAGGGTTTGTACAGGCAGGTGGCGAAGCCGTGCAGGCGGAAGAAATTCTCTTGCATGTCGCTGCGGGCCGTGAGGGCCACTGCCGGAGGGACAGACGTGGCGGGGATGGATTCGCGCAATCTTTTCAGCAGTTCGAATCCGTTGATGCCCGGCATTTGTATGTCGGTGAGCATCAGGTCGAAAAGTTGCTTCCGTATCAGGCGGAACACTTCGTCCGGTTGGTGGCAGACGTGGATGTCCCATGTCGTTCCGGCGGGTTGGAGTTGTCGCAGCATGGATTGGGTCAGTTGTAGCTGGATACGGTCGTCGTCCACCAGCAGGATACTGAGCGGGCGGTTGGTGGCGGTCGTCGTTTCCGGGGTGGCCGGCGCCTTGTCCGCAGTGGCTGTCGCAGGCTGGAGGGGAAGGGTGACGAAGAACGTGCTGCCTTCTCCCGGCGTGCTGTCGACATGGATGTCCCCGTGGAGGAGCCGGACCAGCTTCAACGTGATGGACAGCCCCAGCCCCACGCCTTCTTCCCCTTGTGCGCTGTCCAGCCGGGTGAATTCTTTGAAAACGACGGCCTGCTCTTCGGGCGACATGCCGCATCCGGTGTCGCTGACGGAGATGCAGCAGGTCCGCCCGTGCATCTTGGCGCGGAGCAGGACATGCCCTTGGCGGGTGAACTTCAGTGCGTTGCTGACCAGGTTCTCCACAATCTGGCGGATGCGGGAAGCGTCTCCCGTATAGGTGCGGTCTGTCTCTGGCGTGGTCTCGCACCGGAGTTCCAGGCCTTTCTTCTCCGCCACGGGGAGGAAGCTTTGGGTGATGGTATGCAGCAGTCCGGACGGACTGAAACTGGCCGGATGGATGTCCATCTTGTTGGCTTCCAGCTTGTGGTAGTCCAGCAGGGAGTTGACCAGCGAAAGCAGATGCTCGGAGGAACTTTGTATGTTGCGGAGATAGTTTTGTGCGCGATGCTCCTTCACGTGCGGGGCCAGCAGTTCGGCGTATCCCATGACGGCTCCCACCGGTGCCTTGATGTCGTGGGTGACGGTGAGCATCAGTTTCTCGCGGGAGACGAGAAGGTCTTCGGCCCGTTGCTTGGCTTTCTCCAGCTCGCGGCGGTAGTGGTTGCTGCGCGTGATGTCCCGCCACACGATGACGAAGAACGCGAGGGCCAGCACGATGGCCGCCACGGCGACGCTCCCCGTCGTGATGGCGGCTTGCCGTCTCATCAGGTAGGCGGTGCGGTTTTCGGCATCCTGCAGCTCCTGTTCCTCTTTCTCGATGCTTTCCAGAAGCTGGGTGACCTTGCCGTTGAGGTCGATGCTGGTGGCCCAAAGCTTTTCGGCCTGGGCGTTGATGCGTTGCCGGCGTTGGGTGCTGTATAGTTTTACGGTGCTTTCGATGCTGTCCAGGATATGGGCCAGCGTGTCTCTGGCGTTGAAGGACTGGTGAAGGGTGTCCGTTTCCAGGATTTGCACGGTATTCTTCACCGAAGTGGTGTCGGCTTTTGGCTTGTGAAAGGCGTCTGCCAACCGCTGGAAGAAGTTCCTTTTGGGTTCCTCTACGGTGTACGACCGGTCTTTTTGGATGACTTTCCGGGTGATGTGCGGCTGTTGGATGAGTGTGTCCTGGTTCTGGATGAACAGTTTGATTTGCTGGTGGTAGACTTGGCTGGAGGGCGTGTCTTCCAGGGCCAGAATCATGCGCCTCATATTGTCCCGTTTGGTGTCCAGCAAGGCGGAGAGGGTGTCAAGGCGTGCCTTTTGCAAAGAGTCGGTGAACAAGGAGTCCAGAGAGGCGATGGATTGTTGCACTTCCATCAGCGACTGCACGTATTTCCGGTAGGCTTCCCAATGTCCGAGCCGGACGGTCTGTCCGATGTTCTCGGCCTCGAAAAGCTGGCAGACGAGCTGGTGGGTGGCTTTCCGTCTTTCCGCGAGAACCGTCTCGTTGTCGTTCATCCGGGTCAGGGCGGACATCTGGCGATAGACATATCTGACGGAACACAGCAGCAGGATGATGAGCAGGACGTAGCCGCAGCCTATCTTGAAAGGAGTATGGGACTTCATTGATTGCAGAAGATTCGGAAATGAAACACCCCGAAGGGCCGATGAAGGACTTTCGGGGTGTTTGGGGTAATGGGGAGGTTTATTCCAGAACAACCAAGTCCTTTCCGTCCATGACGGATTCGCCCGGACTGACGCAGACCTCGACCACCTTTCCGGCCCGGTCCGAGGTGATGTTGTTCTCCATCTTCATGGCATCCAGGATGACCACCGTGTCGCCGCGCTTGATCTCGTCGCCCGGTTTGACCACCACGTCCACGATGACCCCCGGCAGCGGGGCTTTCACGCCATATTTCTTGGGTTTGTCGATGGGGGCGGGGACACCGGCCGGCTTGACGACCATCGGGTGATGGGCCGGTTTTTCGGGTTCGGGCATCTTGACGGTGTACGTCTCGCCGTTCACCGTCACGGTGGCCACGTAGTTCTCGATTCCTTCCACGGCCACTTCATAGTCGTGTCCGTTGATGTTGTATTTGAATGTCTTCATTTACGTCGGGTTTAAAATTTATGTTCAGGCATCTGGCGTTGCATGCGCAGCTTGGAGTTCCATTCCGTCTCTTCCTTGCCGAGTGTCAGTACCCCGCTTTCCGCCACGTGCATCGTGTAGCCTTGGTATTCGTAGAGGGCCAGTGTGATGGCCGCCTCTACTTCATGTTTCTGTTCTTGCGTCATGATTTTGATGCTCAATCGTTTTTACAAGGGGATGTTGCCGTGCTTCTTGGCCGGGTTGGACTGGCTCTTGGTCTTCAGCTGCGCCAAGGCGCGGATGACGCGGAAGCGCGTGTTGCGCGGCTCGATGACATCGTCGATGTAGCCATACTTGGCCGCCTGGTAGGGGTTGGTGAAGAGTTTGTTGTACTCGTCCTCCTTCTCCTTCAGGAAGGCCTGCGGGTCTTCCGCCGCTTTGGCTTCCTTGGCATACAGCACGGCCACGGCTCCCTCGGCGCCCATCACGGCGATTTCCGCCGATGGCCAGGCGTAGTTCAGGTCGCCGCGCAGCTGCTTGCAGCTCATCACGATGTGCGATCCGCCGTAGCTCTTGCGCAGGGTGACGGTAACTTTAGGTACGGTAGCTTCTCCGTATGCGTAAAGCAGTTTGGCCCCGTGCAGGATGACGGCATTGTACTCCTGGCCCGTGCCCGGCAGGAAGCCCGGCACGTCTACCAGCGTCACCAACGGGATGTTGAAACAGTCGCAGAAACGCACGAAACGCGCCCCCTTGCGGCTGGCGTTGCAGTCGAGCACGCCGGCGTAACATTTGGGCTGGTTGGCCACGATGCCCACGCTCTGCCCGTTGAAGCGGGCGAAGCCCACGATGATGTTGCGGGCGAAGTCTTTCTGCACCTCGAAGAACTCGCCGTTGTCCACGATGGCCCCGATGACTTCATACATGTCGTAGGCCTTGTTCGGGTTGTCCGGGATAATCTCGTTCAACGCGTCCTCCATACGGTCGATGGGGTCGGTGCATTCCACGCGGGGAGCTTCTTCCATGTTGTTCTGCGGGATGAAGCTCAGCAAGGTGCGGATGGTGGCGATGCCTTCTTCCTCGGTGGCGGCCGTGAAGTGCGTCACGCCGGACTTGGTGGCATGAACGCTCGCGCCGCCCAAATCCTCCTGCGACACGTCCTCGCCCGTCACGGTCTTCACTACTTTCGGGCCGGTGAGGAACATATAGGAAGTGCCTTCCATCATCAACGTGAAGTCCGTCAGGGCGGGGGAGTAGACCGCCCCGCCGGCACACGGGCCGAAAATGCCCGAAATCTGCGGAATCACGCCCGAAGCCATGATGTTGCGCTGGAAAATCTCTGCGAAACCGCCCAGGGCGTTGATGCCTTCCTGGATGCGCGCGCCGCCTGAGTCGTTCAGGCCGATGCAGGGCGCACCCATCTTCATGGCCTGGTCCATCACCTTGCAGATTTTCTCCGCCATGGTTTCGGAGAGAGAGCCGCCGTTGACGGTGAAGTCCTGTGCGAAAACGTACACCAGCCGTCCGTCGATGGTGCCGCTGCCGGTCACCACGCCGTCGCCCAGGTATTGCTTTTTCTCCATGCCGAAGTTTGTGCAGCGGTGCAGCTTGAACATGTCCATCTCTTCGAAGCTACCCGGATCAAGCAGCATGTCGATGCGTTCGCGGGCGGTGTATTTCCCTTTCGCGTGTTGTTTCTCAATCGCCTTCTCGCCGCCACCCAGACGGGCCTTGGCGCGAAGTTCCACTAATTCCTTGATTTTTTCTGTTTGAACACTCATGGTTGATGTCTTTTGTTTTTTCAGAGTGAAAGGATGTCCCCTTTATAAACGCCCCACCAGCGGAACGGTTTCGTCAGCGAAGCCGTCCCGCCGGTGGTATCAGGTTCAAGGGACTGTCCTTATGATTATGATATGGTATGCCTTTGGATGCACGGGGTTAATGTTCGCAAAGTTCGGTCAGCACGCCGCAGGTCGATTTCGGGTGCAGGAAAGCGATTTGCAGCTTCTCCGCTCCCAGGCGCGGGGCTTTGTCGATGAGGCGGATACCTTTTCCGTCGCATTCGGCCAGAGCGTTGGCTACACCGTCTTCCACGCAGAAGGCCACGTGGTGTACGCCGCGTCCGCCCTTCTCCAGGAACTTGGCGATGGCACTTTCCGGGCTGGTCGGTTCGAGCAGCTCGATTTTCACTTCGCCCACTTTCAGGAAAGCGGTCTTCACCTTCTGGTCGGCCACTTCCTCTACGGCGTAACACTTCAGTCCCAGTACGTTCTCAAAGTAGGGCAGAGCCTCTTCAATGCTTTGTACGGCGATGCCCAGATGTTCGATGTGTGATATCTTCATGACTTCTGATTTTAGTTGTTTTGCACGTTATCGTGCGTCATTTACCGTGCAAAATTACGCATTTTGCCGTGAATCAGGAAATATTTCCGTGTCTTTGTTCATGGCAGGCTGTTGATTTCTTCCGCTGTCAATCCGGTCGTTTCCATGATGATATCCATCGGGACATTGCGCCGTTTCAGTGCTGAGGCCATTTTTCGTATGGATTCTTCCCGTCCTTCCTTAAGTCCTTCCTTAAGTCCTTCTTTCCGTCCTTGTTCAAGACCTTGTTCAAGACCTTGTTCAAGACCTTGCTTAAGACCTTGCTTAAGTCCTTGCTTAAGTCCTTGCTTAAGTCCCTTTTCGATGCCGTCGTGGATTGCACTGCTTATATGCATCTTTTCCGTGCTGATGATGTCCCAGAATTTTTCGTAGCCCAATAGTTGCCCTTCGGTGAAAGCGGACTCTTCCAGCTGCGTGACTGCTTTGTTGATTTCCGGGTTTTCCCGCAGTTCTTCAGGCACTTCAACAGTCTTTTCGTTGATTTCAGTCAGGTAACGAAGCCAAAGCACTTGCATCTTCTTGTCCCCATAGTTTTTCGGCGTGAACTTGGGCAGTTCGATGAAGATGAAGCGCAGTCCTTCGATGACTTCTTGGGTGTCGGCCACTTCCACGATCCGGTAATCGTGATAGTATGTCTCGCTGTCCGAGAATGTGTCGTTTACGAGGTTCAGCGAGTAGACCGGTTGCAACAACTGGTAGTCGCCTCCTTTGTCCAGTTGGCTGACGTACGCTTTCGAGGCGTTGAACAGTACGCGTTGTTTGTAGGCCGAAGTCCACATCATCTGCATTTCCACGATGAATTGCCGCCCGATATGGTCCTTGCAGCGCACGTCCACGATGCTGTCCTTGTGCAGGGGAGTCCGTGGCACCAGTTCAGGGTTCAGGTATTCCACTTCGGTGATTTCGTCTTCCGGTGTCTCGAACGGCAGGAGGGCGTTCAGGAAACTGATGACGAGGTCGGGATGCTCGCCGAACACTTTCTTGAAAGTGAGGTCGGCTTTCGGGTTCAGGTATCTCATGGTCTATGTTCTTTGTTCTTTTGCTGGTTTGCTTTTGCAAAAGTAGCAAAATCATAGGAAAGGATGAACAGGTTTCCTATAAATTGGTAGATTCTTTTGCTTGTGATTCTGTTACAACTCTATCAGCAGGCGGGCGTTGATTTGCCGGCCCGTCAGGTAGTTGGGTACGGCGTATTGTTGGTTGGTCACGTCCGTAACCCAGTAGTAGGAGCTGACGTTGGCGATGTCGAACAGGTTGAAGCAGTCCACGCCCAGCCACACGTTGCGCAGGTAGCGGACGAACTTCCGCTGGTTTCGGCCGTCCTCGTTGTCCAGCAGGCGGTAGCTCATGCCGATGTCCACGCGCTTGTAGGCCGGGGCGCGGAAGGCCATCCGTTCCAGTCCCGTGTGGGGCGGTCCGAAAGGCAGGCCGTCGGCCACGCTGGCCTTGAGCGTCATCTTCCAGCGCGTGGTGCCGGGGAAGAAGTCGCTGAAGAAGAAGTTCAGGTTGTAACGCTGGTCGGTGGCTTGCGGGAAGCTGCGCCCGTTCACCTTCTGCTGCGCCTTCATCAGGCTGAAGCTGATCCAGGAGTCCGTCCCCTCCACGAACTCGCCGAAGAGTTTGAAGTCGATGCCCGTGGTGTAGCCCGTGCCGATGTTGCCGCCGTAGTAGACGATCTTCACGTTGTCCACGTTGTAGGGGATGAGGTTGCTAAGTGCCTTGTAGTAGGCTTCCACGGTGAACTTGAAGGGGCGGTCCATCAGCTTGAACTTGTAGTCGCCGCCCACCACCACCTGGTAGGAGCGTTGCGACTTGATGTCGCGGTTGAGCACCACACGGGTGGAGCCGGCCGTGGTCACGGTGTCGCGCAGTTCCTTGTAGAAGGGCGACTGGTAGTAGAGACCCGTGGCCAGGCGGAAGGTGAAGTTGTCGTTGAAGGCAGGGATGATGCCGAGCGACACGCGGGGGCTGAAGAGCCACTCCCGGTTCCAGCTCCAGTAGCTGAGGCGCGCGCCGTAGTTGAAGGAGAAGATGCCGCCGCGGGCGTTGGTGAACCGCCACGTGTCCTGCCCGAACAGTTCGAGGCGGTTGCTGCTGATGCGGTTGGACGAGCGCAGGTTGTAGATGAGGTCGAGGCGGTCGCCCGTGTGGGGGATGGAGTATCCGGCGGAGTCGCGCATCTCCCATTCGCGGGTGTTTTCCTCGATGGTCTCGTGCTTCCACGTGATGCCGGCCCGGATGTCATGTCCTTGGGGCTTGTGGGAGAACATGAGCTTCAGGCTCTTCATGTTCGCGTCCAGGAAGTTGCGGGCGTGTTCCATGTAGGTACCCACGCCGAGCTGTTCGGTGGTGTTGGTCTCGTCCAGCCAGTATTGCCCTTGGATGTCATACGTCTCCTGCTCTTTGGTGGCGAAGGCCGAGGCCAGCAGGGAGAGCCGGGTGCGCTCGGTAAAGTTGTGCGAGAGGCTCAGCGTGCCGAAGAGCGTGCGGAAGAGGTCCTGTTCCTGTCCGTCGAAGAACACCTGGAACGACTTCACGTCCTGCATCGTGCCGAAGTTGGTGTGGCGGTTGGCGGGGATGAAGTCGTATTTGTTCTGCGAGATGTTGCCGATGAAGTCGATGCTCCACTGGCGGTTGGGCGACCAGCTGAGGTACGTCTGGTAGTCGAGGAAGCGGGGGCTGTATTCGCCCTTGGTCTCCAGCGAGCCGAGCATGTACTGGTTGGTCTTGTAGCGCACGCCGTGGGTCATGCTGAAGCCCTTCTTGGCGTAGCCCACGTAGAGTCCCGCGCCCAGCAGGCTGGCCGAGGCCGAGGCCTCGAACCTCTTGGGCTTTTTGTAGGTGATGTCCAGCACGGACGACATCTTGTCGCCGTATTGCGCGTCGAAGCCTCCGGCGGAGAAGTTGATGCTCTCCACCATGTCGCTGTTGATGACGCTCAGCCCCTCCTGTTGGCCGGAGCTGATGAGCAGGGGGCGGTAGACTTCCACGCCGTTGATGTACACGCTGTTCTCGTCGAAGCTCCCGCCCCGCACGTTGTACTGCGAACTCAGCTCGTTGTGCGTGCTCACCCCGGCCTGGGTGGCCACCAGCTCTTCCACGGCGTTGCCCGTGGTGGAGGGCAGGCGTTTCAGGGTTTCGGCGTTGAGGTGCTGGGTGGAGTTCATCTGTCGGCGCACTTCCTTGACTGTCACCTCGCCCATGCTGATGCTCTGGGTCTGCAGGGTGACGTTCAGCCGCAGGTCGCCCCGGGGGCGGATGAGGGTCTTCTTCTTGGTGGCGTAGCCGATCATGCTGAACGACACGGTCACGGTGTCGGCCGTGGAGAACTCCATCTGGTATTTCCCGTCGATGTCGGTAGTGGTGCCGGCGGCTTGCCCTTCCACCCGCACCACGGCGAAGATTACCGGGTTCTGCTCGTCGTCGATGACGCGTCCGGAGAGCTTCACCTTGTCTTGGGCGGAGGCTTGCAGGGCGGCCAGCGTGGTCAGGATGAGGCAGAGTATGGATTTGAAAAATCGGGTATTCACGTGGCTTCTGTTTGCTTGTCTTTGGGTAGATAACGCAAAATTACGCTTTTTTGTATAAAGCCCCGCCGATTTCTTTGTCGAAAATGTCCTTAGTGGTATCGCTTTCCTTTCATTGCCGCGTAACTTTTCGTCATCTGCCCGCCATTTCCGTTTGATATTCACATTATATTCGTAACTTTGCGGCGAAAGGAGATAAAAAAGACAGACGACAATGGAAAGTTTTGCCAAATTGATAGGGATACGCCGCAGCATGCGGAAGTTTACGGAGGAGCTGCTGACCCAGGACGAGGTGGTGGCGTTGCTGCGCTCCGCTTTGATTGCCCCTTCGTCCAAAGGTTCGCACCCTTGGGAGTTCGTGGTGGTGGAGGACAAGGAATTGCTTCGCCAGCTGGCCCGTTGCAAGGACCGCGGGGCGGAATTGATCGAGGGCGCCCCGCTGGCTGTGGCGGTGCTGGCCGACCCGGCGGTGAGCGACGTGTGGATTGAGGACGCTTCGGTGGCCACGACCATGATGCTCCTGCAGGCCGAGGACCTGGGGCTGGGCGCCTGCTGGGTGCAGGTGCGCAACCGCACGATGGAGGACGGCAAGCCGGCCGAGGAGATGGTGCGCGCCATCCTGCACATCCCGGAACACCTGCGGGTGCTTTCCATCGTGGCCGTGGGGCATAAGGGGATGGAACGCAAGCCGTTCAACGAGGACCGCCTGCTGTGGGAGAAAGTGCATATCAACACGTTTGACGCGCCGAAGGAATGAGGGTTGTATGGATAGGGGCCGGCAATCTGGCCACCCGGCTGGGCCTCGCGCTGAAGCGTGCGGGGCATGAGACGCTGCAGGTGTTCAGCCGGACGGAAGCATCGGCGGTGGCTTTGGCCGAACAGCTGGATTGCCCGTTCACGTGCCGGACGGAAGAAGTCCTGCCCGGGGCGGACGTGTATCTCTTCGCGGTGAAGGACAGCGTGCTGGAGGAACTGGCGGGGCATATCGCCCCGAAGGTGGGCGACGCGTTGTGCCTGCACACGGCCGGCAGTATGCCGATGGACGTGTTCTGTGGGCATGCGGCGCGGTATGGCGTGTTGTATCCCATGCAGACGTTCTCCAAACATACGTCAGTGGACTTTCGGGAGATTCCGGTGTTTCTGGAAGCTTCGGACGTGTCGGCTTACGGGCTGGCTGAGGAACTGGCCCGTTCCGTGTCGGGGAACGTCCGGGCGATGAGTTCGGCGGACCGCCGCTACCTGCATCTGGCTGCCGTGTTCGCCTGCAACTTCGTGAACCACTGCTATGCCCTTTCGGAAGAGGTGTTGCGGAAGATTGACGCGCCTTTCGAGGTGATGAGGCCTTTGATAGACGAGACGGCGAGAAAGGTGCGTCAGACGCCGCCCCGCGAGGCACAGACGGGACCGGCCGTGCGTTACGACCGGAACGTGATGGACCGCCAGCTCGCGTTGTTGGAGGACGAGCCGGACATGCAGGCGATATACGAGGCGATGAGCCGGAGCATCCGCCGCCTGGCATGGGAAGAAAAGAAGAAGGAGACGGACGATGATAAACTATGATTTGAAGAAGATAAAGGCTTTGGCCTTCGACGTGGACGGCGTGCTGAGTGCCGAGACCATCTTCATGCACCCCGACGGGGAGCCGATGCGGTCGGTGAACATCAAGGACGGCTATGCCCTGCAGCTGGCCGTGAAGATGGGGTTGCACGTGGCCATCATCACGGGCGGAAAGACGGAGGCCGTGCGCAAGCGGTATGAGAACCTCGGCGTGCCGGACGTGCATCTGGGCTGCGCCGTGAAAATCAAGACCTACGAGGAGTTCCTGCGCAAGTACGGGCTGAAGGACGAGGAGGTGCTTTACATGGGCGACGACATCCCGGACTACGAGGTGATGCGCCGGGCGGGATGCCCCTGCGCCCCGTCGGACGCCGCCCCGGAAATCAAGGAGGTGGCCCTCTACATCTCCCACCTGAAGGGTGGCTACGGTTGCGGGCGCGACGTGGTGGAGCAGGTGCTGAAGGCGCAAGGCAAATGGCTGAAGGACGAGAAGGCCTTTGGTTGGTAGTATATAATAATAAGGTAAAGGAACATGTTGGAGAATCTGAAGAGATACCATATCGTGCTGGCCAGCAATTCGCCGCGACGCCGCGAGCTGTTGGCGGGGCTGGACATTGATTATGAAGTGAAGGTGCTGCCGGGCATCGACGAGTCGTATCCCGGCACGCTGGGCGCGGAGGAAATCCCGCAATATATCTCCCGGGAAAAGGCGGCGGCCTACGAGGCCGGCCTGCGGGCGGACGACTTGGTGATCACGGCCGACACCATCGTGTGGACGGACGGAAGGGTGCTGGGCAAGCCCAAGGACGGGGAGGAGGCCAAGGCCATGCTGCGCCTGCTTTCGGGCCGCACGCATCAGGTGATTACGGGCGTGACGTTGCTCACGAAAACGGTGAGGCGGACGTTTGCCGTCACCAGCGACGTGACGTTCGACACCCTCACGGAGGAAGAGATAGACTACTACGTGGAGCGTTACCGTCCGTTGGACAAGGCCGGTGCTTATGGCATCCAGGAATGGATTGGTTATGTGGGCGTGTCCGCCTTGCGCGGCTCTTACTTCAACGTGATGGGCTTGCCCGTGCAACGGTTGTATCAGGAATTGAAAACATTATAAAGCTTTATGAGAATACATCTTTTGAAATCCGCAGCGTGCGCCGCAGTGGCTGCGCTGGCCCTTTCGGCATGTGATGATGACAAGAATGTGTGTACGTTGCCCGCCTTCGCGGGATTCCGCATCGAACCGGTGACGGGATGGAATGCCGGCGACTCCGTGACCGTCACGGCGGTGCAGTCTTCCTTGGGCGACTTGCTCTACAAGGCGGAGTACAAGTGGTCGGTGGCGTGCGACGACACGACCTTTACCAAGAATTATGACGTGGTGTACGACTTGGACAAGAGTGACCCTTATATCGGCATCCGCTTGCCGGAAGGGTTCAGCACGACGAATGCCACGATAAGCTTCAACGTATTGTACAGCTATTCGGCCACCGCGCCCACTTCCGCCCCGGCGGGTGTCCACGGCGACGGACTGTATGGTTCCATCACGACCGTGGCCGCCAGCCAGTTGTACGGGACGGGCAGCGGGTCGTACAGACTTGACTTGAGATGAGCAGGAAGATATTGTTCGTGTGCCTCGGGAACATCTGCCGTTCCCCGGCGGCGGAGGAAATCATGCGCCGGCTGGTGGCGGATGCCGGTCTGGACAAGGAGATTGTGCTTGACTCAGCCGGGCTGATAGACTATCACGAAGGGGAACCGGCCGACGGGCGGATGCGCGCCCATGCGGCCCGGCGCGGTTATCAGATCACCCATCTCTCCCGTCCGGTAAGGTATGACGACTTTTTCGACTTCGACCTTATCGTGGGGATGGACGACCGGAACATCAGCAGGCTGAAAGCCCTTGCCCCGGGGCTGGACGAAGAACGGAAGGTGGTGCGGATGACGGACTACTGTCGCCTCAAGGTGGCGGACCACGTGCCGGATCCTTATTACGGGGGTGCTTCAGGCTTCGAGAACGTGCTCGACATTCTCGAGGATGCCTGCGCCGGCCTGCTGGACACGCTGCGCGAATCCCGTTAGCGGGATTTGTGCAGCGTGTCCCACATTTTCTGGTAATCTTCTGCCAGTCCTCCTTCTCCCGTTTCCTTGTAGAGCGAGGGCAGGTCGTGTCCCGTGCGTTGCATGACCTCCACCACGCGGTCGAACGACACCTGGTGTACGCCGTCCGTCAGCATGGCATACGAGTTGGCATCCATGGCCCGTGCGGCGGCGTAGGCATTGCGTTCGATGCAGGGGATTTGTACCAGTCCGCACACCGGGTCGCATGTCAGTCCCAAGTGGTGTTCCAGCCCCATTTCGGCCGCATATTCGATTTGGGCCGGCGTTCCGCCGAAAAGCTGGGCAGCCGCGGCGGCGGCCATGGCGCAGGCCACGCCGACCTCTCCCTGACAGCCCACTTCCGCCCCGGAGATGGAGGCGTTGGCCTTGACGATGTTGCCGAACAGGCCGGCGGTGGCCAATGCGTGGAGTATCCTTTGCCCGCTGATGTGGCGCGATGTGGATAGATGGTAGAGGACGGAAGGCAGCACGCCGCAGGAGCCGCAGGTAGGGGCCGTGACGATTTTCCCGCCCCCGGCGTTCTCCTCGCTGACGGCCAGCGCGTAGGCGAAGAGCAGGCCCCGTGTGCGCATGGAATGCTGGTAGCCCTCGGCGCGGACATAGTAGGACGTGGCCTTGCGGCGCAGGCCCAACGGCCCGGGCAGCACGCCCTCATGTTCCAGCCCGTTGCGGACGGCCTGCTGCATGGTGTCCCATACTTCTTCCAGATAGTCCCAGATTTCTTTCCCCTCGCACTCTTCCACGTACTCCCAGTAGCTTTTCCCCGTGTGCATGCACCACGACAGGATTTCTGTGGCGGAGCTGATGGGGTAGATGTTCTCAAAGGGCAGGGCTTCCTGGCCTTCCTCGGCCAATGCCCCTCCGCCGATGCTGAACACGGTCCATTCCTCGGTGGTTTGTCCTTCCGCGTCAATGCCTTTGAATTTCATTCCGTTCGGATGGAAGGGGAGGAATTCTTTGGGGAGCCAGATAATCTGTGTCCGTTTTTCGTCCAGTACGTCGAGGACGGCCTTGTCGGTCATGTGTCCTTTCCCGGTGGCGGCCAGGCTGCCGTAGAGCGTCACCTCGAAGCGGACGGCCTGCGGGTTGCGTTCCAGGAAGAGGGTGGCGGCCTTGCGCGGGGCCATCGTGTGGCTGCTCGACGGGCCGTAGCCTATGCGGTAGAGTTCTTTCAGTGTAATCATATTCTTCGGTTTCTTGAAGTCAGCCGTGTTTCTTGCGGCATTCCGGACATTCCCCTTTGACAACGAAGGAGAAGGAGTGCGGGGTGAATCCTTCAGCCAGTGACAGGTCAGGGAGCGGGATGTCTTCCATGCAGAAGGACCTCTGGCACGATTCGCAGTAGAAGTGGATGTGGGTGTCCGAATGGTTGCAGACGCCTTCGCTCGTGCATAGCTCGTAGTTCAGCACGCCGCGCCCGTCCTCGAAAGAATGTACGATGTCATGCTCCAGGAAGAGGGTCAGGACGCGGAAGATGCTCGACTTGTCCATCGTCGGCAGCTTGTCCTGCAGGTCGGCCATGCTCATCGGGCGGGCGGCCTGCGCGAGGGCTTTCAGCACGAGAATCCGGTTGGCGGTGGGTTTCACGCCCTTCCGCTCCAAGTTGGCGGTCATGTCGTCTGTGGGTTCCATTTGGATGTCCGGTTGCGTTTAATCTGCTGCAAAGTTACGAAAAAAAATATGCAACCCGGTTGCACGGATCTTGCCTTAACTTTGCGGCAGGATAAAAAACATCGGATTATGGCAAATCAGCATCATTCTCATGAACACCGCCATCATGGACATGGCGGCATGAAAGGAAAAATCATTCTTGTTGCGGTGACGGCCTTGTTGCTCGCCGGGGCCGTACTGGTTGAGCGATACGGCGGCTTGTCGTCCGTGCAACTGCTGTTCGTTTACCTGGTTCCTTACCTGTTGGTGGGGTATGGCACGCTGAAGGAGGCGGCGGAGGGCATTGTCAAGGGGGATATGTTCAATGAGCATTTCCTGATGTCCCTTGCGACCATCGGCGCACTCTGCATCGGTTTCCTCCCGGGGGCGGAGACGGAATATCCGGAGGCCGTGTTCGTCATGCTGTTTTTCCAGGTGGGCGAGCTTTTCGAGGGATATGCCGAGGGGAAGAGCCGGGAAAGCATCTCCCACCTGATGGACATCCGTCCGGACGTGGCCCACGTGGAGCGGGACGGCAAGCTGTGCGACGTCTCTCCCGATGAGGTCGGGATAGGGGAAACCATTGTCGTCAGGCCTGGGGAGAAGGTGCCGCTCGACGGTAAGGTCATGGAAGGCGCGTCCGCACTGAATACCATTGCCCTTACGGGAGAGAGCCTGCCCCGGGACGTGGCAGCGGGGGATGACATCGTGTCCGGATGTGTCAACCTGACCGGACTGGTTCGTGTGAGGACCACCAAGACGTTCGGCGAGAGTACGGTGTCGAAAATCATCCGGTTGGTGGAGAGCGCGGACGAGAAGAAGTCGCGGAGCGAGTCTTTCATCACACGGTTCGCACGGGTCTATACCCCCATAGTGGTCTGTGCCGCCTTGCTGTTGGCCTTCGTGCCTCCGTTCTTTGCGGCGGGAGGCTTTGCCGCTTCGTTTTCAGCGTGGCTCCACCGTGCTTTGATTTTTCTGGTCGTGTCGTGTCCCTGTGCGTTGGTCATCAGTGTGCCGCTCACGTTCTTCGGCGGTTTGGGAGGCGCATCCCGCAAAGGGATTCTGGTGAAGGGGAGCTGTTATATGGACGCGCTGGCCAAGGTCGGCACGGTGGTGTTCGACAAGACGGGGACGCTCACTCGCGGCGAATTCGCTGTGGAGGCCGTGCATCCGGAGGATTTCAGTGAGACGGAACTGTTGCATCTGGCCGCCCACGTGGAGCATTTCTCCACGCACCCCATCGGCGAGGCCCTGCGTGCCGCCTTCCCCAATGAGGCGACCGACGGCTGCCCGGTGGCAGACGTGGAAGAAGAGGCCGGATATGGCATCCGTGCGCGGGTGGTCGGACGGGAAGTCTGCGTGGGCAACTCGAAGATGATGGACCGCATAGGGGTGCAATGGCGCGGTTGCCATCATGTCGGCACCATCATCCATGTGGCGGTGGACGGCAGGTATGCCGGACATATCGTCATCAACGACCGGGTGAAGGAGGACAGCGCACAGGCTGTCGCTGCCTTGAAGGGCCTTGGGGTGAAGCGTACGGTCATGCTGACGGGCGACCGCGAGGAGGTGGCCCGCGACGTGGCGGGGAAGCTGGGGCTTGACGCCTATTTCGCGGAACTGTTGCCGGCGGACAAGGTGGAACATGTGGAGCGGCTGCTTGCGGCCAGGCCGGAAGGCCGGAACCTGGCTTTCGTGGGGGACGGCATCAACGACGCGCCGGTACTGAAACGTGCGGATGTCGGCATCGCCATGGGCGGCCTGGGGAGTGACGCGGCCATTGAGGCGGCTGACGTGGTGCTGATGGACGACCAACCGTCCAAGGTGGCTCTGGCCATCCGCATCGCCCGCCGCACCATCCGTATCGCCCGGGAGAACGTGTGGTTCGCCGTGGGTGTCAAGGTTGGCATATTAGGTTTGGCCGTAGTGGGGCTCGGCACGATGTGGATGGCGGTGTTCGCGGATGTAGGAGTGACGGTGCTGGCCGTGCTGAACGCGATGCGGGCCTTGCGGATTTAGGGTTTTGGCCTTTCGGGGCACGTTAATCTGTGTGTATTGTCCGGTTTTTCCGCTGAGAATGGCTACCTTTGTCCTCATAATATTAAATAAGGTATAGATATGCTGACAGCTACACGCAGGGAATGGAACGAGTTATATGTGTTTTTCGCATTGTTGGGCAAAGGGAGCGTCACGTTGGGCGATGAGGAAGGAAAGCCCTCGCCGCGCGTGCTGCCCATCGTCCGGATTTCCCGTCAGGAACACGACGGGAAACGGGAGTACCGGGTGGAGAAGGACGAGGTGCATGTGACGGGCGGGCAGATGGACGGGCGGTTTCCGAGGGAAGACTTCCGCACGGCGGCCGCGCTGATACTTGAAGCCCTGAAGCAGTGCCGCGAGGATGAGGTGGAGGCGCCCGAGGGGGTGGAGGACTTCCTGGACGCGCTGAAGATATACGACATGGAGGCGCGTACGGACGACCGCACGGACTTCTACCTGACGTTCCATGATGACAGCTTTCCCCCGATGGGGTTCAGGATCTATTCCCGGCTGTGCGCGATGAACCCGCTGCTGGACGGCGGGCGCACGGCCAACCTGAAGTATGCGCAGACCGGCGTGCGGTTCTCCGCCCCCGCCGTGAACAAGATCAATTATACGGACGACCCGGACAACCCCAACGAGGTGGCCCGCCGGATGCTCTACATCGAGAGCTTGGGCGGCGTGCTGAAGTATGACGACGTGGCCGACAAGATATTCCGCAGCAACTTGTGCCTGATAGACCTGAACTTCGCGAGGGTGCTGGCCGAGATGGTGCGGCTGATGCACTTGGACAATGTCGGGCGGGTGGACGAGCTGACGGCGTTGGTGGAAGAGCGGAACCCGTTGAAGATAAAGGACGAGCTGATTCACAAGCATCTGTATTACCGCCATAAGGTGAAGGAGTTCCTGCTGGCCGTGGCCTTGGGGATGCGTCCGGCCAAACAGTATGACGGGACGGACTCTGCCGTGGCCGGTTTTGTGATGGTGGACGCGCAGGGGGGCTTGCTGGCTTACCGCA
Source organism: uncultured Paraprevotella sp. (assembly GCA_944320765.1). Lineage (GTDB taxonomy): Bacteria > Bacteroidota > Bacteroidia > Bacteroidales > Bacteroidaceae > Paraprevotella. Next base: position 66,354 of record CALUIS010000008.1, read on the forward strand.
AGACGGAGCGTGAGACGTTCGCCAATTTCCTTTTCACCCACACGCGGCTGGAAAAGGGCAGTCCGGAAAAGGACAAGTACGGCTATCTGGAACGGGAGAACCGGGCGTACCATCTGAAACTGAACGTGAAGGTCGGTTTCGTGAAACGCTAAGGCATAGCGGGAGAGGCAGGAATGAATAACTTGTATGAAGAGCGGTTGGGGACGGACCGGATGTGGCCGTTGGTGTTCCGCATGGCCTTTCCGGCGGTGGCTGCCCAAGTCGTTAACTTGTTGTACAGTCTGGTGGACCGGGTTTATATCGGCCATATCCCTGGAATCGGCACCGATGCGTTGGCCGGCATCGGCGTGACGGGTTCTGTCATCGTGCTGATTTCGGCTTTCTCGTCCATCGTGGGAGCGGGCGGTGCGCCGCTGGCCGCCATCGCCTTGGGGCAAGGCGACCGGGAACGTGCGGGCAAGTTCCTGGGCAGCGGTTTTGTCTTGCTCGTGTGCTTCACCGTGCTGACTTCGGCGGTCACATACGCTTTCATGCGTCCGTTGCTGATGGCGGTCGGTGCCTCGGAGCATACGATAGGGTATGCGATGGAGTACCTGTCCGTGTATCTCTTGGGGACGCTGTTCGTGGAGCTGTCCGTGGGACTGAACACGTTCATCAGCACCCAGGGGCGTCCGGCCATAGCCATGTGGTCGGTGGTGATTGGGGCGGTGCTGAACATCGTGCTCGACCCTTTGTTCATTTTCACTTTCGGGATGGGCGTGCGGGGCGCGGCCTTGGCCACCATCCTGTCGCAGGCCTGCAGCGCGTGGTGGGTGTTGCGTTTCCTGACTTCCCGAAAGGCCACGTTGAGGCTGGAGCGGCGGTATGTCCGTTTCGACCGGCGGATTGTGCTTTCCACCCTGGCATTGGGCGTGTCGCCCTTTATCATGGCCAGCACGGAGAGTCTGGTCGGTTTTGTGCTGAACGGCAGCTTGAAAGCCTATGGCGACATTTATGTGAGCGCGTTGGCCATCATGCAGAGCGCGATGCTGGTGGTGAGCGTGCCGCTGGCCGGTTTTTCCCAAGGCTTCATCCCCATCGTGAGCTATAATTACGGGCATGGCGATGCCGGGCGGGTGAAGGAATGCTTCCGGATTGTGCTGAAGGTGATGTTTGCGTTCAATCTGGCGTTGGTCTTGTTCATGGTCTTGTGTCCTCATGTGGTGGCCGCGGCCTTCACGTCCGATGCCCGTCTGATAGCCGTGGTGGAGCGGGCCATGCCGATATTCCTGGCGGGTATGACCATCTTCGGCTTGCAGCGTGCCTGTCAGAACATGTTCGTGGCCTTGGGGCAGGCACGGGTGTCGGTGTTCATCGCTCTGCTCCGGAAAGTTTTTTTGCTGGTGCCGCTGGCCCTGCTGCTTCCCCGCTGGATGGGCGTGACGGGCGTGTTCGCGGCCGAAGGCATTTCCGATGCCACGGCGGCCGTGTGCTGCACGCTGATTTTCGCCTGGCAGTTCCCGAAAATCCTGCGGAAGGCAGGGGATGGCGCACGGAACGGATAAGAAAGTCGATAGAGTCCTATTCTAAGTCGTTTTTGTCCAATGAGAAAGGCGGAAAGTTCACTATCTTTGTGTCTGCAAAGAAGAAAAACATACTGCTATGATAAGGAATGTGGTGAGACGTTTTTTGTGTGCCATGATTTGCGGGGCCGGGCTGGGACGATTGCAGCGCGATATGGGACGAGAAGGGGAATGCTTATTTCGTGGGTACTCATTTCGCGGACGGATACAAGACTTATCTGTTCGACATGGCACCCGACGGGAAAAGCATCGACCGTGGGTCGGCCCGGCTGGTCAACGAAGGCAACGGCCGCGAGGCCAACAAGCTGATTAAGGTGGGCGGATGGTACTATTTGGTGTTCAGCGAGCATAAGCCGGGCATCGGGCGTTACGTCATGGCCAGGCGGTCGCGCAAGGTGACGGGGCCGTACAAGGAGGAGAAGCAGCTGGCGTTGCCCGGCGTGGAGGCCATGGAACCCAATCAGGGCGGCATCGTGGAAGGGCGCGATGGTCGTTGGTACTTCTTTACGCACCATGGCACGGGCGACTGGGGCGGACGGATTGCCAGTCTGCTGCCCGTCACTTGGATAGACGGCTGGCCCATCATCGGGCAGGTGCTTGACACGGGCATCGGGACGATGAAGTGGGGCGGCGACATGCCTTTCCTGGCCGACGAGCGGCTGGCCATCCGCCGGAGTGATGATTTTGACGAAGGCGTTCTGGGGCCGCAGTGGCAATGGAACCACCAGCCCCGTGCGGATTTTTTTTCGTTGGAGGAGCGTCCCGGATGGTTGCGCCTGAAGGCGTTCCGCCCCTTGGAGGCGGACCAGCTGATGAAGGCCGGCAACACGTTGACGCAACGCACTTTCAGGCAGACGGAGAATGAGGTGACCGTCAAGATGGACATTTCCGGCATGGCCGACGGGCAGAAAGCCGGGCTTTGCCATTTCTCCGGGCAGCATTCCGCGCTGGGAGTGGTGAAGGAGAAGGGGGACTGCCGGTTGGAATACCGCAAAAACGGGGAAGTGCGGCAGGGAGCGATGGTGAAGGCGAAGCATGTCTGGCTCCGGACCCGGTGGGGACTGGACGGCTTGTCGCATTATTCCTACAGCTTGGACGGAGACCGTTTCCTGCCTTTCGGCGAGCCTTACCAGATGGTGTGGGGGAACTACAAGGGAGACCGCGTGGGCATCTACTGCTTCAACGACAACGGTGAGGCCGGCCATGTGGACGTGGACTACTTGCATTACAGATAGACAAATTGCATCTTAAAGACAGATTAAACAGAAAACTTATGAAGGTATTAAGGAGGACCGGGATTTTGTTGCTGGCCGTATGGGCCTGCTCGTGTCAAAGTGCGGCAAAGTCGCTGGTTTCGCCCGACGGCGATTTGAGGCTGGCGATGGAACTGTCTGCCGAAGGCGGGCCGGTCTTTGCCATCCATTATAAGGGCGAGACCGTGGTGCCCGGAGTAAGGTTGGGATTGCGTACCGACCGTCAGGACTATGCCGGCAACCTGAAGCTGGAGGCCGTGTCGGAGGTGAAGGCCGTGACGGACGATTATGTGATGCCGGCGGGCAAGCGCAGCCATTGCGTGAACCATGCGTCGGAGCAGATCTATTCGTTCGGGAATCCCGATGGGGGGCGGATGGACGTGACCATTCGCGTTTATAATGATGGCGTGGCCGTCAAATACGGCATACCCGAGGCGGAGGACGGTGAGAACATCGTGGACGAACTCACCACCTACGAGATACCCGGGGAAGCCAGCCGATGGATGCAGGAGTATGTGTTGGGCTATGAGGGGTTCTATCCTCATTCCACCGACGGGAGGCTTCCCGGGAAACCCGGGGCGTCCGATTGGGGGTATCCCGGCCTGGTGGAACTGAAAGACTCAGTGTTCCTGCTGATGACGGAGGCCAACATCCGCCGGGGGCATAGCGGGTCTTATTTGAACAATACGGAAGACTGCGACCGTTACCGGGTGCGTCTTTTTGACGGGCGGTTGCCGGTGGCCGATGGATGGGAGTCGCCTTGGCGGGTACTGATTGTAGGGACGTTGGCGGACGTGGTGGAGTCCACGCTCGTGACCGACGTGTCCGACCCTTCCCGGCTGGGAGACACCTCGTGGATACAGCCCGGATTGGTTTCTTGGATTTATTGGGCTTACAACCATGGCACGCGGGATTTCCAAAAGGTGAAGGAATACATCGACCTTGCGGCCGACATGGGATGGCCTTACAACCTGATAGATTGGGAATGGGACCAGATGTCGAACGGCGGGGACTTGGAAGACGCCGTGGCCTATGCGCGGGAGAGGGGCGTGAAGCCTTTGTTGTGGTACAATTCGAGTACCGCGTGGCTGGGTCCTACGCCGTTGTATCGTCTGAACAAACCCGAAGACCGGGCGAAGGAGTTTGAATGGCTGAACCAGTTGGGCATCTGTGGCGTGAAGATTGACTTCTTCGCCGGCGACAGCGTGTCGTCCATGAACTATTACATCGACTTGCTGGAAGACGCGGCACGGCACAAGCTGTTGGTCAATTTCCACGGCGCGGCGGTTCCCCGGGGGTGGCAGCGCACTTATCCCCATCTGTTGTCCACGGAGGCCGTGTACGGTGCCGAGTGGTATAACAACAACGGCGTGCTGACCCATGCCGCTGCCGCCCACAATGCCACGCTTCCCTTTACGCGGAATGTGATAGGGCCGATGGACTACACGCCCGGCACGTTCTCCGACTCGCAGCATCCCCATGCCACGACTTATGCCCACGAGCTGGCCTTGCCCGTGCTTTTTGAGTCGGCCCTGCAGTGTATGCCGGACCGTCCGGAGGTGTACGGCAGCCTGCCGGAGGCTGTCAGGGAATTCCTGTCAGCCTTGCCTGCGGCTTGGGACGACACAAGGCTGTTGTCCGGTTATCCCGGAAGGGATGTGGTCTTGGCCCGCCGTAAAGGAAAGGTCTGGTATGTGGCCGGCATCAACGGTACGGATGAGCGGCGGGGCTTGGAGGTGCCGTTGGAGCGTCTTCAGCTGGAGGGCGGACGCACTTTGACTTGGTTCAAGGACGGGCCGGATGGCAAGAGCCTGGTGGCGGGACCAGAGGCGGCTTTGCCGGAAGGCACGGGAAGCTTGCGGGCGGACTGTCTGCCGCGCGGCGGTTTTGTGGCAATCATCCGTTGAAGGGCGGCGGGAAATCCCAAATTCCATTTTGTCAAAACGTCAAAACCGGCCTCGCGAGAATCGCGCGGGCGGGAGCAAGGGCGGGGACGGACGGAAATACGCGAATCTCGCCGGCCCGCAGGAATGCAGGATGAAAGCCGGAAGCCGGGTTGCCGCGACGCTTTGCCTCCCGCTGCGGGCCGCCGTGCGGACGGGTGCCGCCCCCGCGTCAGCCGGATGGGGAAAATGCCCGCAAAAGGACAAATGGATTTTGCACGCGAAAAGCCTCCAATTAGAAGGAAAAAGCCGCCCGAAGCCCCGTTTTTCCCCGCTTTCCACACGCCCGTGAATTTCTTTGCGGCAAGAAATCCGCGTCTTTGCGGCAAGAAGAAAATTTCTTTCAGCAAAGAATTTCCGTTTTTGCCGCACAAAAACGGGCAATGAGGCGGGGAAATGCTCCATGCGGACAGTTTTTCCGCCCGTTTTTTAACACTTCAGGGCCTATTCCCGCCCTTTCATTCCTCCGTGCGGACGCGGGACGGGGTGGAAAGGCTGTCTTTTTGACAGGAAGTCCATAGGTTTGATGACATTTTGTAATTGCTAACCGGGAGGCTGCTCCTCGCCGCTAACGGAAAATCTGTCCGTCCTTCAGGAAGTCCAAAAAGTCCCGGTAGGCTTCGCACTGCCGGAGCAATTCCTCGTCGCCCACCATGAAGAACTGTTGGCGGGCCCGGGTGACGGCCACGTTGAGCTTGCGGTCGACGGCCTGCCCTTCGGTCATGGCCGGTTCGGACAGGACGGGCAGCTGGTCGGGGCGGCTCACGGTGGTGCTGAAGATGATGATGTCCCGTTGGCTGCCTTGGTAGCGTTCCACGGTGTCGATGGTGATGTCCCCGCCGCCGGGGATGCCCGTCGCCGCGAGTGCTTTCCGTATCATGGCGATTTGTGCGCGGAAAGGCACGATGATGCCGATATGCTTTCCCGTTTCGGACAAGGGGAAGTCCGGATGCAAGGCGGTTATTGTATGGATGATGCATGCCACGGTCTCTGCTTCCCGCCTGTTGCTTTTCAGGTGTGCGGCCCGTCTTTCCGCTTTTACGGCGACGAATCCCATGCGGGTGGAGGATATGAAGGTGGTCCAGGCGTCTTGGCGAGGTGCCGGGGGCAGGGCCTCCAGCTGGTGGCTCACGGGCACGATGTCCAGACGGCCTCCATAGTATGCGTGGTTGACGAACGCGCTGATGTCCGGATGCATCCGTCCTTGCCGGTGGAGCATGGCCACGATGCCTTCCGTGCCTCGCGTCCGGCTCAGGCGGTGCAGGCGTTCGAAGAGGGAGTTGCGGCAGTCCGTGAGTCCGATGGCGTGCAGTTCCTCTTCGTCCACCCTGGACACGGACGGGGGCTGCACGACTACCGCCGGCAGCTGCTTGTGGTCGCCGATGAGGATGAACTTCCCGATGGCGCAAGGATGCAGGGTGTAGTCTCCCCGGTTGACACGTGAGGTGGCGCAGAGCAGGGGCAGCAGCTGTGGCTCGAGCACTTGTGAGGCTTCGTCGACCAGGGCCACGTCGAAGACTTTCAGATTGAAAAGTTCCGTCTGTCCGCACAGGCTGCTGATGGTGCCGGTGAAAACCCGGATCGGGGCCAAGGTCTCGTAGATGGCCCGGCGGGAGGCGGCCCGGGCGATGACATTCTTCATCAGCCGCGGCCTGTAGGCGGGAGCGCAGTTCAGTTCCTGGCCGATGCGGACGTATTCCGGCACGGGACGGAGGGTGGACAGCATCCCGCAAATCTCGTCCACGGCCCGGTTGGTGTAGGCCATGAGCAGGAGGGTCTTGGGCGGGTCGTCCGAGAGGAACTCTTCCACCATGGCCTTCAGGGCCACCGAGGTCTTGCCCGTACCCGGCGGCCCCACCAGCAGGAAGTAGTCCCGCGCTTGCTTGGCCTGCAGCACGATGCGGTCCGTCTCTTCGTTCCCGTGCCGGAGGTTGAGGCGGACGGTCGGGTCGGTTTCCGGCTCACGTTGCCCCAGGAGCAGCTCCTTCCGCCGCCGGGGGGCGGTGAGCAGGCCGAACAGGCCGGCGTAGGCCTGGTTGAAGGTGGCGTCCATGTAGCCGGGTTCGATGGCATAGTGTCGTTCCGTGTGGAACACGTCGGCGTGGCGTTGTTTGTAGGAGAGTTTCAGGGTGGCTTGGGTGGGGGAGATGTTTTCCACCACGCAACGGAAGTATTGTTGGCTGGCGGGTGTGTCTGCCTCATGTTCGTGTTCGTAGAGCATGACCATGTCGCCTTCCCGGAAGTTGGGCAGGAAGTCCTCGCCGTAGTCCGGCATCTCCAGTTCCAGGCCGGTTACGGCACCTTCCCCGTCGCATACGGGATGCAGCCTCAGGCCCGTGAGGATGTTTCCTTCCTCTTGTTTGGCGGCGGTGCCGTCCCGCCAGGCCGCCGCGAACCCTCCGGACCGTCCTGCCGGCCCGTCTCCTGTCTTGGCCAGGAACTGCTCGCGCTCCATAAAGTTCAGGAAACGGTGGAAATATGCGGCTTCCGTCCCTTCCATGCGGTGGAGCGGGGTCAGGACTTCCAGTATCCGCGGGCGCAGGTATTGCTGGTAGAACCGGTCCTGCCGCCCCGTCACATTGATGCGTTCTTCGGTCAGCTCTTCCAGCACCTTCCGTGAGTCTCCGTCGCGGAGCCGGCGTTCCAGGTGGATGATGTCGTTCCGCAAGGCTATGGCGCGGCGGATGTCGTCCCGCGGCACGTCGATGGCGTACATCTGGGGATAGCGGGAATAGAAGAGGTAAGACCGCACCTCTTCGTAAGGAAGGTCCAGGTTGTAGTGCAGGATTTCCTTGTAGAGGGCCATCTGCAGCCGGTGTTCTTCCCTCGGGGCGCGGCGGGGATATTCTTCGGCCTTGCCGCTTTTGAGTTCTATCAGTTCGTGCGCGTCCTGTGTCAGCAGGTCCATGCGCCCCTGCAGGCCGAGGGCCTCGCAGAGGAAGGACGGTTCGAGCTGCACTTCCGTGGAGCGGATGTCGATGCGGGCCTCCCCGAAATGGGATTGCACGGTCTGGCGGATGTGGTGGAACTGTTTCCGGCATTGGTCGAAGAAGTCGCGGCCGATGTCCGTCAGGGTGGAGTAGGCCAGGGGGGAGGCGCGGAAGCTGTTTTGCATGGAGCGGAGGTAAAGCTCGTCTTCCGTGAGTCCGTCCGCATGTTCGTTGACGCAGTCGTCCAGGAATTGGTTGGCGGCGTTTCCCAGCTGGATGGCGGCGGAGCGTGCCGGAGGGGTGAACTTGTCCAGCAGGTGGGTGTAGGGGGAGTGGCCGTAGGGCCTGACGCAGGCGCAGAGGGCTGTGATGTCCATCAGGAAGTCCGGTTCCAGCACGAGCAGTTCCGGCTGCAAGGTGCAGGGGTATTCCACTGCCTCTTCCCCGCCGGTCCGGACAAGGCTGACCGACAGCAGGTTGAGGGTTGCCCCTTCGTAGAGTTGTTCCCTCAACCCGGCAAATAGGGTGTCATCGTCGGAAGCGTATTCCGCTTTGATGCGTTTACTGTCCGGCGTTTCCGCATCCTTGCCGTAGACGAAACGGTCATCCCACCGTTCCACGGTCATGCGGACGCGTTTGATGGGGGATTCGTCACTCATCAGCCTTGTCCTCCTCTTCCTTGTATTTGGCTTCCAGCTCTTCCGCGCTCAGCACCCTGCTCTTGAACCCTCCCCGCGAGTTGCGCCGCGAGGGGGACGGGGCGGTTCCGGCTGTCCCGCCGTGGACGGCTCCGCGGTAACGCCTCCACCGCTCCTGGATGGAGTTCACATACGCGTAGGTCTCCTCTCCCCGCAGGTAGCCGTAGCGCACCACGGGGTCGTTGTAGTATTGGGGCTGGCCCAGCCGCAGGATGAACGGGGCCACGTCGTTCCACACCTTGGGGTTCTTGCCGTGCTTGCGGGCCAGCGCCATGGCGTCGCGCACGTGTCCCGTCCCGCCGTTGTAGGCGGCCAGGACAAAGCTGATGCGTTCCGCCCGTCCGGGGATGTCGCTGAATTTGCGTTCCAGCTCGCGGATGTAGCGGGCGGCCGCGCTGATGTTCTTTTCCGGATGGTGCAGCTGGCTGGCTGGCAACCCCAGGTGTGCGGCCGTCTCCGGCATGATTTGCATCAGGCCTCTGGCCCCCGCCCACGACACGGCCTGCGGGTCGAAGCCGGATTCCTGGTAGCATTGGGCCGCCATGAGCCTCCAGTCCCATCCGATGGCCCGGCTGTGGCGGATGAAGCTGGCGTCGTAGGGAGAGATGATGCCTTTGGCCCGGTTCTGGAAGGGGGCGCGCACGCGCCGCCTCACCCCTCCCCCGGGGGCGAGCCTTTTCCGTTCGCGGTTTTGCAGGAAAGCCCTTGTTTCCGGCTTGTACCATCCGTCCAACGCCTCGGCCAGGAAGGGGGAGTCGTTCCGCACCACCCAGCTCCGGCGGCATTTTCCCGTGCTGTCGGCACCGGACGACCAAACGCCGGAGAAGCGTAGGCTGGCATCTCGCATGAGGCTTTCCGGAATCTCCAGGGCGATAAGGTCTATCTCGCCTTGTTTTAGGCGGCGGAACAACTCGGCGGTGTCCCGTGCGGTCTCCATGCGGAGCCTGGCTCCGATGGTGCTGGCGAAGCTTTCGGCCATCTCGAACTGTAGCCCGAATCCCCGTCCCTTGTATTCATAATAAGTGTCCGGTCCGGAGAGGGTGGCGGCAATCAGCTCGCCGGCCTGCCGGATTTGGTCCAGGTCGTAGGCCGCAGGCTCGGTCTCTTCTTCCGGCGTGATGCCGAGGGGGGAGATTTTCTTCTCCTCCTTGCCATCGCACGCGCTGAGGAACAGTCCGCCGGTGAGGCATGCGAGCAGGAGGTGTCGTGCCGGACGGCTCATACGTCTCCTCCCGCGTTGAAGCCTAAGTGGTGCTGGATGTAAGTGCGCATGATTCCGATGGCTTTCTCGTTCTCCCCGCCTTGGGGGATGATGAGGTCGGCATACCGTTTGGTGGGCTCTATGAATTCCAGGTGCATGGGCTTGAGTACGGCACGGTAACGGTCCACCACCATCTGCACGGTGCGTCCGCGTTCCACGATGTCCCGTTCGATGACGCGGATGAGGCGTTCGTCCGGGTCGGCGTCCACGAAAATCTTCAGGTCCATCAGGTCGCGCAGCTCCTTATGGGCCAAGGCCAGTATGCCTTCGATAAGCACCACCTTGCGCGGCTCCACGTGCAGGGTGGGTTCCAGCCGGTTGCATTCCAGGTAGGAATAGGTGGGCTGCTCGATGGGCCGCCCGGCTTTCAGGTCGCGCACCTGCCGCACTAGCAGTTCCCAGTCGAAGGCCGACGGATGGTCGTAATTGATTTTCCTCCGTTCCTCCATGGGCATTCCGGTGGTCTCGATGTAATAGGAATCCTGCGGGATGAGTGCCACCTCCCCTTGCGGCAGGCTTTCGATGATTTTCCGGGCCACGGTGGTCTTGCCCGAGCCGGTGCCTCCGGCTATGCCGATGATGTACATAAGCGTTCCTTTTGAACGACAAAGATAGCGGAAATCTTTTATATTCAGTTCCTATCTCAATTAAATTGATTAAGTTTGCAGGACAAAGCTAAAAAACAAAGAAGATGGTAAAGCATATCGTATTGTTTCAGTTGGATCCGGAGATGGAAGCCGGACGGAAAGCGGAAGTGATGGAAGCGTTTAAGAGGGGGATTGAGGCCTTGCCGACCGAGATTCCCTTCATCCGGAAGATAGAAGTGGGGCTGAACGCCAATCCCGCCGAGAGTTTCGACATCGCCCTCTACAGCGAGTTCGACACGATGGACGACGTGAGGGCCTATTCCGTCCATCCGAAGCACGTGGCGGTGGCGGCGTTGCTGAAGGATTGCAAGAAGGCCCGTTCATGCGTGGATTATGAGATTTGAGAAGCTATTTCCGTTGTTTTCTTCCAATTTTGTTGTGGGTGTGGCGGAAAAGTTTTATCTTTGTCGCAAATAAGAGAGAAAATGAAGAATATTGCCACACGTCATCACCATCATCCTAACGGTTGAACATCGGTAGGCTGTGCTGCGTGTGCCAGTGGAATATAGGAGATAGAGGCTTGCCGATGTGTCGGTGAGCCTTTTTTCATGGTTGTGGAATCCATTCATAAAAAAGATAAAGATATGCTTAGAATTGCAGTGCAATCCAAAGGCCGTCTGTATGAAGACACGATGGCTTTGTTGGCGGAAGCCGACATCAAAGTGAGTTCGTCCAAGCGCACCTTGCTGGTGCAGGCTTCCAACTTCCCGGTGGAGGTGCTTTACCTGAGGGACGACGACATCCCGCAGTCCGTGGCCAGCGGCGTGGCCGACCTGGGCATCGTGGGCGAGAACGAGTTCGTGGAGCGCGAGGAGAACGCCGTGGTGGTGCGCCGGCTGGGCTTCAGCAAGTGCCGCCTCTCGCTGGCCATCCCCAAGGCCGTGGACTATCCGGGCCTGGAATGGTTCGAGGGGAAGAAAATCGCCACGTCGTATCCCAACATCCTGCGGAAGTTCATGAAGGACAACGGGGTGGAGGCCGACATCCACGTGATCACGGGTTCGGTGGAAATCGCGCCGGGCATCGGGCTGGCGGACGGCATCTTCGACATCGTCAGCTCCGGCTCCACGCTGGTGAGCAACAACCTGCAGGAGGTGGCCATCGTGATGAAGAGCGAGGCGTTGCTCATCGGGAATCCCGCGATGGATGCGGCCAAGAAGGCCATTCTGGACGAACTGTTGTTCCGCATCGAGGCGGTGAAGAGCGCGGAGGACAAGAAGTATGTCCTGATGAACGTCCCGTCGGACAAGGTGAAGGACGTGGTGGCTGTGCTGCCCGGCGCCAAAAGCCCCACGGTGATGCCTTTGGCGCAGGAGGGCTGGAGCAGCGTGCACACCGTGATTGACGAGTCCCGCTTCTGGGAAATCATCTCCCGCTTGAAGGAACTGGGGGCGCAGGGCATTTTGGTGGTGCCGGTGGAGAAGATGATTCTTTGATACGGTTAGAGAAGAAAAGGAGGCAGAAAGATGAATGTGATACAATATCCGAAAAGAGAGGACTGGGACGGGCTGCTGAAACGTCCCGTGATGAATGTGGACACGTTGCGCGAGACGGTGCGCCGGGTGCTGGACGACGTGAAGGCGCGGGGCGACCAGGCCGTCAAGGACTATGAGCGGCAGTTCGACCACGTGGAACTGGAGAGCCTGGCCGTGACGGAAGAAGAGATGGAGGAGGCCGCAAGCCTGGTTTCGCCGGAACTGAAGCAGGCGTTGGAGCTGGCGCACGACAATATCTACAAGTTCCATGCGTCCCAGCACTTTGAGGCGGAGAAGGTGAAGGTCTGCGCCGGCGTGACGTGCTGGCAGAAGGCCATCCCCATCGAGAAGGTGGGTCTGTACATCCCGGGCGGCACGGCGCCGCTTTTCTCCACGGTGCTGATGCTGGCCACCCCGGCCAAGATCGCCGGCTGCCGCGACATCGTGCTGTGTACGCCGCCCAACCGTGAGGGCAAGGTGCATCCGGCCATCCTGTATGCCGCCCGCGTGGCCGGCGTGAACCGCATCTTCAAGGCGGGAGGCGTGCAGGCCGTCGGGGCCATGGCCTACGGCACGGAGAGCGTGCCTAAGGTCTACAAGATTTTCGGGCCGGGCAACCAGTACGTCATGGCGGCCAAGCAGCAGGTTTCGTTGCACGATGTGGCGATAGACATGCCGGCCGGGCCGTCGGAAGTGGAGGTGCTTGCGGACGGGACGGCCAATCCGGTGTTCGTGGCGGCCGACCTGCTTTCGCAGGCCGAGCACGGCGCGGACAGCCAGGTGCTGCTGGTGACCACCGACGAGGCGTTGGTGGACAAGGTGCAGGCGGAAGTGGAACGCCAGTTGGCCGTGCTGCCGCGCAAGGAGATTGCCGCGAAATCGTTGGCTAGCAGCAAGCTCGTCGTCGTGCGGGACATGGAAGAGGCTTTGGAAATGACCAACCGCTACGCCCCGGAACACCTGATCATCCAGACGGCCGATTACCGGCAGGTGGCGGAAGGGGTGGTCAATGCCGGCAGCGTCTTCCTCGGCCCTTACACGACGGAGAGCGCGGGCGACTACGCCTCCGGCACGAACCACACCCTGCCTACCAACGGCTATGCCGTGGCCTACAACGGCGTGAACCTGGACAGCTACCACCGCAAGGTCACTTTCCAGGAACTCACTCCGGAGGGCGTGCGTGCCATCGGGCCGGCCGTGGAACTTCTGGCGGCGGGCGAGCAACTGGATGCCCACCGCAACGCCATGGCCGTGCGGCTGGAATCGTTGAACCTTAAAACCGAATGAACATGAAACCTTTGCAGCAATTAGTCCGACCGAACATCTGGGCGTTGAAGCCGTACAGCTCCGCCCGGGACGAATACAAGGGGGTGACGGCCTCTGTGTTCCTGGATGCCAATGAGAATCCTTACAACGCGCCTTACAACCGTTATCCCGACCCGTTGCAGGAAGAGGTGAAGGCCTTGCTGGCCCCCATCAAGGGCGTGAGGCCGGAGCAGATCTTTCTGGGCAACGGCAGTGACGAGGCCATCGACCTGGTGTTCCGCATCTTTTGCGAGCCGAGGGTGGACAATGTGGTGGCGATTGCCCCCACGTACGGGATGTATAAGGTGTGTGCCGACATCAACGATGTGGCCTACCGTCCGGTACTGTTGGACGAAGGATTCCGGCTGGATGCCGGCAAGGTGCTGGCCGCCACGGACCACCGCACGAAGGCCATCTTCCTTTGTTCGCCCAACAACCCTTCGGGGAACGACCTGGAGCGTGGGGAAGTGGTCAAACTGATAGAGGGGTTTGACGGGATTGTCGTGATAGACGAGGCCTATTCCGACTTCTCCGTCCAGAAGCCTTTCCGCGAGGAACTGGACGCTTATCCCCACATCATCGTGCTCAACACCTTCTCCAAGGCGTGGGGCAGCGCGGCCATCCGCCTGGGCATGGCTTTCGCGTCGGAAGAGATTATAGAACTATATAATAAGGTGAAGTATCCCTACAACGTGAACCAACTCACCCAGCAGCAGGCTCTGGAGATACTTCGGAAGCGGTTCGACGTGGACAAATGGGTGAAGATGATTCTCCGCGAGCGGCAGCAGGTGATGTCCGCCTTTGCGGAGCTTCCCGTATGCGAGAAAGTCTATCCCACCGACGCGAACTTCTTCCTGGCCCGTGTCAAGGGTGCGGACACGGTCTACGCCTATCTGGTGAGGAAGGGGATTATCGTGCGTAACCGTTCGCGGGTGGAGCTTTGCGGCGACTGCCTGCGGGTGACCGTCGGCACGCCGCAGGAGGACAACAGCCTGCTGGCCGCCTTGCGGTCGTATAAACCGGAATAGGGAGGGCGTAAGACGATGAAGAGAGCTTTGTTTATAGACCGTGACGGCACTTTGATTCGGGAGCCGGCGGACGAGCAGATTGACGCGTTTGAGAAACTGGAATTCGTGCCGGGCGTGATGCGCAACCTGGCGTTCATCCGCCAGCGGCTCGACTATGAGTTTGTCATGGTGTCCAACCAGGACGGGCTGGGGACGGACGCTTTCCCCGAGGACACGTTCTGGCCGGTGCACAACCTGATGATGAAGACGCTGGAAGGCGAGGGCGTGACATTTGATGATGTCTTGATAGACCGCAGCTTCCCGGAAGAGCATCTGCCGACCCGCAAGCCGGGGACGGGCATGTTGGGACGCTACCTGTCGGGGGATTACGACATGGAGGCCTGCTGGGTCATCGGCGACCGCGAGACGGACGCGCAGCTGGCGTTGAACCTGGGCTGCCGGGCGTTGATCCTGAAACGGAAGGACGAGAATTCCTTTTCGGACGAGCATATCCGTTATGTGGACAGCTGGGACAGTATTGCGGAATTCCTTTTCGCGGGCGAGCGGAAAGCGCAGGTGCGCCGCACGACCAAGGAGACGGACATCGAGGTACGGCTGGATTTGGACGGCAGCGGGCAGTGCGACATCCGCACGGGGCTGGGATTCTTCGACCACATGTTGGAGCAGATAGGCAAGCACGGCGGCATGGACTTGTATATCCGCACGCGGGGCGACTTGCAGGTGGACGAGCACCATACGATAGAAGACACGGCGTTGGCTTTGGGCGAGTGCCTGGCGCGGGCTTTGGGCGACAAGCGCGGCATAGAGCGTTACGGTTATTGCCTGCCCATGGACGACTGCCTGTGCAGCGTGGCTCTGGATTTCGGCGGACGGCCCTGGCTGGTGTGGGATGCCGAGTTCCGGCGCGAGAAGATAGGGGAGATGCCCACCGAGATGTTCCTCCATTTTTTCAAGAGCCTGAGCGACGCGGCCAGGATGAACCTGAACATCAAGGCGGAAGGCACGAACGAGCATCACAAGATTGAGGGCATCTTCAAGGCGTTGGCCCGCAGCCTGAAGATGGCCGTGCGGCGGGACATCCACCATTTCGAGCTGCCTTCGAGCAAAGGGGTGCTGTAGCGTAGCGGCTGAGGGAGGCACGTCCACAGTAGAGACGCGGTTAATCGCGTCTCTACCATGCGGATGGCACGGGCGTGCACCCTCCCAACCGTTTTTCTTTATTTCGATAGTTTTTGTAGCTTGCAGACAAAAACAACAGGAAAAAGGACAAAAAACACAGCTCTTGTTTCCCCGTTTGGCGTACCTTTGCACTTATTCAAGTTTTTAACCTAAGTTCAATATATGAAAAAAGAACTATTATTTTCGATGTTGGCGGTGAGTGCGCTTTCGGTCCATGCCCAGCGGCAGATGGAGACGCTCGACCGCGGCCTTGTGGCGGTGAAGACCGCGTCAGGCGTTTTCACGAGTTGGCGTATCGACGGTACGGAGTACTATGACACTCAGTATAACCTTTACCGCGACGGCACGCGGGTGAACCAGGAGCCGTTGGAGGTTTCCAACTTCACGGATCCGGCGGGTACGGAGTCTTCCACCTATACGGTGCGGGCCGTGGTGCGGGGCGAGGAGCAGGAGGCTTGCGAACCGGCCAAGGTGTGGAACCGGCAGTATCTGGAAGTCCCGATGGGGAAGGTCTATTCCCGCCGGGGGACGGACATCACGAAGGACTATAGCCTGAACGACGCCACGGCGGCGGACTTGGACGGCGACGGGGAATACGAGCTTATCGTGAAGCGGCTTTACAACAACGAAGGGCTGTTCGAGGTGGACAACGACAGCGCGTACGCCTTTATAGAGGCTTACAAGCTGGACGGCACCAAGCTGTGGTCCATCGACGTGGGGCCGAACATGATCAGCAGCGGGCAGGTGGAACTGAACATCATCGCCTACGACTGGGACCGGGACGGGAAGGCCGAGCTGGCGATGCGGGCCATGGACGGCACCATCATCTATGACGCGGAAGGAAACCGGCAGGCCACGGTGGGCAGCATGACGGCGAACTACCGCAATATGATTTCCCATAGTGCCAACCTGACTTACGCCACGGCGGGTGCCGAATACTTATTATATATGGAGGGTGCCACCGCCAAGCTTTATGGCGAGCCGATGGAGTTCCCCCTGAAGCGTCTGGAAAACGGGGAGACGGACATCAACGCGGCATGGGGAGACGGCACCGGCCACCGTTCCAACAAGTTCTTCTTCGGTGCGCCTTACCTCGACGGGCGGAACCCGAGCCTCTTCCTGGCGCGGGGCATCTATACGCGGCACAAGATGATAGCCTACGACATCGACCCGGCGACCCACAAGCTGACGGAGCGGTGGCGTTGGAACTGCAGCGACGGGGGCAGCCCCTGGTTCGGGCAGGGATACCATAACTATGGCATTGCCGATGTGGACTGGGACGGACGGGACGAGATTGTCTACGGCTCGATGGTCATCGACGACAACGGCAAGGGGCTCTCCACCACCGGGCTGGGACACGGCGACGCCCAGCATTGCAGCGACTTCGACCCCTACCGCAAGGGGCAGGAGATTTTCGCCTGCAACGAGAACGCGCAAGGGGCGAACTACCGTGACGCCACCACCAGCCAGATTTACTACATGCACCATTACGGGCACGACTGCGGGCGTGCGATGGCCGGCAACTTCACCGACCAATATGCGGGAAGCCAAGCCGTGGCACCCGGCATGGGGCTGCTCAGCACCGTGACGGACAAAGTCCTGGACAGCGGCTCTGAGGGCATTGACGTCAATTTCAGGATTTACTGGGACGGCGACCTCTGCTCGGAGACCTTGAACGGTGACGGGACGGAAGGCCCGGCCGTGGTGCACAAGTTCGGTTCGTGGACACCCATCTTCACGGCTTCCGGCACGAAGCTGAACAACTGGACGAAGAACACGCCCTCCCTGCAGGCCGACATCCTGGGCGACTGGCGCGAGGAAATCATCGCCCGCTCGGACGACAACATGTCCTTGCGGATTTATACGACGACGGTGGAAACGCCGTGGCGCATTTATACCTTGCTGCACGACATGCAGTACCGCCAGGCGGTGGCCTGGCAGATGTGCGGCTACAACCAGCCGCCCCACTTGAGCTACTTCCTGGGCGCGGCCGAGGGAATCACGGTGGCCCCGCCTCCGGTGATGACCAACGGGCGCACGGAAGTGGCGGACGCCATCACGGCGGCGCAGGACGACCGGCATGTGCTGTTGGCCGATCCGGACGGGGGGACGGTCACGGTGGCCGACGGCGCCTCGCCCTATATCCTGACGGTGAACGCCTTCTCGCACACCGAGGGACATGACAACAACGACAATATCACCACCAGCCGTTCGGAATACGTGCTGCAGGGCGGAAGCTTCGGCGGGGACATGCGTCTGGTGAAGCAGGGCGAAGGCGTGCTGACCTTTGGCGGCACCCAGGCTTATGCCGGGCCGACCGAGCTGTGGGGCGGCGTGACGAACTTCGACGGCAACCTGCCCGACAGCCGGGTATGGATGAACCGCTTTGCGGAACTGAACGCTTCGGGCGAGTTCGGCAAGGACATCGAGATGGAGTACGGGGCCGTCCTCCGCGTGGGCGGCGAAGGGCAAGGCACGCTGCGGGCCGACAGCCTGGTGCTGGACTTCGGTGCGGTGGTGGAATTTGACTTGTATTCCGAGAACCTGCAGGCCGACGTGCTGACTCTGGGAAGCCGTCTGACGCTGAAGGAGTGCGGCTTGACGGGCGGTCCCGCTTATCAGGTGCCGGTGTTCCGCATGGTGCAGCATCCTCTTGCCGGGGAGGAACATGTGGCGTACGGAAGATACCATATCATGGATGTGCCGGAGGTCAAGGGCGACTTGTCGGAAGTGGTGGTCGAGGGCCTCTCCGGGTTGTCCGCGCACTTGGAGGCGGAAGGGGAGTCCGTTTATCTGGTGGTGGAAGACATGCGCGCTCCGTCCACGGTCTATTGGAACGGCACTTCGGGCCACAACGTGTGGGACTTGTGGAACGAAGCCAACTTCAGCAACGAGGGAGAGGCGGACAAGTTCGCGACGGGGGACGAAGTGATTTTCGACGACGCGGCGGAACTGGCCACCGTGTCGCTGGCCGAAGCGGTGGAACCCTCCGGCGTGGTGTTCAAGAACGAGGAGAAGACTTACATCCTTACCGGCGCCGGGAGCATTGCCGGCACGACGGGGCTGACGAAGCACGGCGACGGCATGTTAACCATTGGCACGGCCAACACTTATACGGGCAAGACGCTGCTGGAAGGAGGCCAGACGAACATCTCGGCCTTGGCCAACAGCATCACGCCGAGCGGCGCGTTCGGGGCCTACACCACTGAAAAGGGCAAGCTGGAAATCCGGAACGGCGCCACGCTGCGGAACATCGCCGCCGTGACGAACGGTACGCCGATCACCATCGGCGAGGGCGGCGGTACGCTCCAGACGCAAGGGAACTTCACGATGCAGGCGGCGTTCGACGGCGGCGTGCTGACCAAGACCGGAGCGGGCGAGCTGGCCATGGCCACCGGGGGCAATGTGCTGGACCACGTGGTGCTGGAGGAAGGTACGCTGCGGGCCACGGCGGACAACGTGAACTTCGGCGACACCCTGGTCTTTGCCGGGAACTCCACTTACGCCGACCACGACGACTGGTATTCCTACAGCACCAATTCCAACAGCTTCAAGGTGGAGGAAGGTGTGGATGCCTACATGTATTTGGACGGACGCTGCACCTACACCGGGCGGCTCTACGGCAAGGGCACGCTGCGGGTGAACGTGCCTTATGTGCGCTCTTACCTGCAGGGCAACTGGTCGGCGTTTGAAGGGACGCTGGTGACTTTGAATTCCGGGCAGACTTTCTCCTTTGACAACGGCTACGGCTTGCCGAAGGCCGTGCTGAACATCCCTGAGGGGGTCTACGTGGGCAACTCCGGCAAGGCTTTCGAGATTGGGAAAGTGACGGGCGCGGGAAGCCTCGGAGGCTTGTGCTTGGATTACAAGTCTGGAGTGAACACGTGGAAAATCGGGTCGCTGAATGAGGACTTCACTTTCTCGGCGGTCATTACGGGCAGCGGCACGATGTTCGAGAAGGTCGGCACGGGAAAGATGACGGTCAACAGCGCGAGCGACTTCACCGGCACGTGTACCGTTTCGGCCGGCACGCTGTGCCTGAACAACACTTCGGCGGAGAAGGCCATGATGGGCACGGGGGCATTGACGGTCAAGGACGGCGCCACGCTGTGCGGGGTCGGCAAGCTCGGCAACTCTTCGGTCAAGGTGGAGCGCGGAGGCGTGCTGTATCCCGGCACGCGGGAGACGGCCATGGCCGGGACGCTGGACTTCTCCGGGAAGAGCCTGTCGGTGAGCAGCGGCGCCGTGCTGCAGTTCAACATCGGCAGCAAGACGCGTTGCACCAACCTGGAGAACCTTTCTTCCCTGACCTTGCGCGGCACGCTGAAAGTGTCGGTGCGCGAGGGGCTGGAGCTGGAACCCGGGGATGAATATACCCTGTGGGAAGCGAACCGCACGAGCCTGTCGGACGGCGTGGAGATGGAACTGGCCAGTCCGGGCGCAGGGCTGGAATGGGACACGGCGGACTTGGAGAACGGCATCCTGCGCGTGAAGGAAGGCATGGGCGTGGAGGCCGTCCTGGCCGACGAGCCGGTGGACTGCGAGGCCTACACGGTGGGCGGTGCCGCAGCGGGACGCTTCACTTGCGCCCGCCGGGATATCCGCCGCACGATGGAGGCCGAGGGCTACGCGCCCGGCGCCTATACCGTGAAGGTGCGGCACGGAGCTTCCGTCTCTGTCCTGAAGATTACCGTCGACTGATGCGATGTATGAAAAATATTATTCGTATCTTTGGGCAGTCCCTTGCGGACGTGACGAATCATTAATTCACTAAAAAACGAAAACGATGGAGAAAAGCATTAAGGGAACACGCACGGAGAAGAACCTCATGGTGTCTTTTGCCGGAGAGTCGCAAGCGAGAATGAGGTACACCTACTTTGCCAGCGCGGCCAAGAAGGAAGGTTACGAACAGATTGCGGCCATCTTTGCCGAGACGGCGGACCAGGAGAAGGAACATGCCAAGCGGATGTTCAAATGGCTGGAGGGCGGCATGGTGGAAATCACGGCCAGCTATCCGGCGGGTGTCATCGGCACCACGGCGGAGAACCTGAAGGCCGCCGCGGCCGGCGAGCACGAGGAGTGGACGGCGGACTATCCCAAGTTCGCGGAGGTCGCGGACGAAGAGGGCTTCCCGGCCATCGCCGCCATGTACCGCATGATTGCCGTGGCCGAGAAGGGCCACGAGGAGAGGTATCTGGCGTTGCTGAAGAACCTGGAGGAATTCAAGGTGTTCGTCAAGGACGGCGAGACGGTATGGCAGTGCCGCAACTGCGGGTACATCCACGTGGGCAAGGAAGCCCCCCAGACTTGTCCGGCCTGCCTGCATCCCCAAGCCTATTTTGAGGTGAAGAAGGAGAACTATTGACCGGGAGGTCCTCCGGGCGGACGCTCCCTTGCGGCCCGGCGCGGATGCTTTCAAAGTGTCAGATGGTCAGACGCGGCGGCGCGTGGGGCGCGTGTACGGGACGAAAGCCGGAGGCGGGCGGAAATGCGCGAGTCTCAAGGCATTGCGGGAAAACGTTTTGCTACGTTTTCCCGCTTTTTGTTGGCATCTTGTCGGCGGTGGGCGGCCGTCCTGCGCACAAGGCGGCGGGCCGTGTCGCCCGTTCCGCCCTTCGGGTGGCAATCCGTCATCCGGATTTTGTATGCCGCCGCGTCCCGTCTGGAACGGAAAAGCCGCCCGAAGCCCCGGATTTTCCGGTTTTCCACACTGCGTGAAACTTCTTTGCGGCAAGAAATCTTCGTCTTTGCTGAAAGAAATTTTTTTCTTTCAGCAAAGAAATTCCATTTTTGCCGCACGAAAAGCGCCGCCGTTCCGGAGAAATGTATTATACGAGCATTTCTCCGGCGTTTTTCCCGGCGTTTTTTAACACTTCCTTTCCGGAAGCTCCCTTCCCGGATTTGTGGCGGAAAAGGGAAAGTGGGCGTTTCCTTTCGTTTTGATAGCGGATGGCGGATTCGTGCCGACATTCTGTCAATGGGGCCCCTTGCCTGTCCCGTTACGCCCGGCCTGTGTGAAAATGCCGCCGGAGATTGTTTCTTTCTTCGTTTTTCCCTATTTTTGTGGGCGTAAACAGTTTTTCTTAATTTAACGAGCCATGAAAAAGTATTTCTATTCCTTTTTGGTGTGTTGCCTCTTGTGGGCGGCAGGGGCGGCAAGGGTGGCCGCCGGGAGTTTCCCTTTGGCTTCGGAAGGGGCCTGGTGCTGGTTCGCCGACCCGCGTGCCATTCATTATGAGAACGAGGCGGGTAGTATCAACGCTTCCTACGTGGGCTATATCGACGTGCATGGGAACATCAAGGCCATGCAGTTCGACTTCCTGACGGGGGAGCGGAACGAGGTGTTGGTGCGGTCCAACTTCCAGCCGGACGACCATAACAACCCCACGTTCCTCGTGCTGCCGGACGAGCGGGTGCTGGTCATCTACTCGCGCCATACGGACGAGCCGGCGTTCTACTACCGCGTGTCCCGCAAGCCGGGCGACATCACGTCGCTGGGGGAGGAGAAGTGCATCCGCACCAGCCACAACACGACGTATCCCTCGCCCTTCATCCTGAGCGATGATCCGGAACATTTCTATCTTTGCTGGCGGGGCATAGGCTGGCATCCCACCATCGCCAAGTTCTCCCTGCCGGACGGGAATGACGACGTGGAAGTGGAGTGGGGGCCTTACCAGATGGTGCAGTCCACGGGGGCGCGCCCGTATGCCAAGTACAGCAGCAACGGGAAGGACAAGATTTACGTGACCTACACGACCGGGCATCCGGACAACGAGATGCCGAACTACGTGTACTTCAATGTCATCGACCTGCAGGCGGAAAAGGACGCGGCGGGCAACGTGACGACGAACCCCGTGCTGGAGGACGTGCGGGGCAACCGTCTTTCGGTGATTGCCGACGGCACGTTCAAGGTGGACAAGTCGCAGGGATACAGGGACAGTTATCCCTATACGGTGGTGGACGCCCCGGGCGACCGCCGCGACTGGGTGTGGCAGGTGGCTTCCGATGCCGACGGACACCCGGTGATTGCCATGGTGCGCATTAGCGGGGGCAAGGACCAGCACGAGTATTTTTATGCGAAGTGGACGGGGGACGCATGGCGGCTGACCGACTTGGCGGACGGGGGCGGGCGGTTCCATTCGTCCAATATCGAGTATTGCTACAGCGGAGGCATGGCGCTCGACCCGGCAGACGTGAAGACCGTTTACCTCTCCATTCCCACGGAGGGGGCGCACGGCCGGGTTTATGAGCTGTGGAAATACGTGCTGGACGATGAGGGGAAGGTCGTGGCGAAGGAGCAGGTGACAAAGGACTCGGAGAAGAACAACGTCCGCCCGTATGTGTTGCCGGACTCTGAAGGCACGGACCTGCGCCTGACCTGGATGAACGGGGATTATGAGTATTGGATAGTGAAGAAGGACTTCCCCAACGGGTATCCCACGGACATCTACAGCGAGTATGACTACCAGGCGAAGATCGGGGAGGATGTGGATGCCCCGGCATCGGACAAGGACTTCGGTGGGCAGGCCATGGATGCGGGGACGCAGGAAACCGTGGCGTTGCCGGGAGGCGGCGCGTTCACGCTGAACGTCGTGCTGGGAATAGGCGAGGAGGCCTATCATGGCAAGCTGCTGGCCGGCGGGAACTGGGAGTACAGCGTGTCCCGGGAAAGCGTCAAGCCTTGCCTGACAGTGGACGGGGAGGCCTACGGCAGCCAGAACGTGCTGTACACTTCGGACAACTGGGCACTCAATTCCACCGGCACGAGCGGGGACAACTGGCCGACCTGTCTGGGGACGTTCAACCTGACCCTGGCTTATGACGGGGAGACGCTGACGGTGTACCGCAACGGATGGATAGACCAGCGTGTGGAAGGCCTGCGGCTGGACGGGGATGAAGTGAAAATCGGCGGCTACAAGGGTACGTTGGAGCGTGCCACCGCCTATTCCCGCTGCCTATCGCAGGACGAAGTGAAACAGATGTTGAGGCAACAGGTGCTGGACGCATTGTATGTGCCGGACGAGATCCGTACGGACGTGGTGCTTCCCGTGAAGCTGAACGGGGAGAAGGTGTCGTGGGCTTCGGACCATGCGGACGTGTTGGATGCCGGCGGCACTTTCGCGGCACCGGACGCGGAGACGGAAGTCAGGCTGACGGCCACGGTGGGGGAGCTTTCGCGCTCCTTCACCCTGCGGGCCATGCCGCGTGACATCCGGGAGAACCTGATTGCGGCGTATGCTTTCGAGACGGAAGATGTATACGAGGATGGAGGGGCAAGGAAGGTGAAGGACTTGAGCGGGAACGGGCGCGACCTGTCGCTGATGGGGAAGGCGGAAGCCGATGGCGTGCTGGACCTGACGGGCAACCAGCCCACGGCGTTCACGTCCAACGGCTATGCGCTGTTGCCTTCGGACGTGCTGGACAGCCTGAGGAGCTATACGGTGCTGTTCACGGCCACGCCGGCCTCTTTGGCGGCGGCCCCCCGTTTCTACGATTTCGGCTTCAATGCGGGGAACAGCCTTTTTTTCCGGGCCAACACGCTGGCGGCCGGCATCAAGTATAACGGCGGGATCACGACAATGGTGAACGGCGGTTACACCCTTGAGGCGGGCCGGACCTACAAGCTGGCGGTCACGTATGACGCAAGGAGCGGCGTGACTTCCATTTATGTGGACGGCAAGCTCGTGGGCAGCGGGACGGCCAATGTGAACGAGCCTTATATGATTCCCGCCCTCCAGACCCCGGAAAGGAACTATGTAGGGCGTACGCAGTGGTGGGATTCCAACGTGGCGGCGGACAATGCGGACTACGTGGGGACGCTTGACGATTTCGAGATGTATGACGTGGCGTTGGAACTGGACGAGATCATGGAGCGTCAGGAAATTCGTGCGGAAGACGAGACGTTGAACGTGGATTGCAGCGGTTTCCTGAAGAACCGCGATTTTGAGGGGGAGTATTCCGTGAAAGGAGGCACCGGCGTGACATCGGACCGCGCGGTCTACGAGCCGGAAGGCTGGAACGTGACTTATACGGACGGCAATGAGAACGACATGACCATACTGAACGCCACCTGCCTTTACGCCAGCCTGTTCTCGGGAATACCGACCACCAACGGAGGCGGGGAGAACGCTTACCTCGTGCGGCAAAAGTGGGGCGTGTCTTCCATCGGGCTGGAGCAGGCCTGTGACTCGCTGCCGGCGGCTTATTACCGTTTGGGAGCGGAGGTGTGGCAAGGCGGTTCGGGCGGCTCGGCCGTGTTGTACGGTTCCACGAGAGGCGGGAAGGAAGTGTCGGCCACCATGGCGGACCTGGCTGGATGGCAGCAGGGAGAGGTCATGTTCCCGCACGACGGGAGCGTGTCGGTGGTGGTGGGCATGAAGGCGGTCCATACGGAAAACGGCGGAGAGAAGTTCGTGGGGTTCGACAATGTCGTGCTGTATGACGTGACGGCCAACCGGAATCCGGCGGAACTGGCCGGCCTGCTGGAAGACATGGAGGCTTTTGCCGGCCGGTTGCTGGACGGCACGCTGCCTGACGAGAACATGCGTGAGACACTGGAGGAAGCCTGCGGAAAGGCGGCCTTGTTGGACGGGAATGACACGCAGGAAGAGCTGTATGCCGCTTATGGGGCGCTCCGGGACGCCTTGTCCGCCTCGCAGGTGCCTCATGCCACAGGCGTACGGCCTGTGACGCTTGCGGAAGGGGACGGCAAGGCCGGTGCGGTTTATGACTTGGGCGGACGGTTGGTGAGAAAGACGGCAGACTTCCGGAAAGGGTGGGATGATTTGCAGCCCGGCGTGTATATCCAGGGAAACCGCAAAGTGTGGGTGAGATGAGCGGCACTGCCGGTCCGGATATAATAAACCGGAGGAGAATCCCATGACGGGATTCTCCTCCGGTTGTTTGTCTGATGTGACGGAAGTGTCCGCGGATGCTTAGGCCTCGGCCAAAGCCTCCACAGAGACCACGCTTCTGTCCTGACGGCCTCTGTAAGCACTCTTCTTGAATACTACCACTCCGTCTACCAATGCGTAAAGAGTATGGTCCTTGCCCATGCCCACGTTGGCACCGGGATAGTGGACCGTGCCGCGCTGGCGAACGATGATGTTGCCCGCCACGCATTTCTGTCCACCGAAAATCTTTACGCCTAATCGTTTTGATTCTGACTCACGGCCGTTCTTGGAACTACCTACACCTTTTTTATGTGCCATTTTCTTCTAACTTTTAGGGTTAAGCAATAACTTGTTTGATGGTCAACTCGGTGAACTGCTGGCGGTGGCCATTCAGTTTACGATAACCTTTTCTTCTCTTCTTGTGGAACACCAGGACCTTGTCGCCCTTCACCAGCGGGGACACGATTTCGCATACGACCTTGGCGCCTTCCACCGTGGGGGTTCCGACGGTTACGTTACCATCGTTGTCAATCAACAACACTTTCTCAAACTCAACAGCCTGGTTGGCTTCGGCGTTCTGGATGTGATGCACAAACAGTTTCTTGCCTTCCTCTACCTTGAACTGCTGACCGTTAATTTCTACAATTGCGTACATTTTTATGGATTAAACGGGTTTTTCCATGGGGCGGAAGCCTTTGTGGCCTCGCTTTTCTGAGCCTCGATGGACTAAATCGGCTGCAAAGTTACGAATATCGGTCCATTCCGCCAAAGCTTTGTGCGTTTTTTATCTGTTAAAATGGCGGGACGGACCGATATGGGGATGGATTACAATCTTTTTTCTGCCAGATAGCGTTCGGCCTCGATGGCGGCCTTGCATCCGCTGGCCGCTGCGGTGATGGCTTGGCGGTAGTGCGGGTCGGCCACGTCGCCGGCGGCGAACACGCCGGGGATGCCGGTGCGGGGGGAATCGCCTTCGGTGACGATGTATCCGGTCTCGTCAGTCTTCACCCACGGCTTGAAAATGTCGGAATTGGGCTTGTGCCCGATGGCCAGGAAGAAGCCGTCGACGGGGAGGTCGTAATGCTGTTCGTCGGCCTCGCCCCGGCGCTTCACCAGATGCACGCCTTCCACGCCGTTCTCTCCGAACAGCCCTTCGGCGTTGTGCTCGAACAGGACTTCAATCTTCGGGTTCTCCATGACACGCTCCTGCATGATTTTGGAGGCCCGCAGGAAGGGCTTGCGCACGATGAGGTAGACTTTGGACGCCAGGCCGGCCAGATAGGTGGCTTCCTCGCAGGCCGTGTCGCCCCCGCCTACCACGGCCACGGTCTTCTTGCGGTAGAAGAATCCGTCGCAGGTGGCGCAGGCGCTGACTCCCATGCCGGCGTATTTCTTCTCGTCCTCCAGCCCGAGGTATTTGGCGGTGGCCCCGGTGGCGATGACGACCGTGTCGGCTTCCACCGTGGTGTCGTCGTCGAAAGTGATTTTATAAGGGCTTTCGCTCAGGTCCGCCTTGACGGCGATGGCGCCGCGGATCACCGTGCCGAAGCGTTCGGCCTGCTTGCGCAGGTCCTCCATCAGGTCCGGGCCGGCCACGCCTTCCGGATAGCCGGGGAAGTTTTCCACTTCGGTCGTGATGGTCAGCTGTCCGCCGGGCTGTATGCCTTCGTACAGTACCGGGTTGAGGTTGGCGCGGCCTGCATAGATGGCCGCCGTGTATCCGGCAGGGCCGGAGCCGATAATCAAACAACGTATATGTTCCATGATGTGATATGATTGTTGATATAAAATGTTTTTGCCGTGTGCGTTCATCTCAGGTCGATGACTTCGGCTTGCGGGAAGTCTGAGGCGTTGAACTCGAAGTCCGACGCCTTGAAGGCCTGCCCGGTGTGGAAGCCGTGGATGGAGATGCGGGTCCAGTGTCCGTTTCCGCCTTGCTGCATCCTGACGCACAAGGGTACGTACGTCTTCCGGTCGATGTCCAGGATGACGGTGCGCAGGCTTGCCTTCTTGTCTTGGGCCGTCAGCGTCACTTCGTAACATGCTTTTCCACGCAGGGTGGTTTCTTTCATCTCATAATGGTATCCGCTCTTGTAGAGGTTGACGAAGGTGTAGGGGTTCATGCCTTGCCGCTCTTCCGGGGTGGGGACGCTTACGTTGACCTCTTCGTTGGCTTTCACGTAGCTCCATTGCGTCTCTCCGTTGTACCATGTGGTCATGTCCGGGGTGGTCATCTGGAACTTCTCCCCCCACAGGCACATGGTGCCGGACGTGCTGCCCTGGAGCTGCCCGCCGGCGAAGCTGTCAGCCTTGAAGTCTGCCCTTATGCCGCCTTTCCCGGTGATGAGGGAAGCCGTCGTGTCCAATACCTTGCGCGCGTCCTTGCCGGACTCCGCATGTCCCGTCATGGCCAGCGCGATGCAGCAGGCCGCTATCCAGATTCTTTTCTTCATCTTTTTGGTTTATTTGATGCCCAGTTGGTCTAATTTCATTTGCAGGGAGTTCTCGTCGGCGTACAGTACTTCGCGGGGCTTGCTGCCTTGCGCCGCCCCGACCACGCCGGCCCGTTCCAGCTGGTCCATGATGCGTCCCGCACGGTTGTAGCCGATGGCGAACTTGCGCTGTATCATCGAGGTGGAGCCTTGCTGTGTGGCGGTTATCAGGTGCGCGGCCTGTCCGCACAGGGGGTCCCAGCTGCCGATGTCCGACGCGTCGCCCATGCCGCCGTCCTCGTTCTCCATTTCCACCTTGGGCAGCTCGAACGGCCCGAGGTAGCTTTGCTGGCGGGAGATGTAGGTGGTGATGCGTTCCACTTCCGGCGTGTCGACAAAGGCACACTGCACGCGCACCGGTTCGCTGCCGCTGAGGAAGAGCATGTCGCCCCGCCCGATGAGGCGGTTGGCCCCAGGCTGGTCCAGGATGGTGCGCGAGTCGATCATCGAGCTGACCTTGAAGGCCATCCGGGCCGGGAAGTTCGCCTTGATGGTACCTGTGATGATGTTGGTCGTGGGGCGTTGCGTGGCGATGATCATGTGGATGCCCACGGCGCGGGCCAGCTGGGCGATGCGGGCGATGGGAAGCTCCACTTCCTTTCCCGCAGTCATGATAAGGTCGCCGAACTCGTCGATGACCACCACGATGTAGGGCATGAAACGGTGCCCGTTCTCCGGGTTCAGCTGCCGGTTTTTGAACTTGGCGTTGTATTCCTTGATGTTCCGCACGCGTGCCTTCTTGAGCAGGTCGTAGCGTGTGTCCATCTCGGCGCAGAGGCTTTTCAAGGTGGCCACTACCTTCTGCACGTCCGTGATGATGGGTTCGCCCTCTTCTTCCGCTATCTTGGCCAGGAAATGGTTCTCGATGGGGGAGTAGATGCTGAACTCCACTTTCTTGGGGTCCACCATGACGAATTTCAGTTCCGCCGGATGCTTCTTATATAATAAGGAGGTGATGATGGCGTTCAGCCCGACGGACTTTCCTTGTCCCGTGGCGCCGGCCACCAACAGGTGCGGCATCTTGGCCAGGTCCACCATGAAGACCTCGTTCGTGATGGTCTTGCCTAGCGCGATGGGCAGCTCGTAGTCCGTTTCGCGGAACTTGCGGCTGTTCAGGATGCTTTCCATCGACACGATGCGCGGCCTGTCGTTCGGGACCTCTATGCCGATGGTGCCTTTTCCCGGAATCGGGGCGATGATGCGGATGCCCTTGGCGCTCAGGCTTTGGGCGATGTCGTCCTCCAGGTTCCGGATGCGGGAGATGCGCACCCCTTGTGCCTGCGTGATTTCATAAAGTGTGACGGTGGGCCCCACCGTGGCCTTGATGGACACGATTTCCACCCCGAAGTTCCGGAGAACCTCGATGATGCGGTCTTTCTTCTGGTTCTGTTCCGTCATGTCGATGGGAATGGTGTCGTCCGCGCATTTGTCCAGCAGGTCCAGCGTGGGGTAGTGGTAGTTCTCCAGGTCCAGCTTCGGGTCGTAAGGTTCCAGCGCGCCTTTGCTGTCTTTGTCGGCCACTTCTTCCTCTTCCGTTTCCACGATGTCCAGTTCGAGTGCCGGGGCTTCGTGCCCGCCCCCCTCCATCGTGGCGGGCGGGACGGGAGCAGGTTCTTGTTTTTGCGGGATTTCAAGTTCAATGGTGTGCGGGATGTCCTCTTCCTTTTCTTCCTCTTCCCTCCGGCGACTGTCTGCAGGTTCTTGGACCTCGGGCTGTTCCGTCGTGCCGTTTGCGGGGAGGCCCGTCTCAGGATGTTCCTTGGCAGGGAGCTTGGACTTGATATAATCCACCGGATTCAGGATGCGCCTCACCAGCCGGATGGTCTCGTTGCTGACATACGCCAGGTAGGCCACCGCTACCAGCAGCAGGGTCATGAAAGTGCCGATGGCGCCGATGCGTTGGTTGAGCCATTGGGAGATGAAAAGGCCGTGGTCGCCTCCCGGGTTGATGAAGTTCCAGCCGTCCAGACCCTCGAAGAACTGTTGCAGGAAAAAAGAGCCGGCCACAGACAGCCAGATGGTCAGGGTCGTGCAATGGAGGAACCATTTCCAAAGTCTGACTTTGTAGGCCCGCATCAGTTTCATGGAGGCCACGATGAGGAAGGCCGGCACGATGAACGCGGAAAACCCGAAGCAGTGGTTGATCCAGTAGTGGGCGCAGTATGCTCCTACCGCCCCGGCGTAATTCATGAAACCTTCCATGCTTCCGGTTTCCAGCAGGCATTGGTCGTCGGCTCCGGTAAAAAGGTAAGAGGTGAACGAAAGCAGCATGAACAAGGCGAGGATGAGCAACGCCAGGCCGAAGAAGAAACGGATGGTCTCTTTATGCCCCACCGGCTCTTCCCCCGCGTTCAGCACTTTTCCTTCCGCTGCGGGGCTTTTGTCCTTCGTGCTTTTGTTCTTTCGTATCTTATTGCCTAATTTGGTGGTTTGTACGGTTGGAGTCTTCTTGTTCATTTGGGTTTCTCGATATGAAAACGAGTACAAAAGTAAATGAAAATCATCAATTCTTCTACTTTTTCCCCCAATTTTTTGTAGCTTTGTACTTTTTAGGGAAAAATAGGAGTTGGAATGAATGCGAATGGAATGAAGAATATCGTATATTCCCGTAATACAGTGGAATTTGTAACTGTAGCCGCAGAATATTGTGCCTATCTGGAGCAGTCGGAAGGGCGTAAGCGTCCGGAATTCGTGGATACAGTGTTGAAGCTCTTGCCTTTGCTCTACCTGAAGGCTTCCTTGCTGGAGGATGTGGAAGGGGCGGAGGATTTCCTGCCGGAGGATTTCGTTTCGGAACAGGATTATGAATTCATACGCCTGACCTTGTCTTCCATCATGGGCGAGGACGACGACTACCTGGACTTTTGCAACGAAGGCGTGAGGTTCAGTGACGAGCCTGCGGTGAAGACGATATCCGAGGATTTGTCGGATGTGTACCAGGCCGTGAAGAATTTCGTGGAGACTTACCGGCTGGGGCTGGATGAGAACATGTATGAGGCCGTGGCGGAAGTGCGGAATGCGTTTGTGCTTTACTGGGGGCAGACGTTGGCCAATGCCATGCGCGCGTTGCACCGCGTGCGCTATGCCGCACGTGAGGAAGAAGGGGAGGACGGCTATGGCGATATAGACTAAATTGAAGCTGAAAGATGAAAACATTATATAACAGATTTGACAAAAAGATGATATCCACGTTGCCGCGTGTCTTGTTCGACGGGCGGATTTTTGTGATTCAGACAGAGCCGGAGGCAACCAAGGCTGTGGATTACCTGTCCGGGTTCCCCTTGGTGGGAGTGGACACGGAGACCCGTCCGTCGTTCCGGAAAGGCGCGGTGAACAAGGTCGCTTTGCTGCAAGTGTCCACGGACGATACCTGCTTTCTGTTCCGGCTGAACCGTATCGGCCTGACGGATAGCGTGAAGAGCTTGTTGCAGAACCAGAATGTGCTGAAGGTGGGATTGTCGTTGCGGGACGACTTCGCTTCGCTGCACAAGAGGGATGAGTTTGAACCCCATGCGTTCCTGGAGCTTCAAGACTACGTGAAGGCTTTTGGAATACAAGATATGAGCCTGCAGAAGCTGTATGCCAACGTGTTCGGGCAGAAAATCAGCAAAGGGCAACAGCTGACCAACTGGGAGGCGGACGTGTTGAGCGAAGGGCAGAAACTGTATGCGGCCACCGACGCCTGGGCCTGCATCCGCCTGTACCGGGAGCTGGAAAGCCTGAAAAAGACCCGTGATTACCAGTTGGCCGTCGTGGAAGAATCATAATCAACTTTGAGAAAGGACTTATGTATAAGAACGTATATTTAAAAAGAGGAAAAGAAGAGAGTCTGAAACGTTTCCATCCCTGGGTCTTCTCCGGTGCCATCCAACAGATAGAGGGAGAGCCGGAGGAAGGGGAAGTCGTGCGGGTGCTGACGGCAGAAGGGGATTTCATCGCCGTGGGACATTGGCAGATTGGTTCCATTGCCGTCAGGGTCCTCGACTTTGAGGACCGGGACATTGATGAGGACTATTGGAAGCGTCGGCTGCAGGTGGCTTATGATATGCGTCGTGCCATAGGGGTGGCCAGCGGAAAGGGCAATGACACTTACCGCCTGGTGCATGGCGAAGGGGATGGCCTGCCCGGGCTGGTGGTGGACGTGTACGGGAAGACTGCCGTCATGCAGGCGCACAGTGTGGGGATGCATTGTGCGCGTCATGAAGTCGCCGGCGCCGTGGTCGGAGTGACTTGTGGGGCTGTCGAGAATGTGTATTATAAGAGTGAGACCACTTTGCCTTTCAAGGCGGACTTGGGACAGGAGAACGGTTTCATCATCGGCGGAAGCCGTGATGACGTGGCTGTGGAGAACGGGCTGAAGTTCCATATCGATTGGTTGAAAGGGCAGAAGACGGGATTCTTTGTGGACCAGCGCGACAACCGTTCGTTGCTGGAACGCTATGCCAAAGGGCGCACGGTGCTGAACATGTTCTGCTATACGGGCGGATTCAGCGTATATGCCATGCGGGGCGGGGCTGCCTCGGTGCATTCCGTGGACAGCTCGTCCAAGGCTGTGGACCTGACGCGGGCCAATGTGGAGCTGAATTTTCCGGGTGACGCACGTCATGAAGCCTATGCGGAAGACGCCTTCAAGTTCTTGGATGCGATGGACAGCCGTTATGACCTCATTGTCCTCGACCCGCCGGCCTTCGCCAAGCACAAGGATGCGCTCCGCCAGGCGTTGAAGGGGTACACCCGGCTGAACGCCAAGGCTTTCTCCAAAATCAGGCCCGGAGGAATCTTGTTCACGTTCAGTTGTTCGCAAGTGGTCAGCAAGGACAATTTCCGGACGGCAGTGTTCACGGCGGCGGCACAAAGCGGGCGAAAGGTGCGTATCCTCCATCAACTTCACCAGCCTGCGGACCATCCGGTCAATATTTATCATCCCGAAGGCGAATATTTGAAAGGACTGGTGCTTTATGTGGAGTGAAAGGCCGTCAGAAACCGCCTGAATTCATAAAACATGTTAAACACAGTGCATTTTTTAGCCCAAATGTTTGGAGGTATCTGGAAAACCCGTACCTTTGCATTGTGTTTTTCATGGTATTAGATTTAAGGTTAATGGAAGATTGGTTGTCGAGATGACAACCTTCTTTTTTTTACCCTCTTTCCTTTCTCGGAAAGAGGGTAATTTTTTTGCGCCTACGGAGCAGGGATACGGATTTTTTTGTGTAAGTTTGCAAGGATAATAGGACTGCGGACAAGTTAATACGTGAGAGCTATGGATTTGAAAGTGCGTTTGACGGTGATGAACTTCCTGGAATATGCGGTGTGGGGGGCATACCTGACCTCCATGGGAAGCTATCTGGTGAAGATAGGAATGGCGGAGAACATCGGCTGGTTCTACTCTGTGCAGGGATTCATGTCTCTGTTCATGCCTGCTTTGGTGGGCATCATTGCCGACCGTTGGCTGCAGGGGCAGAAAGTGTTGAGCCTGTGCCATGCGTTGGCTGGATTGTTTATGTTGTCCGCTTCCTTTTATGGCTTTGAGGCGGGCGCACATGCTTCTTTCGCCACGCTGTTCACGCTTTATGCCTTAAGTGTGGCTTTCTTTATGCCGACCATAGCCTTGGCCAATTCGGTGGCCTATTCCGCATTGGACGGTGCCGGGCTGGACACGGTGAAGGCTTTTCCGCCGATACGTGTGTTCGGCACCATCGGGTTCATCTGCTCCATGTGGGTGGTGGATTTGGGCGGAATGCAGGAGAACGCCGGGCAGTTTGCCTTCTCGGGGGCGTTGAGCCTCGTGCTGGCCGCATACGCCTTGACGTTGCCCGCCTGTCCGGTGAGCCGGGCCTCGGAACGTAAGAGCCTGACGGAGGCTTTGGGGCTTCGTGCGTTCACCTTGTTCAAGCAGAAGCGCATGGCTCTTTTCTTCATCTTTTCCATGTGTCTGGGCATTTGCCTGCAGATTACCAATGGCTTTGCCAGTCCGTTCATTTTTTCTTTCGGCAACTTGCCAGAATATGCCGACACTTTTGGCGTGCAACATGCCAACATCCTGATTTCCATCTCGCAAATCAGCGAGACGTGCTGCATCCTGCTGATACCTTATTTCCTGAGCCGTTTCGGCATCAAGCGGGTGATGCTTATCGCCATAGTGGCATGGGTGTTCCGTTTCGGATTCTTTGCCGTCGGAAATCCCGGGCCGGGCGTATGGTTGTTCATCTTGTCGATGATTGTCTATGGAGTGGCTTTCGACTTCTTCAATATCTCGGGGTCGCTGTTCGTGGACAAGGAAACCGACATCCGCATCCGCAGCAGTGCGCAGGGATTGTTCATGATGATGACCAACGGTCTTGGCGCTACGGTAGGTACGCTTTCCGCACAGGCCGTCATCAACCATTTCGTGTACGATTT
The DNA here is from genome assembly GCA_944320765.1 of uncultured Paraprevotella sp. Lineage (GTDB taxonomy): Bacteria > Bacteroidota > Bacteroidia > Bacteroidales > Bacteroidaceae > Paraprevotella. The sequence continues at coordinate 100,419 of CALUIS010000008.1, forward strand.
GCCGCAGACCGCCACGGGGCATGAGGTCGTGGCGGGATGGCATACCTGCTGGATGATATTCGCGGCCTACGCTTTGGTCATAGCCGTGTTGTTCTCCATATTCTTCAAATATAAACATGAGGCAAAGGAGTGAGCCGGATGATGAGTGAGGAGGTGAAAGAATTGAAAGTGCTGACCGTTTCAAAATGTACGGAAGACGGGGCAGCTTATATGGCTCTCTTGCGGGAGAAGGACGGCAAACGCATCTTGCCGGTCCTGATGGAACGCAGTGAGGCCTTTCAGCTGTTGATGAAGATGAAAGGCGTGAAGAAGAGCGACCTCCCGTCTACAATGGCGGACGTGATGCGTGCGGCGTTCCAGCAGTGCGAAATGAACATCGAGGAGGTGCGTATCGCGGCCGTTGGGGCCGGTGTGACCTATTGTCACATTTTGTATCGGGAACATGCGATGTACCACATGATCCGTTACTGCAAGGCGGCGGACTGCCTGATACTGGCCTATACGTTCGACTGTCCGATAACCATCGGCGAGATCCTGTTGGAGCAGCAATACATGCGCGAGGTGGGGGAGGGAATGTATTCCATACCCGTGAACTCGGTGAACATAGAGGCGTTACGTGAGGCGTTGAAGCGTGCGATAGAAGAAGAGAATTATGAACTGGCATCCCAGTTGAGGGATGAAATCAAACGACGGGCATGAAGGAAATCCATGTGTTTTACGCGCCGGAGGCCGGCGAGGTGCAGGAACTTCCGGCGGAGGAAGCGGCCCATTGTGTGCGGGTGCTGCGTCTGCAGCCCGGCGATGAGATTCGTCTGACAGACGGGAAGGGTACCTTTTATCGGGCCGAGATTACGACGGCCACAGGGAAACGGTGCTTGTTCCGTGTGCTGGAGGCTTGGTCTCAGGGCAAGGAATGGAGGGGATGCCTGCATCTGGCTGTGGCTCCCACCAAGAACATGGACCGTATGGAATGGCTGGCGGAGAAAGCCACGGAAATCGGGTTTGACGAGCTGTCTTTCCTGGACTGCCGTTTTTCCGAGCGGAAGGTGGTGAAGACGGAGCGGATAGAAAAAATCCTGGTGTCGGCCATGAAGCAGAGCCATAAGGCCTTCAAGCCGCAATTGAACGGGATGGAAGACTTCAAGCGTTTCGTGTCCCGCCCATTTGCCGGACAAAAGTTCATCGCGCATTGTTATGATGAGGCTGACGTGTCCGGGGCGGAGAAACGGGAAGAGGACAAGGCCATGGACGGCGGCAAGCCGTTCCTGCTGGACGAGCTGGAGGCGGACCGGGACGCACTGGTGATGGTGGGGCCGGAAGGTGACTTCAGCGTCGAGGAGGTGCGTCTGGCGTTGGCCAACGGGTTCCGTTCCGTCAGTCTGGGGCGGAGCCGGTTGCGGACGGAGACGGCGGCACTGGTGGCCGTGCACCTGATGCATATCCGTCATGCAAAATGAGACTATATGAAAAGATAACGTGAAACGGATTGATGGAAACAAGTGATTTGTGTGGTGTAAGTTTGATAAAGGGGGCAATGGCGGAGCGGTCTCAAAAGAGGAAGGCGGAGATGTCATTGTCGGACGAGGAGAGGATGGCGGTTGTTTCCCACTATCTTCATAATCGGGGATATGCCTCGGAAAAGGTCTATGAGGATAAGGCGTTGCCGTTGTTGCGTGATTTTTATGATGAGGATTCTTTTCAAGGGCGTGCGGACGGGATTTTGGCGGAGCGCTCCGTTCAAGCCAGTTTGTTTCCTCAATTCTTTTCCGTACCTTTTCCTGAAACCCGATGTCCGGAATTTACTTTCATCGATCTGTTCGCCGGGATTGGCGGATTCCGGATTGCGCTTCAGAATCAGGGTGGGCGTTGCGTGTATTCTTCCGAATGGGATGTCCAGGCGCAGAAGACATATCTCGCGAATTTCTGGGAGATGCCCTTTGGGGATATTACATGTGCTTCTACCAAGGCGTTCATACCGGACCGTTTTGATGTGTTATGCGCCGGGTTTCCATGCCAGCCGTTCAGCATCTCCGGGCGGCAGAAAGGATTTGAGGATACCCGTGGGACGCTTTTCTTTGATATATGCCAGATATTGGATGAAAAACGTCCTCCAGTGGTGTTCCTGGAAAACGTCAAGCATCTGATGTACCATGACGGGGGAAAGACTTTGAATACGATTTTGGAGAAGCTTTCGGGCTTGGGATACAAGGTGTCATGGAGGATATTGAATGGAGCGGATTATGGGGTGCCTCAGAATCGGGAGCGTATTATTATTATAGGTTCGCGCGACAAGCTGTTTGATTTTGGTTCGCTTCGGACGATGCCCCGCAGGCCGCTGAAGGATTTCCTTGACAAGAGTGGGGATTTTGAGTATCTTGACCCGTCGGAATATACTTTGTTGGAACAGATGCACCAGCAGCCCCGTTCAGGATTGATATTTGCGGGGTACAGGAACAAGTCTATCCGCAAGGTCGGGGTCCGCCCGGGGACGGAGCATTTGTCGCGGGTCCACAAACAGCCTAACCGAATCTATTCGGTGGAGGGGATACATCCGACGCTGCCTTCGCAAGAGAGTTCCGGGCGTTTCTTTATTCTGACGGAAGATCATCGGGTGAGGAAGCTGACAATCTCGGAATGCTGGCGCATTATGGGATTTCCGGACGAGTATGTCAAGGTGAGCGCAGTGGGGCAGCAATACAAGCAGCTGGGCAACTCTGTCTGTGTGAAAATGATAGAGGCGATAGGCAAGGAGATAAAAAGGCAATTGCTATTCAGTGGAGAATATGGGACGAAAGGAAATATAAAGTACCCCCATCTGGTGGCATGGAATGAAATCATTAGTAAAACTGTTTTTTAAGAACGATGAAGAAGAGAGCATGGATTGGGGTGGCGGCTGTGGCCGTCATCTTGGGCGCAGGAGCTTTTTGGGGATATAGGGCGTGGTCGTCCGATGCCTATTTGTATGCCTTGCCTTCGCATCCCAAGGCTTTGATGGCTGTGGACTGGCCGGAACTGGTGCGGGGGACGGGACTGGAGGCGGAAGAACTCGCCACCTGTATTCCCGAGGGAATGGAGATTCCGCAAGGCATTGATTGGGAGAAGCGGACGTACGTTTTTATGTCCGGAAAGGAGTTCACGGGATTCTTGGCGGCGGTGGCGGACCGGGACGAGCTGGCGGAATGGTTCCGCGAGGCTGCGAAGAAAAAGCTGTGCGGCGAGCCGGAAGAGCGTGCCGGACGCTATTGGACCGTGTGGGGCGGCAGCTGGATGGTCGGGTTCGACGACCGTGCCTTGCTGGTCATGGGGCCGGGGCTACAGGCCGAGATGGATGTGTACCGCCGGGAAATCACGGCCTGCCTGCTTCAGGACAAGGAGGAGAGCGGTATGCAGTCTCCCGTGTTCGGGGACGTGGAAAAGGCGGGAAAGTCCTGCGCCTTCGTGGCCCGGCTGGATGTGCTCCCCGACCTTTATGGCAAGGAGGCACTTCTGGGCCTGCCCGGCCATGCCAGCCTGGGCGACGTGAACCTCGTGGCGGAGCTGGAGCTGGAGGAGGACGGGCTGACGGTAGACGCGGAAATCCGTTCGGAGAATCCGGACGTGAACCGATATTATGAGCAGCTGGCTGTCTTGGGGGGCGAGATTGACGGGACGTATGCCCGTTATGTGCCGACGGACGCTTTGGGGTGGTGCTGCGTGAATGTCGATGGCGGGTACCTGCTGGAGCAGCTGCGACAGAGTCCCATGGTGCGTACCTTCCTTTTGGGACTGAACATGGGGGTGGATGCCGACCTGATGATCAAGAGCATCTGCGGCGACTTCGCGGCGACGTTCTTTCCGGAACGTCCTTTGGGCGACGGCTATCTCTTGACGGCTCGCCTGGAGAACACCGACTTCCTGAAGGAAGCACCTTATTGGAAGGAGAGCGCGGCCCGGACGGGCGCGATGGTTTTCCGTGACTTCGGGGACAACCGCTTCTTCATGTCGGCCGGCGGCCTGCGGACTTATTTCGGTGTGAAAGACAGGACGCTTTACGTGACGCCCGACGGGGAGTTGGCTGCGCAAGTGTGCGCGGAGGAGACCCCGACCTTGTCCGCATGGGAGGATGAAATCGGCGGGAGCCGCTTTTTCCTTTGGGGCAACTTGAGGCGGATGCTGCCTGCGGCGGGAGGTCTGGAGCGTCTGGGGCTTTTCCGCGACGTGGTATTGTATTCTTCCGATGCCCGGCGTTTCACGTTGGAACTGAAGGGCGAGGAAGGACGTAATGTGTGGAAGGAGATTTTAAGATAGGCAGATGGACAAGATAGAATTGAAGAACACGCTGCCGGAGGTGTTCGCCCTGCGCGATGACATACAGAGCGACATCTGGCACCGGGAGGTCGCATTCGAGCGCGGGCACTTGTATCTGGTGGAAGCCGGCTCCGGTACGGGGAAGTCTTCCTTGTGCAGCTACATTATAGGGTATCGCGACGATTACCAGGGCATCATCTGTTTCGACGGGAAGAACATCCGCAGCAACAAGGTGAAGGACTGGGTGGAGCTTCGCAAGCGTTCGTTGAGCCTCCTGTTCCAGGAACTCCGCCTGTTTCCCGAGCTGACCGCCTACGAGAACGTGGCCATCAAGAACAACCTGACGGGATTCAAGAAGAGGCGGAAGATAGAGGAGTGGTTCGGCGCGTTGGGCATCGGCGACAAGATGCACGAGAAAGTGGGGCGGATGAGTTTCGGGCAGCAGCAAAGGGTGGCCATGATACGGGCCTTGTCGCAGCCGTTCGACTTCCTGCTGGCCGACGAGCCGGTGAGCCATCTGGACGATGAGAATGGAAAGGTTATGGGAGAAATCATGATGGAGGAGGCCCGCGCACAAGGGGCCGGTGTCATCGTGACCAGCATCGGCAAACATATCGCGTTGGATTACGAAAAGACATTCAGGTTATGATTTTGGTTTGGAAATTATTGCGTCAGCATATCAGCGTCCCGCAGTTTGCAGGTTTCTTCCTGGCCAACCTGTTGGGAATGCTCATCGTGCTGTTGAGCCTTCAGTTTTATTGTGATGTGGCACCGGCCTTCACCCAAGGGGACGGTTTTATCAAGAGCGAGTATCTGGTGGTCTCCAAGCGCATCAGCATGGTGGGGGCCTTCAACGGGCGGAGCAGCAGCTTCTCGCAGGCGGACATCAGGGAAATCAGGGAACAGAAGTTTTGCAAGAGCGTGGGGGCGTTCACGGCGAGCCAGTATGAGGTGAGCGCGAGCATGGGCGTGGAAGGCATGGGGTATATGAGTACCGACATGTTTTTCGAGTCCGTACCGGACCGCTTCGTGGATGCGGACACGGAGAACTGGCACTTCGAGCCGGGCGACCCTGTGGTGCCCATCATCCTGCCCCGCAACTATCTCGCGATTTACAATTTCGGGTTCGCCCAAAGCCGCTCTCTTCCGAAACTGTCAGAAGGGGTGGTCGGCATGGTGGACCTGAACGTGCGGCTGCGCGGCGGAGGCCGGGAGGAGATGCTGAAGGGACGGGTCGTGGGCTTCAGCAACCGGCTGAACACGATACTGGTGCCGGAGGGCTTCATGGACTGGAGCAACCGGGCTTTCGCCCCGGGGGCGGACACCGCGCCCACGAGGCTGATTGTGGAGGTGGACAATCCCACGGACGACGGCATCGCGCGTTTCCTGCAGGAGAAGGGGTATGAGACGGAGGATGACAAGCTGGATGCCGGGCGCACCACCTATTTCCTGAAAATCGTGTCAGGGGTGGTGATGAGCGTCGGGCTGCTCATCAGTGTCCTGTCTTTTTATATCCTGATGCTGAGTGTCTACCTGCTGGTGCAGAAAAATACGGCAAAGCTGGAGAACCTGCTGCTCATCGGCTACAGCCCCTGGCGGGTGGGTTTGCCCTACCAGGTGTTGACGGTGGGCATGAACCTGCTGGTGTTCCTGCTGGCCGTTGGCTTTCTGGTCTTGTTGCGGGGATATTATCTGGACATGCTCCTGCTGATGTTCCCGCAGATGGAGGTGGAGGGCATCTGGCCTTCCTGCATTTTGGGCATCCTGCTTTGCCTGGGGGTCAGCGTACTCAACGTGTATGCCATTCATGCCAAGGTGATGGCGATTTGGAGACATAAAGGATGAAGCGTATGGAAAGATTGTTGCGGTTATATGAGGTATGGAAAGGTTGCCCGGCCCGTGAGGTGGAGCGGATTCCCGGAGCGGGAAGCAACCGTACGTATTACAGGATGACGGACGCGGGAGGCGCGACGGTGATTGGTGTTGTGGGTACGTCCCGCGAGGAGAACGAGGCTTTCTTTTATCTGTCGTCCCATTTCGTGTCGTGCGGGCTTCCCGTGCCGGATGTCCGGGCCGTGTCGGAAGACCGGATGTGTTACCTGCAGGACGACCTGGGCCGCCGCAGCCTGTATGATGCCTTGGCGGAAGGCCGTGCCGGGGGCGGCTGCTATTCGGAGGCGGAGAAAGAGCTGTTGCGGCGTACGATGGCGGCGTTGCCCCGCATACAGTACAAAGGGGCGGAAGGGCTGGACTTCAGCCGCTGCTACCCGTTGCCTGACATGGACGGGCAGGCCGTGCTTTTCGACCTGAACTATTTCAAATACTGTTTCCTGAAGGCTACGGGGCTGGATTTCCATGAGGGGAGGCTGGAGGCGGACTTCCGCCAGATGGCCGCGGATTTGGTGGGCCGGACGGAGAGGGACACGTTCCTCTACCGTGATTTCCAGGCGCGCAACGTGATGCTGGACGATGAGGGGCGGCCTCATTTCATCGATTATCAGGGCGGGCGTCGCGGTCCGGTGGAGTACGATGTGGCGAGCTTTCTGTGGCAGGCCTCCGCGCATTACGCTCCCGCGCTACGCGAGGAGCTGACGGGGGTGTATCTGGAGGCTTCGCGCCCGTTTGCCGAGGTGGATGCCGTGCTGTTCCGCGAGCGGTTGCGGCGTTTCGTGCTGTTCCGCACCCTGCAGGTGTTGGGCGCCTACGGCTTCCGGGGCTACTTCGAGCGGAAGCCCTATTTCCTGAAGAGCATCCCGGCGGCCATCGGGAATCTTCGCGGCTTGTTGGAGGAGGGGGCTTGCCCTTATCCTTATTTATATGGATTGTTGCATGAGATGGTCCGCCTGCCTCGTTTTGTGGAGGAGCGGCCCTCCGCGTCGCGTTATGACGGAAAGGGGCCGTTGGTGGTGCGCGTGTTCAGTTTTTCCTATCGCAGGGGCATTCCGGAGGACGCGAGCGGCAACGGCGGGGGCTATGTGTTCGACTGCCGGGCCACGCACAACCCCGGGCGTTATGAGCGTTACAAGCCGCTGACGGGGCTGGACGAGCCGGTCATCCGCTTTCTGGAAGACGATGGGGAAATCCTCCAGTTCCTGGAGCGGGTCTACCAGCTGGCCGACGCGCATGTGGCCCGTTATCTGGAGCGCGGGTTCACGGACCTGATGTTCGCCTTCGGCTGCACGGGCGGGCGGCACCGCAGCGTGTACTCCGCCCGGCACCTGGCCCTGCACCTGCATGAGAAGTTCGGCATCGAGGTGCGGCTCGAGCATCGCGAGCAAGGCATCCGGGAGACATTCCCGGCGCGTCCTGTCCGGCAGTAGGCTTCCCGTCCTCAGGACTTTTTTCCGGAGGCTGCAGTGCGGAAGAGCGGGGCCGCCTTGTCCAATGCCATGCCGGCCATGAGGCAGAGGCAGGGGTACATGGGCATCATCAGGCGGGGGAACTCGGCGTAGGCCCCCCAGACGGCGGTGAAGATGGTGGCGATGCAGCACAAGGATAGCAGGGCGGAGTATAGGAATGTGTCTTTCTCCCGCCTTCTGGTCCATTGCCATGACATAAAAAGGAACACGAAGACGTAGGTGAACCATAAGGGAAAGCCCACGACCTTGTTCATGACCTTGCCGACAGTGCCGAACCCGGCATTGGGGTAATACATGGGGCAGGACAGCAGGAAGTCGCGTATTCTTCCCTTTGCGTATGCCAGTTTGTCTTGTGATATTTTCCGGTCGATGCTTTCCACGTATTCAGGGAAACCCTCGGAAGTGGTCCAGAACTTTTGAATCTCCTTGTGGTCCTGGGGGGAGGCCATGATGCAGCGGTTGATGGCTGAGACTTTGGAGAGTGTGAACATGCCGTGTTGCTCTTGGATGGCGAGACAATAAGAAAGTAGGGCGACCGTCACGAATGCGGCGGACAAGATGACGGCGGCCTTTATCTTGGCGCGTGACGTGGCGAAAAAGTAAAGGTAGGCGAGGAGCAGGATGGGAGTGAGGCAGATGAAGAACGGGCGCAGCATGACCAGCAGGAACATGAGTGCGCCCATGGACAGGATGCCGCGTGCCGTAGGGCGTTGGAAGAAGGCCAGGGCAAGCAGGTGGCAAAGGCAGACCATTCCGGAGAGGGCCAATGATTCGGTGCCGATGTCTTCCACGCACCAGCTGACCACGGCGGGGTTGCAGGCGTAAAGTGCCGTGGCGGCAGTCCGTACCCCTTTGCTTTCTGACAGCAGCGAGAGTGTACGGTAGAGGACGGTGACGGAGCCGAGGAACGCTGCAAAGAGGAGGAGGGAAATGGCGTAGGGGGCATAGGGGCCGCACATCGCGCGGGCTGATTGGCATATCAAGGGGAATACGGGGGTGCGGAAGAAGTCCAGATTGCCGCCGAAGAGGTGTGCGCCCGCCGTGAAGTAGCCTTCGGAGTCGGGAGATGTCCCGATGTGGAACCCGTTGACGAGGAGTATGGCAAGGTAGAGCAAGGCCGCCGTCTTCTTTAACAAGGAGAGGTTGCGCGCGTCCGTCGCGGAGGTTGCTTACGGCCTCCATGGCTGTGAGCATGGAGTGGTCCATGTTGTTGTAGCGGTGCTGCCCGTTGCGCCCGATGCAGAAAAGGTTGGGTATGCCGTCGAGCCACCCGGTCACTTCCGGCAGTTCTGCATAGCTGCCATGGTAGGCGGGATAGGCTTTCCGCTCCCGGATGACGGTGGCGTCCTCCACGTCCGCCATGCCGCCCGGAATGCCGGTCCGCCGCAGTTCTTGCTGTGCCATCGTGATGAAATCCTGGTCGGAAAGCCGCCATAGGGCGTCTCCTTCGTTGCAGAAATATTCCAGCCCCATCCAGAGGTGGTTGTGGTGGCCGTGATTTCACGGACTTTCCCGTCTTGCAGGTTGAGGCGGCATGCCCGGTGTCCCAGGATGATTTCCCCGCCTTTCCGGATGATTTCCCGCGCAGCCTCCTCCCACAGTTGTCCGGGTCCCAGTTTGGGGTAGAGGAAGTTCGAGATGAGTGATTTCTCGACACCTTCCTGCCTGATGTCGTTGCGGGGATGTGCCTTTTGGCGGGTGAAGTTCTTGAGCAGCGTGCTGATGGATATGCCGTTTACCCGTTGCCTGCCCCAGCTCGCGTCCAGTTTGGAAGGCGGCAGTCCCCACACTTTCTCGGTGTAATGCTTGAAGAACATGTTGTACAGCGGAGTCCCGAAACGGTTGATGTAGAAGTCCTCGAGCGAGGTCTCGGCCCGTTTGAACATGTTGGCGTACATCCAGCCGGCTCCGGCATACGCGCTCCGGAACAAGCCCAGGTTGAGGAGGGTCTCCATGTTGAATGTGACCGGATAGGTGAAGAACTTCCGGTTGTAGAGGATATGCGAGAGCCTGTGGCGCAGCAGCATGACGCGGTCTTCCCGTTCGGGGTCCGGCCCGTCCGCCGGGAATGCCTTGGCGTGCGGGCCGGGGAGGTCGTCTGCCGCCGGCTTCCCTTGGATGGGCAGCAGGTCTGTCCACCATTTCATGACGGCGGGGTCTTTGGAGAAGAAGCGGTGCCCTCCGATGTCTATGCGGTTTCCGTTGTGTTCCACCGTGCGTGAGAGTCCGCCGACTTGGCGGCTCGCTTCCAGTATGACGGGGTGGATGTCCGTATGGCGGAGGAGTTCCAGTGCGGCGGTAAGGCCGGCCGGTCCGGCGCCTATGATGAGGGCCGTCCTCTTGTCCTTTGCGTGGGTTGCTGCTTGTGTCATAGAGATTCCATAATTATGGGGGGTGGAAGGCTTGTCGAGCCTTTCCCCTTACAAAGGTAGGGCTTTTTTGTCACATTCTTCTTTTCCGCGGACGATTTATTCCCGTTCGGGCGGCATTTCCGTTCCGCCGCGGGGGCCGTGGCGGAACGGGAGGAGTGGTTCGGTGTGGGGGGGCGAAGGCCCGCGACAAGGATGTCATGATGTATCGGGTATTCCGGATTTTCGTATCAAAAAGAAAGGGTTTCGCCGGAATCCGTGACAGGTCTTTGGCGCATGAAGCACAAACCAGGACGCCGGTTGTTAAAAAACGGGCGCGGGAACTGCCATATACGAGCATTTCTCCGCCCAAATCCCGGTTTCTTTGCGGCAAGAAATTTGCGTCTTTGCTGAAAGAAATTTGTTTCTTGCCGCAAAGCGGTGGGAAGTTCTTTGCCGGATGCTGATTTTTTGTCCGGAAAAACGAAACAATGGGGCTTTGGAAGGCTTTTTTCCTCCTGGATGGAGTGTCTTCCCCGGCAGGAATGGGGAAGCGGTTTGTCACCGTTTCCCCATTCCTGCTGACGCGCCGGCCCGGCCCGTGCGCCGGACGCGGGCGGCTGGCGCACGGAATGCAAGGGAATCTGCTGTTTGGCTGACATTCCGCTCATCCTGCACCCGTGAAATACGGTCGTATTTCCGACCGTCCTTTCCTTCCGCCCGGAATATGCGATTCTCGCGGACCGTCCGTGACATTTTGACAATTTGGCAGAATGTATTATCTTTGCATAGGTATTGGCAGAGAATGGAATGCCATAAAGTAAAGGCGCGGAGGAAACAGAAGCATGAAAGCCATGATATTCGCGGCGGGGCTGGGCACCCGCCTGAAACCTTTGACGGACACGATGCCCAAGGCCCTGGTGCCGGTGGGCGGGAGACCGCTGTTGGAAATCCAAATCCGCAGGCTGGTGGCCGCGGGGTTCTCGGACATTGTCGTCAACGTGCATCATTTCGCGGAACAAATCGTGCGCTTCGTGGAGGAGCATGGGGGCTTCGGGGCCAAGGTGAGCTTCAGCGACGAGGGCGGCTGCCTGCTGGAGACCGGCGGCGGCATCCGGAAAGCCATGCCCTTGTTGTTGGAGGGGAACGGGGAGGGGGAGCCGTTCCTGGTGCATAACGTGGACATCCTGAGCAATGTGGACCTGGCGGGGTTCTACCGGAAGGGGCGCGGCGCGGCGGCCTTGCTGCTGGTGAGCGAACGCCGGACGCAGCGTTACCTGCTGTTCGACGAAGAAGACCGCCTGGTGGGGTGGACCAACGTCAAGACCGGAGAGGTGAAATCCCCTTATCCGAAGTTGGACGTGGAAGCCTGCCGCCGTTACGCTTTCGCCGGCATCCATACCTTCTCTCCCCGCCTGTTCCCTTATTTTGAAGGATGGCCGGACAAATTCTCCGTGATTGATTTCTATCTCTCGGTGTGTGGCAAGGAGCCGATATATGCCAGTCCTTGCCCTGGATTGAGAATGCTGGACGTGGGGAAGCCGGATTCCTTGGCGCAGGCGGAGGAATTCTTGGCGGGGGAAAGTTGCCCGTGTCGATAAATTGTTGTACTTTTGCGTTCACAATCAGATAAGAATCTATTATATGCAACAGAAAATCATTATTCTTGACTTCGGTTCGCAGACCACGCAGCTCATCGGGCGGCGGGTGCGCGAGCTGGACACTTTCTGCGAGATATTGCCCTACAACAAGTTCCCGAAGGACGACCCGGACGTGATAGGCGTGATATTGAGCGGCTCTCCTTTCAGCGTGTACGACAAGGAGGCTTTCAAGATAGACCTGGACGGCATCCGCGGCAAGTATCCCGTGCTGGGCATCTGCTACGGGGCGCAGTACATGAGCTACGTGCTGGGCGGCGCGGTGGAGCCTGCCGGCACACGCGAGTACGGACGTGCCAACCTGGCATGGTTCGACAGGGAGAACCCGCTGTTCAAGGGCTTCGAGGAAAATTCCCAGGTGTGGATGAGCCATGGCGACACCATCACCCGCCTGCCGGAGGGCTTCAAGGTGATAGCCTCCACCGACAAGGTGCGGAACGCCGCCTATCAGGCCGAAGGCGAGAAGCTCTGGGGCGTGCAGTTCCATCCGGAAGTGTTCCACTCCGTGCAGGGTACCTTGCTGCTGAAGAACTTCGTGGTGGACATCTGCGGCAGCCGGCAAGACTGGAGCGCGGCCTCGTTTGTGGACTCTACCGTGGCCGAACTGAAAGAGCAGTTGGGTGACGACCGCGTGATTCTCGGATTGAGCGGAGGCGTGGACTCTTCGGTGGCCGCCGTGCTGCTGAACCGTGCCATCGGCAACCGCCTGACGTGCATCTTCGTGGACCACGGCATGTTGCGCAAGAACGAGTTCAAGAACGTGCTGCATGATTATGAGTGCCTGGGGCTGAACGTGGTCGGGGTGGACGCCAGCGACAAGTTCTTCAAGGATTTGGAAGGCGTGACCGACCCGGAGCAGAAGCGCAAGATTATCGGCCGCGACTTCGTGGAGGTGTTCGACGCCGAGGCGCGGAAGATTACCGACGCCAAGTGGCTGGCGCAGGGCACCATCTATCCCGACCGTATCGAGAGCCTGAACATCACGGGCAAGACCATCAAGAGCCATCACAACGTGGGAGGCCTGCCTGAAGAGATGAACCTGCGGCTCTGCGAGCCGTTGAAGTGGCTGTTCAAGGACGAGGTGCGCCGTGTGGGACGCCAGCTGGGGATGCCCGAGCATCTGATTACCCGCCATCCGTTCCCGGGGCCGGGGCTGGCCGTGCGCATCCTGGGCGACATCACGCGGGAGAAAGTGCGCGTGCTGCAGGATGCCGACGACATCTTCATCCAGGGGCTGCGCGACTGGGGGCTTTACGACCAGGTATGGCAGGCCGGTGTCATCCTGCTGCCGGTGAAGAGCGTGGGCGTGATGGGCGACGAGCGCACTTACGAGCGTGCCGTGGCCTTGCGCGCCGTGACCAGCACGGATGCCATGACGGCCGACTGGGCACACCTGCCGTACGACTTCATGGCCAAGGTGAGCAACGACATCATCAATAAGGTGAAGGGGGTGAACCGCGTATGCTACGACATCTCCTCCAAGCCGCCTTCGACCATCGAGTGGGAATAGCAAGAATAGACGAACCAATAGGCCGCGTAGGAACAAGCGCGGCCTTTTTCATAGCATCTGGGGTATATGGCAGAAGACAGGATGGGGGAATTCCGGGAACGGACCGTGTCGGTGGTGATTCCGGTATACAATTCCGAGGACACGGTAGGCCGTTGCATTGGGAGCGTGGCTGGGCAGGATTACAGGGCGTTGGAAATCATCGTGGTGGACGATGGGAGCGAGGACCGGAGCGGAGAGGTTTGTGACGAGTGGGGCAGGAAAGACGGGCGGGTGAAGGTCATCCATCAGGAGAACCGCGGGCGGTCGGCGGCCAGATGGGCCGGGGTGGAGGCCGCCTCTTCGGAATGGGTCGCTTTCGTGGACTCGGACGACCGGTTGCCCCGGTCTGCCATATCGGACTTGTATGCCGCAGCCGTGCCGGAAGTGGACATCGTTTTGGGGAACGGCCGTTTGTTGGGGAAGCATTATAAGGAGCGGATTCCGATGGATGAGTTCCGCCATCTGGCCGTGAGGGCGGAGGGTACCATCGGTGTGCCGTGGGGAAGCCTTTTCCGGCGTGCCGCGCTGACGCCCTACGTCTGGGACATTCCGCGGGAAATCTGTATGGGAGAGGATTACATCTTCTGGTTGAGGGTCGTGTTCGGGACCGGGAAGCCGGTGAATGTGGTGTACGGGAACGTGTATGAGAAAGGGGCGGACACGACGAGCAGCCGTTTCGTCTGGGATACGGAGTATGCCTCGGCGATAGACGGCTTGCGGAAGGCGGCTGTCCCCCGCGAGATGCATGACGTTTATCTCCCGGACATGATAGCCGACCGCCTGGAGAACCTGATGGCTTTGGCGCTGTACACTCCTAAGGCGCGATGGAAAAGAAGCAGGTTTTATTTGGAACTGAAAGAAGACATGGCGCGGAGCGGATTCAGGCTTCCGCCGGGTGCGGGGCTGTACTTGTCGCTGCCCTGCCGCCGGATGAGAAAGATGTATGCCTGGTTGAGCGACGCAAAAAGAAAAGTGGGGATATGCTAAGGATGTGGATTCCGGTCTTTATAGGCGGAGGGGTAGGGAGTTTGTTACGCTTTGGCGTGCAGTGTGCCATGCACAGGTGGGTGGTGCCGTTCCTGTTCCCGTGGGCCACCTTGGGTGTCAATGTGGCTGGTAGTTTCCTTATCGGCTTGTTTTATGTCTGGTCGGCGCGTTTCCATTATCCGGAGGATGTGAGGCTGTTCCTGACCACAGGCTTGTGTGGCGGTTTTACGACCTTTTCCACTTTCAGCCACGAAGGTGTGGAGATGCTTCGTGACGGACATTACCAGGCTTTCTTCCTGTATGTGTCGGTCAGTGTTTTGGCCGGTGTGGCATCCGCGTTTCTGGGAGGCTGGTGCGGGGAGTCCCTTTTCGGGAAAGGGTAAAGGCTGTAAATGAAAAAGGTTCCTGAACCACTGCTGTCCGGAGAAATTTTACCATAAAGTAAGTTGTACGACAGAACCCGTCTCCGGAACACTGACGGGGACTGTCGGCTGATTAAAAAGATCCCGGATGTCCGTCCTCTGGAAGAGGACCTGCCCGATTGAGTTAGATAT
>CALUIS010000009.1 GCA_944320765.1 uncultured Paraprevotella sp.
ACAAAGCCCCAGCTTGTGAAAGTCGGGGCTTTGTGCGTAAAAGAAAGAAGGTGTGCATTTCGACACACCTTCTTTTCGCTACATTTTCTTCTTCAATACCATAGACCTCAGTCCTGATGGAACACCTCGCGGAGAGACACCGTCACGGGGGAGTTGTCGGGGTTCACCTCCATCAGGTCCGCCATGTAATCCCACCACTTGCGGGTCACCTCGTCGGCCCCCATGTCCTGCGAGGAAGTCTCCCCTTCGATTTCCTGGTAACCGAACAGGATGTTCGTGTCCTTGTCCCAATAAATGGAATAGTTGCGCACCCCGGCATCAGCCAGCTGCTTCCTCAGCTCCGGCCACAAGGCGGCGTGGCGGCGGGCGTACTCTTCCTCGAAGCCCGGCTTGAGGAACATCTTAAAGGCAAATCTCTTGGCCATAATCTTTCGTTTTTTTATGTGACATTCAGAATCATTTGGGCAGGTGGAAGGCCACGGACATCTCGCGCATCTGCTCCGCCGTCATGCCCTGCGGCTCGAACCCCATGCTCTTGGCGGACATGTAAATCTGGGCCGACTTGTTGAGCACGTCCACCTGGTCGAAGGCTGACATGATGTCCGTGTCCACGGCAAACACGCCGTGCTTCTCCCACATCACCACATCGTAGTCCGACAGCTCGCGGATGGTGGCCTCGGCCAGCTCCACCGACCCCGGAAGCCGGTATGGGATGATGCCCAGCCCGCGCGGGCAGAAAGCCTTCGTCTCGGGAATCATGCTCCATAGCAGCGTGGTGGCCACGTCCTTCTCCAGAAACCTCGGGTTGTGGCTCATGGCCACCAGTTCGATGGGATGGGTGTGCAGCGAAGCCCTGTAAGGCACGCCGCGGGCCAGCAGCTCGTTATGCACGCTCAGGTGGGACGGCAGCTCGGACGTGGGCAGCACCGGCTGGTCGGCGATGATGACGTAGCTGGCACAGTCGTCGCAAATGCGGATGACCGACCCGTTCTCCATCGGGCGGCGGGCCAGGTCGCGCATCCGCTTCTGCGTCCCCTTGCAATAGAAATAACATCCTTTCAACTGAGGCAAGACTGCCCCGATGGGCTTGGGTTTCGTCAGCGCGGGCATCGCGCGGATGGCATCGTCCACGCAGTCCGTCACGTTCACCGTGATGTTGCCGCCGTTGCGCTCGGCCCACCCTTTCTGCCACAAATATCCGGCCACTTCGGCCACTTGGTTGATTTCCGCCTCCAGACGGGGGCGGCCATTCAAAATCGATTCCATATCTTTCCGTTTTTTTAGTATCCCTATTCTTATTGTTGGGCCACGGCCACCAACACGATGCTCCCCACCAGGACCGCCAGTCCGGCCACCAGCACGGCCACCGTCCGCCGCCCGCAACCCTTCCATTCCTTCAGCAGGATGCCCCACACGTTGCTGAACGTGACGTTCAACGCCATGAGGATGCTCCACGAGAAGGCCAGCAGCACCTCATGCCCGGCGAGGAAACTCTTCCCCATCTCGAGGCCGAAGAACTGCGAGTACCACAACACGCCGGCCAAGGCGCAGAACAGCAGGTTATTGCCCCACACACGCCCCTTCCCGTAATCGGAAAAGGTGCGGTTCCTCGCGTTCTGCCACAGGCAGTACGCCGCATTGGTGAGGAATCCCCCGCCCGTGACCAGCATGATGACGGGCAGCCCGGCATAAAGGGCGTCCACCCCACGGCCGAGGGAAGCCGCCTTGATGTCGCTTCCGGCTTCCAGCCCCAGCGCGAAGCATGCACTCATCACGCCGCAGAGCAACGCCACCAGCAACCCTTTCGTCAGGGCGAAATCCTTCACGGCCGCCCGGCGTTCCTCCTCGGACATGTTCCTCGACCGGAGGCTGCCCGCATAGCCGATGACGGCGATGCCCGCCAGCGTGACGGCCACCCCGGCCAGCAGCCACAGCCCCTGCCCGCGGAACAGGTCGGTCCCGCCCCACAAGGCCGGCAGCAACGTGCCGAAGGCCGAACACGTGCCCAGCGCGATGCTCTGCCCCAAAGCCACGCCCAGATAGCGCATACTCAGCCCGAACGTCAGTCCGCCGATGCCCCACAACACGCCGTAGAGCATCACCAGCGGCACGTTCCCTTGCCGCCAGAGGCCGGGCAGGGTGTCCCCTTCCGGCACGCCCAGCAAGGCCCCCAACCAAGGGAACACCAGCCAGGCGAACACACCCTGCACCAGCCAGAAGCTTTCCCAGCTCCATGCCTTCACCTTATTGATAGGCACGTAGGAGCTGGACTGCCCGAAACTGCCGACGGCAATAATCAACAAGCCCCAAACGACTTCCATGCTCAACTCCGTTTAGACAACACGCGCCTCTCGTAATCTTCCACCGCCGGAATGAACTCCTCGCCCACCGGCACGCCGTTCCTGAGGCAGAACATGTCCCACACGGCATTCCACGGCAACGACTTGCACTCCTCCAGCAAGGCCAGCCGCTCGAAGCCCTTCCCGGCCGCCTCGTAGGTGCGGAGCGTGCCCAACGGCTCGAGCAAGGCCTGGAGCAGGCACTTCTGCGTGGCGCGGCTCCCGACGACGTAAGCACCGATGCGGTTGATGGACGCGTCGAAATAGTCCAGCCCGATATGCACGCGGTCCAAGGCCCCGCAGCGCACGATTTCCTTGCACAGGTCCATCGTCTCGTCGTTCATGATGGTCACATGGTCGGAATCCCAACGGACGGGACGGCTGACGTGCAGCATCAGTTCCGGCACGAAAAGCAGCAGCGCGGACACCTTGTCGGCCACGCTCTCCGTGGGATGGAAATGCCCCGTGTCCAAAGTGACGATTTTCCCGCGCTGGGCGGCATAGCCGATATAGAAGTCGTTGGAACCCACCGTGTAGCTCTCCAGCCCGATGCCGAACACCTTGGACTCCACGCAATCCTTCATGTGGGCGTAGGGCGTGGCAAAGATGCGGTCGAGGGAGTCCTTCAGCAGCTCGCGGTACTTCATGCGGTTCACCGTGATGTCCTTGCTGCCGTCGTGTATCCAGAGGTTCATGATGCAGGCATCGCCCTGCCTGCGCCCCATCTCCTCGGCGATGGCCCGGCAGCGGCGCGTATGCTCCACCCAGAAGTCCCGGATGCCCTTGTCCGGATGGGCCAGGGTGAGGTTGCCCGACTTGGGATGGGAGAAGGACGTGGAGTTGAAGTCCAGCTTCATGCCCTGCTCCTGCGCCCATTGCATCCAGCCCTCGAAATGCCTGGGTTCCACCTGGTCGCGGTCCACGAACCCGCCGCCGAACTCGCCGTAAATCTCGTGCAGGTTCAGGCGGTGCCTGCCGGGAATCATGGATGCGGCCTCAAGGATGTCCGCCCGCAGCTCGTCCACATTACGCGCCCGGCCCGGATAGTTCCCCGTGGTCTGTATGCCGCCCGACAGTGCGCTGCCGGACTCGAAGCCCATCACGTCGTCGGCCTGCCAGCAATGCAGCGAGAGCGGAATCCCCTGCAGCGTGTCCAATACTTTTTCCGTGTCGATGCCCACGGCGGCATAACGTTCGCGGGCCAGCTCATAGGCCTGCTGAATCAAAGTGTCTTTCATAAAGCCAATCCTTTAATCTATATAATAATGAATAAGTCACTGCACCTGCAACCGGGAGAAACGGGCGTAGGCCTCCTCCCACTCCGGCGAACCGGACGGCTCATACGTCACCGTGTCCACCGAAGCGACAGACAAACGGCGCATTCCGGCCAAAGAGTCCGTCCCCCCTGCCGTACGGATTTGAACCAGCGCATTCCCCAAAGCCGTACCTTCCGACGGACCGGCCACTACGGGAAGCCCCGTGGCATTGGCTGCATATTGCATCAGATGGCGGTTAAGCGAACCGCCGCCGATGACGTGCAGACGACGGATGGGAATGTCCACCATGGTCCGCAGCTGTTCCACGACCTGACGGTAGCGCAAAGCCAGGCTGCGGAAAATGCAGCGGCAATAATCGGCCGGCGTCTGCGGCGCCTCCTGCCCTGTCCGCCCGCAATAGTCGCGGATGGCCTGGGGCATCGACAACGGATGGGCAAAACCTTCCCAGTCCGGGAAAATCAGCCCTTCGTAGGAAGAGGTCTCACAAGTGGCAGCCAGTTCCGCCACATTGGAAGGCGCGTCGTGCCACTCTTCCCGGCAACGCTCGAACAGCCACAGCCCGCAAATGTTCTTCAGGAAACGGGTGGTGCCGTCCAGTCCGCCCTCGTTCGTGAAGTTATGGCGGAAACTGTCGGCCGTGATGACAGGGTGTGCCATCTCCACGCCCAGCAACGACCATGTCCCGCAACTCAAATAGGCAAAGTCCCCGTCGACCGTCGGGATGGCCGCCACAGCGGACGCAGTGTCATGTCCGGCCACCGCCACCACCGGAAGCTCCGGCAACCCGGTGTATCGCCGCACTTGGGGAGTGAGCCGCCCGACCACCGTGCCCGGCAACACCACCCGACCGAACTTTCCGCGAGGCAATCCCAACGCGGCCAACAGCTCCGCGTCCAAATCGCCCGTGGAGGGGTTCAACAACTGGGACGTGGAGGCCACGGTATACTCGGCCACCGCCTGTCCCGTCAGCAGATAGGACAAGGCATCGGGAGTGAAAAGTATCTTTTCCGCCATCTCCAACGCCTTGCATCCCTCACGTTTCAGCGTATCCAGCTGGAACAAGGAATTGAACTCCATGAACTGTATGCCGGTATGGCCATATACCGTCTCTGCCGGGACACGGGCGAAAAACTTCTCCATGCTGCCTTCCGTATGGGCGTCGCGATAACTATACGGCAGACTGGCCAGACGTCCGTCGGCCGTGAACAGGGAAAAATCACATCCCCAAGTGTCAATTCCCACAGAGACCAGCGGAATCCGTTCTTCCGCCACCCGCTTCAAGGCTTGCAGCACTTGATAGTAAAGGGCGGGCAAGTCCCAATACAAATGCCCGGACATGGGAATCATCGGGTTCTTGAACCGCGTCAGCTCCCGAAGCTCTACTTTTTGACCGTCGAAAGCCGCCAGAACGGTACGCCCGCTCGTGGCTCCCAAGTCCACCGCCAGATAATAAGATGTTTCCATGATACCAACAGATAATTCTTGTGTCACATTGCTTTTCCGTGTGGCAAATATAAGGAAACCATCCGACTTCCGCCCTATGTTTTTTGTCATATCACCTGCACTAAATGTCTGAAAAGCTTTCCGCCTTGGAAAAATATTCGTAAACTTGCATCATGAAACCCATCAAATACATCGCCGAGAACCGCCGGGACGCCCTTTGGGGACTTACAGTCTGCTCCGTAGGCTATCAAAAGATTGGCCCGCACGAGGACTATCCCCCCACGGGACACCATCAGGAATACCTCTTCCGCCCGGAAAAGGGGCGCGTGCTGCAGGAATACCAACTACTATATATAATAGAAGGTAAAGGGACACTGTCCACCCGGAAAAGCGGAAGGCACGACATCACGGCAGGCGACATGTTCCTCCTCTTCCCCGGCGAATGGCACACTTACCATCCGGACGAAGAGACGGGATGGGAAGAATTCTGGATCGGGTTCCAAGGCACCAACATCGACCACCGGACGGAGGCCGGCTTCTTCGCCCCCGAAAGCCCGCTCTACCACATAGGGCATGACGAGACCGCCATCGCCCTTTACCGCGAGGCCATCCGGACGGCCACACGGCAGGAAGCCTACTTCCAGCAACTTCTGGCCGGCATCGTGAACCATCTGCTCGGGCTGATGTTCATGACCAGCCACAACCGCGAGCTTTCCGCCTCGCCCCAACTCCCACAAATCGTGGAACGGGCACGGAGCTTCATGGAAGCCTCCGTGGAGAAAGAGGTCAGCATGCCCGACGTGGCCCGCCACCTGAATGTCAGCTACGCCACCTTCCGCCATACGTTCAAGAAATACACCGGGCTGGCACCCGCACAGTACTTCATCAACCTGCGGCTGCACCGGGCCAAAGAGCTGCTGCGAAGCACGCCGGCCTCCATCAAGGAAATCTCCTACCGCCTGCATTTCGAGACGCCGGAATACTTCACCACCCTTTTCAAGAAACGGATTGGAACAAGCCCCTCCTCCTTCAGGAAATAGGAAGCTTGCGGCCCGTCCCCCGAACCGGACAATAAACTTATAACCATAAAAAAACGACAGACATGAAAAGAAACAGACTCTTTGCCGCCCTGCTCTTGGCCGCGACCCTCGGCCAGGGACAGGACGCATTCTGCACCGACGAACCGGATGGCAAACCGTTCGAAGGCTACCTCTTCGCCTATTTCGAGGGACAAGGCGAACAACAGGAACACCTCCGCTTCGCGCTCAGCAACGACGGGGTGAACTGGCGCGCCCTCAACGGCAACCGCCCCGTGGTATCCTCGGACAGCATCAGCGAGAGCGGCGGCATCCGCGACCCGCACATCCTGCGCGGCGAGGACGGACGGTTCTACATCGTGGCCACGGACATGAAGGTGGCACAATACGGCTGGAACGAGAACCCGGGCATCGTGCTGCTGAAGTCGGACGACCTGATCCACTGGTCGCACGCCAAAATCAACCTGTCCAAAGACTATCCCAAGCACTTCGCGGACGCCTACTGGGTGTGGGCCCCGCAGACCATCTACGACCGCAAGGCCAAGAAATACATGATTTACTTCACCCTGCAACGCGACGACCGCAAGAGCCTCGTCACGTACTATGCCTATGCCAACAAGGACTTCACCGGGTTCGAGGGCGAGCCGAAACGGCTCTTCTCCGCCAAATACGGCAGCATCGACAACGACATCATCGAAAAGGACGGCACTTTCCACCTGTTCTACAAGGGCAACACCAAGGACGCGGACGGAAAGGAAATCAAGAACGGCATCCAGCAGGCCGTCTCAAAAAGCCTGAAAGGGAAATGGAAAGAGGACTTCAAATACCTGGACGCATACGCAGGAAAGACACCCGTCGAAGGGTCGAGCATCTTCAAGCTCAACGGCAAGGAGGAATATGTGCTGATGTATGACATGTACACCAGCGGACGCTACGAATACCAGACCAGCAAGGACCTGTACACGTTCTCCGAACCCAAGGCGTTCACGAAAGACTTCTTCCCCCGCCACGGTTCCGTCATCTCCCTGACGCACGACGAGCTGCAACGGCTGCAGGAAAAGTGGGGCTACGTGGTGAAGTACGAGTTTGAAAGCCACGGCAACCCCGTCATCCGCCACCTGCACACAGCCGACCCCGCCGCCCTCGTGCAGGGCGACACGCTCTGGCTCTTCGCCGGACACGACCTGAACGGCAACCAGAACGGCTATGTGATGAAAGACTGGCTCGTGTTCTCCACCACCGACATGAAGCACTGGACCCAGTATCCCGTTCCCCTGAAGGTGGAGGACTTCAAGTGGGCGGCCAGCAAGCAGGCCTACGCCGGGCATGTGGCCGAACGCAACGGCAAGTACTATTGGTATGTCAGCACCAACTGGTGCGGCATCGGCGTGGCCGTGGCCGACAGGATCACCGGCCCCTACCGCGACGCATTGGGCAAGCCGCTGCTCACCAACGCCGACTGCTTCGACTCCAAGCACAGCTGGGCCTGCATCGACCCGGCCGTGTTCATCGACGACGACGGACAGGCCTACCTCGCTTGGGGCAACGGGCAATGCTACATCGTGAAGCTCAAAGACAACATGATCGAGACGGAAGGCGAAGTGAAACGCATCCATATCGACGAGAGCCACCCCTTCACGGAAGCACCGTGGATTCACAAGCACAATGGCAAGTATTACCTGACCTACGCCAGCGAATGGCCGGAGAAAATCGCGTATGCCGTGGCCGACCACATCGAAGGCCCGTACGAGGTGAAAGGCGTGATTTCGGAAATCGCCGGCAACAGCAACACCACGCATCCGGCCATCGTGAACTTCAAGGGACAATGGATTTTCATCAGCCACAACGGCGGCCTGCCCACGGGAACCAGCTACAGCCGTTCCATCGTGATGGAACCTATGGAACACAACGCCGACGGCACCATCAAGAACATCCCGCCCACGGCCGAGGGCGTGAAACCCATGTAAAAAACAACAGCCCGGAACAAGACATCCCGTTTTTTTCCGTACCTTTGCGTCCGCCCGAAAAGCGGGCGCATTTTTTATCATCTAATTTTTGTCATCATGTACAAGAAGCAAAACTTACCCTCACCGGTAATCCGCTTCACCCATTTCGTGAACAAGCCCTACGCCGTGTTCAACACCTTGCACAAGGAAGTGACCATCGGCGTGCTGGCTGTCTCCACGCTGACGTTCGCCAACCACGGCGTGGTTTCCGCGCAGACGGAACTCCCCAGCGTAAAGAATGTACACGAGATGGACGGAATTGAAGTGATCGGAAGCCGGGTGCCGCTGACCCAGACGGAAGTGGCAAGGATTGTGACTGTACTGGACCGCAAGACCATCGAGAACGCGCCGGTACAGAGTGTGAACGACCTCCTGAAGTATGCCGCCGGCATCGACGTCCGCCAACGGGGCGCCATGGGCATACAGACGGACATCTCCATCCGGGGAGGCACCTTTGACCAAATCACCGTACTGCTCAACGGCGTGAACATCAGCAACCCGCAAACCGGCCACCTGACGGCCGACTTTCCCGTGGCCCTTGAGGACATCGAGCGCATCGAGATTCTGGAAGGCCCCGCCGCCCGGGTGTTCGGCACCTCCGCCTTCTGCGGGGCCATCAACATCGTGACCTCTGCCGAAAAGCAGAAGCATGTCCAGGCCCATGCCACCGGAGGCTCTTACGGCCTCGGAGGAGGAGGCCTGCGGCTGAACCTCTCGGGCGGCGCATGGACCAACCAGATGTCCGGCAGCTACCTGCGCACGGACGGGGCCACGCAGAACAGCGACTTCGACATCTGGCGGGCTTATTACCAAGGAGGCTACTCCACCCCCACGGCCGACATCCGCTGGCAGGCCGGATTCAGCCAACAGAAATACGGGGCCAACACCTTCTACTCGGCCAAATACGACAACCAATACGAGGAAACGAACCGTTACATCGTCTCCGTGCAGGCCGACACCAAGCTGGGATGGCTCCACCTGCTCCCCGGCCTGTATTGGAACCGCTCGCTGGACCACTACCAGCTCACGCGGCACTCATCCGCCGGCGAGAACTTCCACCGCACGGACGTGTACGGGTTCAACCTGAACGCATACTTCACGACGGTGGCCGGAAAAACCGCCTTCGGCATGGAAGTCCGCAACGAAGGGGTATTCAGCACCTCATTAGGCCGTCCGCTGGACGAGGCACAATACGTGGACATCCCCTGGCACGGCGGCAGGAAATATGACAAGCGGGACAACCGCACGAACCTCAGCTACTATCTGGAACACAACGTGCTGCTCCCGAAAGCCACCCTCTCCGCAGGTGTGATGGCCAACCGCAACACGGGCCATGATGACAAGTTCCACTTCTATCCCGGCGTGGACTTCTCCTACCGCCCGTCACGCGACTGGAAGATTTCCGCCTCGTGGAACATGGCCTTGCGTATGCCGACCTTCACGGACTTGTACTATAAAAGCCCCACGCAAGAAGGCAACGTCGGACTGCGCCCTGAAGAGACCCAGGCGTTCAACCTCGGCGCACAATACCGCCGCCCGGGCATAAGGACCTCGGCCAACCTGTTCTACCACAAGGGCAAAGACATGATAGACTGGGTGATGTACACGGCAGACGATGCCTACCACTCGGCCAACTTCAAGCTGGACAACTATGGCGCGGAAGCCGATGTGGCATGGGACTTGCAGGAACTCTTTGGCGACCGGTTCTTCATCGGACGCTTCCACGCCGGATACGCCTATATCCATCAGAAACGGCACGACGACGTGACCATCTACAAGTCCAACTACGCGCTGGAGTACCTGCGGCACAAGTTCACCGCCGGCCTGACCCACCGCATCTGGAGCCGCCTCTCGGCCACGTGGACCTTCCGCTGGCAAGACCGCATGGGCAACTACATCCGCTACGCGCATCACGACGACGCGGGGACACTCACCTCATACCATCCCTACGCCCTGCTCGACCTGAGGTTGCAATGGCGCGCCCCACGCTACCAGCTGTACATCGAAGGCAGCAACCTGACCAACCACACGTACTACGACCTGGGCAACATCCCCCAACCCGGATTCTGCTTCCAGATTGGCGGGTCGTACCGTCTGAATCTTTAAGAAACTGAAAAAGAATCAAGCGGTTAAGAACGATTGCCGACAAGCACCAAGCGACTTTGTACCCAACATTGGCTGTGATCATCGAATCATACAAGAAGCTGATGAAAACGGCCAGCGTGGATTTCACGCTGGCCGTTTTCCATAGGTTGCTTGAAAAAAATGAGAAATGAAAGAATGAATTCAAACCATAAAATTAAAGTGAATGGCATACATCAAGGTAAAACATCGTCCTTCCGCCACAAACGGCAAGAAGGGCTACATCTACTATCAGGTAATCCACGGGCGAACAGCCCGCCAAATCAAAACAGATTTCCTCGTGTTTGATACGGAATGGGACAAGGAAATATCGTCTGTCCGAATCATTCCCGGAGCCAGCGAGGACAGGAAACGGCATCTCCACAGCATTGCGGAACACATTGGCTGGGACATCCGACGGTTACAGGCTATCATCGCGCAATGCGACAAGCAAGGCGGGAAATACACTGCCGGCAATATCATAGAGAGGTTTAACAAACAGACGAACAGGCAATCGTTGTCCGATTTCATGCAGGGTGTCATCGGGCAGTTGAAGCAGCTCGGCAAAGTACGCACGTCAGAAACCTACACCGCAGCCTTAGCCAGTTTTATGAAGTTCCGCAAGGGGCAGGACATCCTTCTGTGCGAGATAGACAGCGATACAATGATGCTCTATGAGGCATGGCTGAAAACCAACGACAACTGTCTCAATACCATCTCCTTTTATATGCGCATACTCCGCGCCGTCTATAACCGTGCCGTGGAAAAGGAACTGACGGAACAGAAACATCCTTTCAATCATGTTTACACAGGCATTGACAAGACCGTGAAACGTGCCGTGCCATTGAAGGCAATAAAGCGCATCAAAGAACTTGACCTGGCCCTGAAACCGCATCTGGACTATGCAAGGGATATGTTCCTCTTTTCGTTTTACACCCGTGGTATGTCGTTCATTGACATGGCTTATTTGAAAAAGTCGGACTTGAAAAACGGCATCCTGACATATCGCAGGAGAAAGACAGGGCAGCAGCTGACAATCAAGTGGGAGAAGTGCATGGAAGAAATCATCACCAAGTACGGGGAGAATCCGGCCACCCGTTATATGCTGCCGATAATAACCAATCCATGCACAGACGAACGGAAGCAATACATCAACGCCCTCAGCCGCATCAACGTGACATTGAAAGAGGTTGCCCGCCTGTCAGGATTGCACATTCCGCTTACAATGCACTGCGCCCGCCATTGCTGGGCAAGCATCGCCAGAAGCATAAACATACCGATTTCGGTTATCAGCGAAGGTATGGGACATGATTCGGAAGAAACCACGCGCATATATCTTGCATCGCTTGACACAAGCGTGGTAGACGAAGCGAACAAACTTATTCTGAAAAATTTGTAACCGGAATTTTTCAAATGAAACCTGTTAAGCAAAAACGGGTTCTTTTGGTAAGAGTTATAGTTCAAGTTGTTGAATACTGAAAATTAGAGATTTGACACGTTCAAGAAAGAAGAATATGCTCAAAACTCCACGCACAAAACCACACATAAAGCCACGCATAAAAGAACTTTCACATTCAATTATGAATGGTGCAAAACCTTGGATTCTATAATATTATGTGTATATTTGCAATATCAACTATAACTCTTACCAAGAGAAAATGGCGAGGATATACGACAACATAGACATAAAGTTTACGGACGGGCTTCGCGGCATCATTGAAAATACCGGGGTGAAGCGCGTTGATTTCTGTGTAGGCTATTTCAATCTGCGCGGCTGGAACCTGATTGTGGAACAGGTTGATAAACTACCCGGCGGTTACGTGTACGAGGATGACAAGCGCAGGATGAGGTATTGCCGCCTGCTGATTGGCATGCACCGCCCCGACGAGGACTTGATACGCGGACTTTATTCGCGCCAGGAAACCATGCCCGATGCGGAATACGTGCAGCGTTGCAAGCGGCAGATTGCGCAGGATTTCAGGAACCAGCTTCTGTTGGGATTGCCTTCCGCCGCCGATGAAAAGACATTGCGCCGCCTGTCCGTACAGTTGAAGGAGGGAAAGGTGTGTGTAAAGCTGTACTTGAAAGAACCGTTGCACGCCAAGCTTTACCTTGCCCACCGCCCGGATGACAACTTCAACAAGATTCAGGCCATCATGGGCAGCAGCAACCTGACGTATGCCGGGCTGACCAAACAGGGCGAGCTGAACGCGGAGTTCGCCGACAGCGACAGTGCGGAGAAACTGGCACGGTGGTTTGATGACCGCTGGAACGAGCGGTTCTGTCTGGACATCACCGAGGAACTTGCACGGATAATAGACGAGAGTTGGGCGGGTGACAGGGCTATTCCGCCTTATTACATCTACCTGAAGACGGCTTACCACCTGAGCCAAGAGGCACGCAGCGGCATCAAGGAGTTCACGCTTCCGCCGGAGTTCAGGCGTGACCTATTCGACTTCCAGCAGACCGCCGTAAAGATAGCGGCGAAGAACCTGAACAACGACAAGCGCGGCGGGGCGATGATTGGCGATGTGGTAGGTCTTGGCAAGACCATTACCGCCTGCGCCATCGCCAAGCTGTACGAGATGGCCTTTGCCAGCAGCACGCTCATCATCTGTCCGGCAAACTTGCAGGACATGTGGAGGAAATATATCCGGAAGTACGACCTGAAAGCGGAAGTCTGGTCAATGGCGCGTACGATAGACATGGATTCGACACGCTATTACCGCCTGATAATCGTGGACGAGAGCCACAACCTGCGCAACACCAATGGCATACGCTACCGCAACATCCGCAGCCTTATCGAGCATCAGGGCAGCAAGGTGCTGCTGCTCACCGCCACGCCATACAACAAGGACTTCTCGGATTTGGGCAGCCAGCTCCGCCTGTTCATAGGTGAAGACCAGGACTTGGGCATACGTCCGGAAGAATACATCCGCTCCATCGGTGGCGAGAGGGAATTCCAGCGGAAGCATAGCGACATCCACATCCGTTCCATCCGCGCGTTCGAGAAAAGCCCGTATGCGGACGACTGGAACGAACTGATGAAGCTGTTCCTCATCCGCCGCACAAGGACGTTCATCAAGGAGAACTATGCCAAGACGGATGAAGGCAACGGGCGGAAATACCTGTTGTTTCCTGATGGCTCGAAATCTTATTTTCCCGACAGGATACCCCGTGCCGTCAAGTTAGCCACTGTTTCCGGCGACCAGTACAGCCGCCTGTATTCGCCTGAAATGATAAGCCTGATGGAAGAGTTGAAACTGCCCCGTTACGGGCTAATCCATTTTTATGACGGGAACAAGGCTACTGACATACAGCCGCATGAAAGGCAGGTAATCGAGAACCTCTCGCGTGCCGGACAGCGCATGATGGGTTTCTGCCGGAGCACGTTCTTCAAGCGCATAGACAGCAGCGGCTTCGCCTTCCTGCTGACGCTCTACCGCCATATCCTGCGCAACGCCGTGTTCATCTATGCCATTGACAGCAAGCTGCCGCTGCCCATCGGTGACGAAAGCTCGCTTCCCGATGACTATGTAGAGGATGAAGACGAAAACGTGAGCATATTTGGCAATGCTGATGACGATGAGTCCACAGAGGATAAGCAAATCTCTTTCCCTACTGATTTCGACTTCTACATGGAAAAGGCAGAGGAGTGCTATTCCATCATAGAGAACCGAAATGCCTGTTCGTGGATTTCATCCAAATACTTCAAGCGTACCCTGAAACAGCAGCTCAGGCACGACTGCGACATCCTGCTGAGGATGATAGCCTTGTGCGGTGCATGGCAACCCGATGCAGACCCGAAACTGGACGAGCTGGAGGACTTGTTGGAGAAGAAGCACGGAGCGGACAAGGTTATCGTGTTCACACAGTTCTCCGACACAGCGCATTACGTTTACAGGCAACTGAAAAGGCGCGGAATACCGCAGGTCGGCTGTGCGACGGGAGGCAGCAAGAACCCGACGGACATCGTGGAGCGTTTCTCTCCCAAGAGCAACGACAAGGACTATCCCGACACAGAACAATACCGTGTGCTTATAGCTACCGACGTGCTCAGCGAGGGTCAGAACCTGCAGGATGCCCATGTCATCGTGAACTTCGACTTGCCGTGGGCAATCATCCGCCTTATCCAGCGTGCAGGGCGTGTGGACCGTATCGGTCAGGAGGCGAATGAAATCTACTGCTATTCTTTCTTTCCTGCCGACGGCGTGGAGAAAATCATCCGCCTGCGGTCGCGCCTGAACGCCCGTATCAACGAGAACGCGCATATCGTGGGCAGTGACGAGGTGTTCTTCGAGGGCAACGAGCAAAACCTGTGCGATATGTTCAACGAGAAGAGCGGCTCGCTTGACGACGAGGATGACAACGACGTTGACCTCTCTTCACAGGCTTACCAGATATGGAAGAACGCGACGGATGCCGACCCGAAGCTGAAAAGGCTAATCCCGACATTGAGCAATGTCGTGTATTCCACGAAAACGGCGGAGGACGGACAGCAGGGTGGTGTCATCACCTACGCCAAGACCTACAACGACTTCGACGTGCTGACATGGCTTGACATGGACGGCAACGTGGTGAGCCAGTCGCAGAAACGCATCCTGAACGCCTTGGCTTGCGATGCGGATACCCCTGCCTTGCCGCCTCACGCCAACCATCATGAACTGGTGGCAAAGGCGGTAGAATCCATCAACAACGAAACGACCTCTGTTGGCGGCGTATTGGGCAACCGTTTCAGTACCCGTTACCGTATCATCACATTGCTGGAAAGCTACTATAAAAATCCCCCGACACTTTTCTTTTCGCAGGAGAACAAGGACATGCTGAAGCTGGCCATCGACGACATCTACAACTACCCGTTGCTCGAAGGGGCGAAATTCACGTTAGGGCGCATGCTCCGCACCAACACCAGCGATGAGATAGTGGAATACGTGTTGGAGATGCGCAAGAACATGACCCTGTGCCGGATTGACGAAAACAGGAACATCCATAAAGACCCGGTTATCATCTGTTCGATGGGACTTAGGCAAGAATCATAAAACCTTTTGAATCATGAGAAGAAATACATTCAACCAATATATCAAGGATGCCGATTTCCGTGGGCTGTTCATCACCGAAATGGGCTGGAACAGGTTCCACGGACAGGCGGAACTCGCACCGATAGCTATTGAAGACAAGGAATACTGGATTGTCACCGTAGCCGAGCGTAATGGCTTTCAGATATTGGCGTGCGCTGTCGATGAAATACCCACGAACACCCTTTGCAAGCGCATTGACAGCAAGTTGCGCCGCAGTGCCAACGACTACATCTGCATTTTCTTCATTCCCGGCACGGAGCACCAGCAGTGGATTGCCCCGGTAAAGACTGTGGAAAAGCGTGACATCGTGACCATTGAGTACGAGAACGCGGACAAGGCGGATTTCCTGTTCTCCAAGCTGTCCGACCTGTCGTTTGACATTGATGAACAGACCACCATCGTGGACGTGAAAGAGCGCATACAGGGAGCGTTTGCCGTGAACTCGGAAAAAATCACCAAGGACTTCTACGCGGGTTTCCGCAAGGAACACAAGGCGTTTGCCGGCTTCATCAGCGGCATCGACGACCAGATACCCGCCACGGAGAACCGCAACAAGCAATGGTACACGTCCGTCATGCTCAACCGCCTCATGTTCTGCTACTTCATACAGAAGAAAGGCTTCCTTGACGGCAACTTCGACTATTTGCAGGAAAAGCTGAGGTGGGTGCAGCGTGAGCGTGGTGAGAACCGCTTTTTCAAGACCTTCTACCGCGGATTCCTTTCCGAATTGTTCCACGGAGGGCTGAACTCGCCCAAGCACAGTGACGAGTTCGAGAACGTGTACGGGCGCATACCATACCTTAACGGCGGTATGTTCGAGGAACACCAGTTGGAGCGCGACTATGCAGACATAGACATCGAGGACGAAGCCTTTGTCCGCCTGTTCAAATTTTTCGACACGTGGCGGTGGCATCTGGACACGCACATCACGGCAAGCGGAAAGGACATCAACCCCGACGTGCTGGGTTACATCTTCGAGCAGTACATCAACGACCGTGCGCAGATGGGGGCTTATTACACCAAGGAGGACATCACCGAGTACATCGGGAAGAACTGCATCCTGCCGTTTCTCATGGACAAGGTTTCGGAAACCTCACCCGAAGCGTTCAAGCCGGATGGTTATGTGTGGCGCACGCTGCGTGAAAGCGGTGACCGCTATATATATGATGCCGTGAAGAAAGGGCATACGGCAGACTGGCAGAGCCGCATTCCTGAAAACATTGCTATTGGACTTGACACTACTAAGCCCGACCTGCTGGAACGCCGTAAGGACTGGAATACGAAAACGTCGGACGCTTTCGCACTGCCTACGGAGATATGGCGCGAGACCGTGGAACGGTTGCAACGCTGCGATACGCTGCTGGAGAAAATCAGCGGAGGGGAAATCACGCATATCAACGACTTTATCACCTACAACCTCGACATCCGCTCGTTTGTCTATGACTTGCTGCACGATGCCGACGACCGCCTGTTTGTTCTCCACTTCTACAAGGCGTTGCAGCGTGTCACCATCCTTGACCCTACCTGCGGTTCGGGGGCTTTCCTTTTCGCCGCCATGAACATCCTTGAGCCGCTTTATGAGGTGTGCATCGAGCGGATGCAGGAGTTCAACGCGCAGAATTCCAACTGGTTCAAGCCGGAACTGGAAGAAATCGCCCACAAGTACCGTAGCAACATCCAATACTTCATATACAAGAGCATCATCCTGCGCAACCTTTATGGTGTGGACATCATGGTGGAGGCAACCGAGATAGCCAAGCTGCGCCTGTTCCTGAAGATGATGGCGGTGGTGGAGGTGGACTTCCGTGCTGATAACATGGGTCTTGACCCATTGCCGGACATCGACTTCAACATCCGTTGCGGCAACACGTTGGTAGGGTATGCCACGGAAAAGGAACTGGCCAAAGACCTCGACAACCCTTCCGACTTCAACCAGATGTGGGCGAATGACGAGTTCAAGGACAAGCTGAAAACCGAAATGCAGCTTGTCGCCACGGCTTACGAGACATTCAAGGCCGTGCAGTTTACGCAAAGCGAGGACATGGCGGCATTCAAACAAGCGAAGCGTGGACTGAATGAGCGCCTTGCCAAACTCAACGAGTTGCTCAACCGCCGTTTACACAAGGCAACAACGTCCATGCCATACGAGGATTGGCTTGCTTCGCATCAGCCTTTCCATTGGTTGGCGGAGTTCTATCAGATTATCCATGACAACGGAGGGTTTGATGTGATTATCGGCAATCCGCCGTATGTGGAATATAGTAAAGTTCGCAAAAAATACATTATAAGCAATTATAGATGTCTTGATTCTGGCAATTTATATGCTTATGTCATAGAGAGAACACTCAATATATCTCATATAGGCTCAAGAAATGGAATGATTATTCAGATGTCTGCTTTTTGTACTCCAAGGATGAAAAGTTTTCAAAAGGTATGGTTTGCAAATGCTTCATTTGCATCTCTTGCATTTTTTGATGATAGACCTGGAAAATTATTTGATAATTTGCAGCATATTAGAGTGGTTATTCCAATACTTCAAAAAGGAGTCGCTAATCATAGTGTTAATACTACATGTTATAACAAATTTTATTCTGAATACAGACAATACTTATTTCAGACATTGAATTACTATGAATCAACTATATCGGTAATGGATTTTTCTGTAATTAAAATTCATACAAAAATTGAAGAATCTATTATAAAGAATATTTGGAAGATGAAGAGAAAAATAGGTTCTTATGAATCCGAAAACGTGAATTCCAACTTTGTTTATTATGGTTACGGATACGGGTATTTTGGTAAAATTCTCAATCACAGGTCTTATTTTAAAGGAGACAAAATATCAGAATCTACAGGGGATAAGTATTTTTATATCCAAGATAGCTATAATAAGGACATTTTTGTTGCGCTTATGAACTCATCTCTGTTTTATTGGTATTATGTTAACTATTCAGACGGACATAATTTTACTAAAACTGTTATAGGTGATATGCCATTTGAGTATTTTGACAATACCCAAATCTTACTCTTAACGGATAGTCTGATGAACGATTTAGAGAACAAAGCTAATATAAAAATCGCCAATTATAAATCTACTGGACGTATAGAATATCGGGAGTATTATCCCAAAAAATCTAAGCCTATCATTGACGAAATAGACAAAGTTCTTGCCAAGCATTACGGTTTCACCGAAGAAGAACTCGACTTCATCATCAACTATGACATTAAATACCGCATGGGCGACGAACTGAACGAAGAATAAAGTGATGTGTATTTATCTTGGAAATAAAGACTTGCTGAACAGGCGGAAGATTGGATTTCTTGCATCACGCAAGATTTCCACTTCCGTTGTGTTGCCCACGCTTGATTGGGCGGTAGAAATAAGCAAGCATACTGATGTTGCCGTTGTAAGTGGTTTCCATTCTCGCCTTGAAAGAGATGTACTTAAATTCCTACTTCAAGGCAAGTGTGGCATCATTGTCGTACTTGCCCGTGGCATGTATCGTAAACTTCCAAAGGTCTATGAGGAAGTGATGAATGAAAACCGCTTGCTTATTATCGCTTTAGAAAAAGATACGGTAACACGA
Source organism: uncultured Paraprevotella sp. (assembly GCA_944320765.1). Lineage (GTDB taxonomy): Bacteria > Bacteroidota > Bacteroidia > Bacteroidales > Bacteroidaceae > Paraprevotella. Next base: position 18,889 of record CALUIS010000009.1, read on the forward strand.
GTTTCGGAATATACAGCTCACAAACGAAACAATTATGTCTTGGGCGTTTCAGACGACCTAAAAGTGTATATGGAATAATATTAGGAATCTATATTTTCCCTTTTCTCTTCAAAAGAAATAATAGTATCTTTAATTTTCTCTTTTCGCCCAATTTGCTCTGTCACTTTTCTCTCGATAATGACTTGATAAGTCTTATTAAACGATATACCAAAAGCAACTTGTTTACGAGTTTCATCCAAGAAGCCAGTTGATTTGAAGTCATCTCCTTCAATTGATTCAAAAGAATAGCTTCCAGTTCTGACATTTAAAGAATAAAATTTCCCTTCTACTTTGATTTCTTCTTTATCATCGTACTCAAAGTCAGATAAATTTGTTAGGATTTTGTGTGTGTCATCAATATTAATCTGTTCACAAATAGAAATCTGCGAAGATATGTTGCACCATTTTAATCCGAAAGATAATCCTTCCGTATGAAGAAATGAAATAAAATCATTATATTTCTTGATGGTTTGTTTGTCATATAACTCAGAGTATTTTAATATATTTCCCTTAGAATATCCTGAAACAAACAAGCCAACAAATTCTTTAGCAAAATCATCTGCATAAGTTTCTCCAAATGCAATTTGTTGATTAATAGGTTTTAAAATAATCCTTATAGAACCTGCTAGAGAATACATATATTCATATTGTGTATCTAAGCGTAATTCTCTTTCTATATTTTGTTTATTGGTTTTGTCTGTAATTCCTTTTTTATGATTCTTAATATATTTGGAAGACATAGATTTTCTTATGTCCTCGATTTTGGGAATAATTGTAGCAAATTTGTTTAAAGGAATACTCCCATATCTTACATCACGTCCACCGATATGAATTTCTAAAATACCTGATGAATACTTTTGCGAAATAGCAGATAAATCTATATCATCTTTTAGATTAAAATTATAATAAGAATCATCTGTTGGAGTATAATCCTCTGGGAGTTGTGCAATAGAAACAATTTTACAATTGTTATATTGTATATTCTCGTCAATATCTACAATATATACAAATCCATCATTAGGAGAAGTTATAATACTACTTAATGGAATTTTCTTGTCTAAATATTTCTGAATAGTAAATATGTCTGTGCGAATTATAATCCACCTATTGGCATGAGCATCCGCATCCACCCAATAAAATAAATAGTTCTCACCTTTTTCACTAATATAATGAGAAAGCAAAGGACCATCGAAATAGATTAAATCAGCAACTTTTATGAACTTGCTGAAATCAAAGCTAAAATTCAAACCATCAAATGCTCTCATAATAATGTTTCTTTTACTGTGAATTTTTTCAACAAATCACAATCTTTATATTCATATAAGTCAAAATGAGATTCAGCATTAGCGTTTGTTATTAACCCGTCCGAATTGACTAAAACACCAAAACTTAAAGAATCGCCTATAGCCAAAGCAATATTGCGCATTGAACCTTTAAGAGCGTTAAATTTTTCAATGGCATTTCCTTCATTTTCGAAGCACGATAGGGCAAAACCAGAAGTTGTAAGCTTATTATTTTCTGCCGCAGTAATTACCCGTCTCGGATTCTGTTTGTAAACCGGTATGTGATTTTTTTCAGGAGTTGCAGAAAAAACGAACCTATATGCCAACTTATTGTCAACAGGATATAATGGTGGTAATTGTACCCCGCCATTTATTAGTTCTTCTATTTCTTTTCTGTATTTAAAATCAGCTATCGGCATATTTTATTTTCATTTTTTTGTGTGCAAAAATAGATGTTTTGTCGTTTAATAGTAAAGAAATTAACATATAAATAATTGCAGAAGACATTTTTTAACATACAACATAGGCTTATGCACAATTATAACTTGGCAATTTAAAATAAAGATTTTATCTTTGTGCCAGCTAATCACCCACTTCAAAGCGATGAAGAATACAGAAGTTAGCACGTTACAAATCCATTACCTATCTTCAAAATAGCTCATCGCAATTAACTGATAGATAATGATTTGTATTCAGGACGAACAGTTGTTTCCAAACCATTACCTATTCTCTTTTCAACAAATGATAACTTTCTGATTTACAATCATATTTTATTATCGTAGCATTTATCCAACTCGTAATGCGCGACGCTTCGGCAGCCAACGACAACGTGATAGACGACTTCGACTAGTTGTTCAAAACGTATAGCGAAAAAACCACCCGAAAGATAATTTAAGGCGCACGAGGGTCGTTTGCCAAATTGATTGTGTATCTTTGTAAATGCAACAAACTATATACAATTATGTCGGAAAAAGAACTGAATGCCTATCGTTTCAATCCGGAGCAAGAGCCAACGGAGGAAATGTTGCAACAAATCATGAAGGAAGTGGCCGAGGAAGCAAAGAAAAGCAACCGGAAAGCCACGGAAGAGTATTTTGCACAAATGCAAAGAAACGCCTTGAAAAAACAGGCCCAATGGGCAAACGACATAAAAGAGACACTCAATGGAACAAGATGAACGCCGTCCCGAAATGATAGTGATAGCCGGGCCTAATGGCTCTGGCAAGACATCTGTGACGCAGAGGTTCTTACACCACGAATGGGCAGAAGGCACTCTGTACATCAACCCTGACGAAGTGGCGCAAAATAAGTTTGGTGACTGGAACTCACAGGAGGCTGTATGGAAAGCTGCCAACTATTGTGCCGAACTGCGTGAAAAATGCCTGCGCAATCACACGAGCTTTGTATTTGAAACGGTAATGTCGGCAAATGACAAGATAGACTTTATAAACCGAGCGAAACGGGAGGGGTTTTTCATCCGTTTGTTTTTCATTTCTACGACACATCCATCAATCAATGCGGCGAGAATTGCGAAACGGGTTATGGCTGGAGGGCACGATGTTCCGATTAAAAAAATCATTTCAAGATACACCAAGTCAATAGAAAACTGTAAAGTGCTGGCACCAATAGTTGATCGTTTGTATGTTTATGACAATTCAGCAGAAGACCAAGAAGCCCAATTACTGTTTCGGCTCGTTAATGGCGAGATGAAGAAAATGTATGTCAAGGAAGTCGCGGAATGGGCAAAAATCTTGTTGCCATAAATAAAGCAGAACATGAGATTCCAATTCAAACCATCAAATCGCATTTTGAGAAAGAACGCCAACTATTCAAGCGCGGCATCAAGTGCCTGTCGCTTTTCTTCATCGAAGAGGTGCCAAATACAAACGTTATGACGAGGACGGAAACGAAGTGAAAGGCATCTTTCAAGAACTGTTTGAGGAAGAATATGCCTGGCTGATAAACGATGAGTTTCACCTTTGAGACGAAAGTTACAACGAATATCTGCGACGTTTCTCCCCGCAGGAAGTGCATCGGATGTATTTCTCGATAGACAAGAAAACCAACCGTGTAATTGACGGAAAAGTGGAAAAGAAATGCTGTGGTGTAACAAACAAATCACTGAGGAATTTCCACAATCCGGTAACGGTTCCCTTTTATCGTGTGCTTGCGCTCCACGCCGGCGGCCACGAGGGCGCGGCTGAAGTCCTGCATCCGGATGCCGGAAAGGGCACCGGGGAATTTCTTACGCAAAAGAGACAGGATTTCCGCCAGGGAACACATCATGCCTTCTTCATCCGGACGGGCGGCACGGAAATACTGACTGAAGACTTCATCAGCCGGACAAATGCGGTAGTAGCCCGTATTGCGCTGCTGGATGGCGGCCTCATCTTCGGACGTGAACCAATAGCGTTCGCCCTGCTCCAGCTCGGCCTTGAGCTGGGCGTAGACCTGCGTGTAGTCGATTCCGTCGCTGTCGATGGGCGACACCACGTCCACGCAAAGGAAACGGCGGCTGCCCGAAGGGTCGGACAAAAGTTCGCGGGTGTTGGACGTGCCGATGAACGAAGCGATGCGGGGCAAGCGGCGGGTATCGCGCTGGTAGGCTTTCCGGATGTGCAGGTCCGTCAGCTGGAGAATGTTTTTCAGCGCGGGATGGCGGCGGACGGGAATGCGGTCGAACTCATCCAGATTCAACAGCCCCATCTCCACCAACCGGCGTTCCAGCTGCGCGACATTGGACAGGTCGAGGCTGTCCGTATAATAAGCCGACAATTCCGGCGGAAGGAGCGAACGGCAGAAGGTGGACTTGCCCATCCCTTGTTTTTCACTCACCAGGATGGGAGCCACGCTGTTGGCATAGCGCGGATTAAGCCCCATCCACTGGGCCGTCAGGGCCAGCATCCAGCGATGGAAGCAGTCCGTCCACCAGGCTTCGGCGGAGACCCGCCGGGCCAGATCGGGCAAGCGGTCGGTCCCGTCCCAAGCGGGGAGGCGGTCCAGATAGTGGCGGAAAGGATGGTAGGCTTCGATGCGGGATGACTGCAGGAAGCGGGCCATGTCGCGGTCCCAGCAGGCGATGCCGGCCTCGTGCGCCGAAAGGCAAAGGGCATTGGCATCCCGCTGCGTCACGGGGCGGAACGGCGCGTGGCCCTCCTCTTTCGGACGGAATTCCGTCTGGCCGCTCAACAGGTTGTATCGCAAGGCCCAACGGTTCCGGACGAATTGCTCCAGGCGGCATTCCATCTGCTCAGTAGACGAAATTTCTTTGCGCACAGACGAAAATTTCCTTCTGCACAAAACCCAACGGCGTACCGCACGCCGGACGACTGTATTGATGTCCATGTTTCCCATGCTTCTTTTTTACGGCAAAGATGAGGACAGTCCGCAAATGCCGCGCAGGTTTGCGCAGGTTCGTGCAAGTCCGTGCAGGTTTGCGCAGGTTTCACCCTCCTTCCACGCCGTTTTCCGCCACCATCCTTCATGTTTCATTTCCGCCGCGAAAGCCTGCGTACGGCGGGCTGCGCGCTGAATCTCATCTTTCATCCCTGTTTCAAGTGATAAAAAATGTCACACGCATCCAAAAAAGTTGGCATCACGCCCCGAAAAAATACCAAATATTGATTATCTTTGCAAGCAAGAAAAGTCGAAACAACAGGACTTATTATATTACCTATTATAAATTAGTATAATTATGGTTTATTCACACGAAGTAGAAAACATGTGTTGCGTGGCCAAAGGCCCGAACCACGGACCGGCTCCCATACCGGAAGAAGGCAAATGGGTGCAGGCAAAGGAGATTAAAGACATCTCAGGTTTGACTCACGGCATCGGTTGGTGCGCTCCCCAGCAGGGTGCTTGCAAACTGACACTGAACGTGAAGGAAGGCGTCATCCAGGAATGCTTGGTAGAGACTATCGGCTGCTCGGGCATGACCCACTCCGCAGCCATGGCCTCTGAAATCCTGCCGGGCAAGACCATCCTGGAAGCCCTGAACACCGACTTGGTTTGCGATGCCATCAACACGGCCATGCGCGAATTGTTCCTCCAGATTGTCTACGGCCGCACGCAGTCCGCTTTCTCCGAGGGCGGCCTGATGATCGGTGCCGGACTGGAAGACTTGGGCAAGGGCTTGCGCAGCCAGACCGGCACGCTGTACGGCACGCTGGCCAAAGGCACACGCTACTTGGAACTGACCGAAGGCTACATCACCAAGATGTTCCTCGACAAGGACGACCAGGTTTGCGGTTATGAATTCGTGCACATGGGCAAGTTCATGGAGGCCGTGAAGAAGGGCGTTCCCGCCGACGAGGCCTTGAAGTCTGTGACGGGTACGTATGGCCGTACGAAGCCGGAGCAGGGAATTGTTAAAGCTATTGACCCACGTAAAGAATAATAAGGAGGAACCAGACTATGATAAGAGAAGTGAAGTTTGAAAGTCAAGACCGTCGCATGAAGCAGATTTTGGCTGCTTTGAACGAAAACGGCATCAAAGACATCGAAGAGGCCAACAGAATCTGTGAAGAAGCCGGTTTGGATCCTTACAAGACTTGCGAAGACACGCAGATGATTTGCTTCGAGAATGCCAAGTGGGCTTACGTGGTAGGTTCCGCCATCGCCATCAAGAAGGGCTGCAAGAACGCCGCCGACGCTGCCGAGGCTATCGGTATCGGCCTGCAGGCATTCTGCATCCCCGGCTCTGTGGCTGACGACCGCAAGGTAGGTATCGGCCACGGTAACCTGGCTGCCCGTCTGCTCCGCGAGGAGACCCAGTGCTTCGCCTTCCTGGCCGGCCACGAGTCTTTCGCCGCCGCCGAAGGTGCCATCAAGATTGCCGAAATGGCCAACAAGGTGCGCAAGAACCCCTTGCGTTGCATCCTGGACGGTCTGGGCAAGGACGCTGCCATGATCATCTCCCGTATCAACGGTTTCACTTACGTGCAGACGAAGTTCGACTATTTCACGGGCGAACTGAAGGTCGTGAAGGAGACTCCGTACTCCGACGGTCCGCGTGCCAAGGTGAAATGCTACGGTGCGGACGATGTGCGCGAAGGCGTGGCCATCCTGTGGAAGGAGAACGTGGACGTGTCCATCACCGGTAACTCCACCAACCCGACCCGCTTCCAGCACCCGGTAGCCGGCACGTACAAGAAGGAACGCACTTTGGCCGGCAAGCCCTACTTCTCGGTGGCTTCCGGTGGCGGTACTGGCCGTACGTTGCATCCGGACAACATGGCTGCAGGTCCCGCTTCCTATGGTATGACCGACACGATGGGCCGTATGCACAGCGATGCACAGTTCGCAGGCTCTTCTTCCGTTCCCGCTCACGTGGAAATGATGGGCTTCCTGGGTATGGGCAACAACCCGATGGTAGGCTGCAGCGTGGCTTGCGCCGTGAACGTGGCTCTGGCTCTGAACAAGTAATAAAGAAATATTCTATAAAAAAGGGATGCTAACCGCATCCCTTTTTTTATTGCCTCCGCCCACGCTCAATAGGCCAGCATATAATACACATTGCCGTCCAGCCGTTCTTCCCTGATTTTGTTTTCCTGCATCAGGCGGGCGATGCCCAGGCACAACTCCGTGGTGCCTAACTTGCAAAGATTCTGCAACTCCGCGAAAGTGCAACGGACGGTTCTCGACAAGGCTTTATATACACTCATGCTGCGTGATTGGATGGTCTTTTCGTCTGGTAACATACATTCTTGTTTTTGGTTCTACGCAAAGGAACGGATATATTTCCGAATCCGCGAACCCGCCGTCTTAAGAATTGTGCCTTTTACTCCTTTTTCAGGAAAAACGGCAGGGAAATGCACCATAGAAGCAGAACTCCCCTCCGGAAAGCTTAAAAATAACCCGATAAGGCAACGAATGTTAAAGGTCACATTTCATACCCGCCGGGATGCCGTCTTGAACGAAAGCAAATAAAGGGTCACCCCGACGGCCACAACCAGCATCAGCCCCCTCAACGCCCAATGGTCCAACACAAGGAAGAAGCAATGCAGCGATGTGAGCCAAAGCAAGGAAATAGCCACCACCTTGGCCCTGAGCGGAATGGAACGGGACTCACGGAAATTGCGGATATAAGGCCCCAAATGGCGATGCCCCAGCAACCAGCGGTACGCACGGGAAGAACTTCGGAAAAACAAGGCGGCGGCCAACAACAAAAAAGGAGTGGTGGGCAACAAAGGCAAGAACACCCCCACGATACCCAGCACCAAGAAAAGCCCGCCCAAAAAGACAAGAACATATCTCATGCCGCAAAAATACGAAGAAAAAAGAGAATGGCCACACGGTTCTCAAAGAATAACCGTACCTTTGCCCCATCGAGAAAAAGGAAAAAACAGCAAGACCATGCCTGTCATTGAGATATCCTCGCTGGAGCATCCCGGAGTGGAAGTGTTCAGCACGCTGACCGAAGCCCAACTGCGCCATCGGCTGGAGCCGGAGAAGGGCGTGTTCATCGCCGAAAGCCCGAAAGTCATCCGGGTGGCCCTCGCGGCCGGCTACGAGCCGCTGGCCCTTTTATGTGAGCGGAAGCACCTGACGGGCGACGCGGCGGACCTCGTCCGCCAATGCGCCGACCTCCCGGTCTACACGGGCGAGAGGGATCTGTTGGCCCGGCTGACGGGCTACGTGCTGACACGGGGCGTGCTTTGCGCCATGCGCCGCCCGCCGATGAAAAGCATGGAAGAGGTTTGCCGGAGTGCCCGGCGCGTCGTGGTCATCCACGGGGTGACGGACACCACCAACATCGGGGCCATCTTCCGCTCGGCCGCCGCACTGGGCGTGGATGCCGTCCTGCTCACGCCCGACTCCTGCGACCCCTTGAACCGGCGGGCCGTACGCGTGTCGATGGGTTCCGTGTTCCTCATCCCATGGACTTGGATGGACACTCCGCTTTCCGGCCTCAACGCCTTAGGGTTCCGCACGGCCGCCCTGGCTCTCACGGACCAGTCTATTCCGCTTGACGACCCGGAATTGAAAGAAGTCCCCCGCCTGGCCCTCGTCATGGGCACGGAAGGCGACGGCCTCCCGCACGCCGCCATCGCCGAGGCCGACTACGTGGTGCGCATCCCCATGAGCCACGGGGTGGACTCCCTCAATGTGGCAGCCGCCTCTGCCGTGGCCTTCTGGGAACTGTGCCGTCACCGCCCCGACAAGGCCACTTTCATCACCCCGTCCGACTTGCTTTCAAAAAGCCGGTAGGCTTCCTCTATCTTCTCCAAAGGGAAACGGTGGGTGATGAGCGGTGTGGTGTCAATCTTTCCTTCCGCTATCAGCCGGAGTATCTCGGCACAGTCGCATCCGTCCACCCCGCCGGTCTTGAAGGTCAGGTTCTTCCCGTACATCTCCGGCAAGGGCAGCACCTGCGGCTCATCGTACAAGGCCACGACCGTCACCACCGCATTGGGACGGGCGCATTCCCATGACAGGCGGAACGAACCTTCCGACCCGGCCACCTCGAACACCACATCGACACCGCCGTGGTCGCTATGCCGCATCACGAAATCGCGGCATTCCTCCGGTGTGGTGAGCAGCACTTCCGGATAGTGTTCCCGCACGAACTCCCGCCTGCCGGCCGACGGTTCGCAGACGATGATGCGGCGCGGGTGCTTCAGCATCGCGCAAAGCAAGGTGCAGATGCCCGTCGGCCCTGCCCCGAGAATCAATACGGTGTCCTCCTCTTGGATGTCCGAAATGCGCACGGCCCAAAAGCCGGTGGCCAGCACATCGCCCACGAACAAGGCCTGCTCGTCGCTCACCCCTTCGGGAATGACCGTCAGTCCCTGGTCGGCATACGGCACACGCACATATTCGGCCTGCCCGCCGTCGATGCGGCATCCCAATGCCCAACCGCCGTCCGGGTCGGTACAGTTGTTGACATACCCGTGGCGGCAGAAGAAGCACGAGCCGCAGAACGTCTCCACGTTCACGGCCACCCTGTCGCCCGGCTTCACGGCGGTCACGCCGCTGCCGACCTCTTCCACCACGCCGACCATCTCATGCCCCACCGTCACTCCCGGCACGGCCCGTGGCACACTGCCATGCTTGATATGCAGGTCGCTGGTGCAGATGCTTCCCAGCGTCACCCGCACGATGGCATCACGCGCGCCTTCCAACGCAGGCCGCGGCTTCTCCCGCAGCTCGAACTTCCCGCGTTCCACATAAGTATAAGCTAACATCTTCTCTTCCTCCTTTTCTACTTGTTTACGCTACAAAGATAGGCGTTCCCGCCCAAACGGATAAAAAAACGTCTTAAAATCTCTGGGGACAAGAACAACTCCCGCCATTTTTTCCTAACTTTAAGGCTGCATAACGGACAACTCTCAAAAAAACGAACGACTATGAGAAAGAATTTCGGGGCAAAGCCCTTCACCTATCCCCAACCCGTCTTCATCATCGCCACTTACGGCGAAGACGGCACGCCCGATGCCATGAACGCGGCTTGGGGCGGCATCAGCGAGATGAACGAAATCAGCCTGTGCCTCAGCGCGGGACACAAAACCGTCAAGAACATCCTGGCACGCAAGGCCTTCACCGTCAGCATGGCCGAGGCCGGGCAGGTCGTGGCCTGCGACTACGTGGGGATTGTGTCCGGCAACCGGGTGGCGGACAAGTTCGCCCGCGCCGGGTTTCATGCCACAAAATCCGAATTCGTGGACGCGCCGTTGATTGACGAACTGTCCGTGGCCGTGGAATGCAGGCTGAAGGACTACAATCCGGAAACGTGCATCCTACGAGGGGAAATCGTCAATGTCAGTGTGGACGAACGCGTCTTGGACGCGGAAGGGCATGTGGATGCGGACAAAGTATGCCCCATCACGTTCGACCCGTTCAACAACACTTACCTGAAGATTGGCGGGAAAGCGGGTCAGGCCTTTTCGGACGGCAAGCGGTTGAAGTGAGCCACAGCCCCGCAAAGGTAAGCAGGCCGTTGAGCATCAGCAGTTCATAGCCGAAACGGTAACCGAACGCGGAAGTGGTGTAAGCGTCCAGCAGCCGGCAACACACGGGGGCGGCCATGCAAATCCAAGGGATGGCCCGCCCCCGGGGCATCCTCCGCGTGAACAGCCCGAAGGCGAAAAGCCCCAAAAGGGGGCCATAGGTATAGGAGGCCACCACATACACGGCATCTATCACGCTGGTGCTGTTCACGGCCTCGAACCACAAGATGCAGCACACGAACAGCAAGGCGATTCCGCCATGCACCCATCGGCGGACCTTCTCCGGATGACGGAAACGCCGCTCCACGTCGAGGATGTCCACACAGAAACTGGTGGTCAGGGCGGTCAGGGCGGAATCGGCACTGTTGAAAGCCGCCGCCACGATGCCCAAGGCGAACAAGGCCAGCGCACCCGTGCCAAGATGGCCGTCGGCGCACAACATGGGCAACAGCTCGTCGCCCCTGTCCGGCAAGGGGATGCCCTCGCGGGACGCCAAAAGCAACAGCAAGACACCCAACGAAAGGAAAAGCCAGTTCAACGGGATGAACATGAAGCCGTACGCGCACATATCCTTCTGTGCGTCGCGCAGGCTTTTGCAGGTCAGGTTCTTCTGCATCATGTCCTGGTCCAGCCCGGTCATCACGACGACGATGAAAATCCCGCTCAGGAACTGCTTGGCGAAGTGTTGCCGCGAAGTCCAGTCTTCCCATTCCCACCAACGCCCGTGAGGATCCGAGGCCACATACCGCACGGCCTCACCCACGGAAAAGCCGTCCAGGCGGCAGGCCTGGTAGAAAATCAGACATAGGGCGGCCACCAGGCAGGATGTCTGCCACACGTCCGTCCACACCAAGGTCCGGATGCCGCCCCGCTCCGTATAGAGCCAGATGAGAAACACCGTGACGACGACCGTCGCCTCAAAGGGGATGCCCGTCCCGCGGAACACGTATTCCTGCAGCACGAGGCACACCAGATAGAGCTTGACCGCCGACCCCAGCAGTTTCGACAAGAAGAAGAAGGAAGTCCCCGTACGGCTGGCCCAACTCCCCATGCGGAGTTCCAGGTAACCGTAGATGGACGTGAGGTTCAACCGGTAATACAAGGGCAGGAGGAAGAAGGCCACGGCCAGATAACCAAAGAAAAAACCCACACACATCTGCATGTAGGTCATGTCCACCTCGCGGACCATGCCCGGCACGGACACCAGGCTCACGCCGGACACCGACGAGCCCAGCATACCGAAAGCCACGGCCCACCATGGCGAACGCCGGCCGCCCCGGAAGAAAGTGTCGTTGTCCCCCTTCCCCCCGGCCAGCCGCGAGACGGCGTACAGCAGGGCAAAATACACGCCCGCCGCCAGAAGGATATAAAAGGCACTGCCCATTCCCTTGCCCGGCCAGGACTATTCCGCCGTGTTCTCCTCCTCGAGCGTGAAGCGGCTGCTCCCGTCGAAGCAATGGGTACACAATTGGCACTTCGGCAGCCCGATGGCTTCCACCAGGTCCTCCAGCGTGTTGAACTTCAGCGAGGTCAGGTTGAAGCGGCGGGCAATCTCGTCCACCATGCGCCGGTATTCGGGCGAATCCGTCTCCGCGTACTTCTCCAGGTTCTTGTTCCCGTCGCCCTCGAAGTCCTGGATAATCCGCCGCGTGATCAGCTCCATGTCGCTTTTGGACGAAGTGAAGTTGATGAAGGGACAGCCGTAAATCAGAGGCGGGCAGGCGATGCGCATGTGTACTTCCTTGGCCCCGTAGTCGAACAGCACCTTCGTGTTGTCCCGCAGCTGCGTCCCCCTCACGATGGAGTCGTCGCAGAACAGCATCCGCTTGCCCTTCAGCATGTCGCGGTTGGCAATCAGCTTCATCTTGGCCACGAGCGAGCGCATCTCCTGGTTGCTCGGCGTGAAGCTCCGCGGCCAAGTGGGGGTGAACTTGGAGATGGCCCTCTGGTACGGCACTCCCTTCCCGGCGGCATAGCCCAAGGCCATGCCCACGCCCGAGTCCGGGATACCGCAGGCGGCATCCACTTCCGTCCGGTCGCGCTCGCCCACCTTCTTCCCGCAGTCGAAACGCACCTCTTCCACGTTGCGCCCCTCATAGCAGGAAGTGGGGAAACCGTAATACACCCACAGGAACGAACAAATCTGCATCCGCTTGTTGGGGCGGCGCATACATTCCATCCCGCCGGCCCGCAGGCGCACGATCTCGCCCGGGCCCAGATAGTAGGATGTCTCATATCCCAGGTTCGGGAAAGCGGTCGTCTCGCCGGTCACGGCATACGCCCCCTCCTTCTTTCCCACCACCACGGGCGTGCGCCCCCAGCTGTCGCGGGCGGCGATGACCCCGTCCTCCGTCAGCAGGAGCATGGAGCAGGAGCCTTTCACCTCCTTATATACGTTCTCGATGCCTTCCACGAACGTCCGTCCCTGGTTGATGAGCACGGCCACCAGCTCCGTGGGGTTGATGCGCCCCGAGCTGAACTCGGAGAAGTGCACCCCTTGTGCCAGCAGCTTGGCGGACAGTTCTTCCGCGTTGTTGATTTTGGCTACCGTCACGATGGCGAAACGCCCCAGGTGGGAATTCATCAGCAGCGGCTGCGCGTCCGTGTCGCTGATGATGCCGATGCCGGCATGTCCGTGGAACTTGCCCAGCTCGTTCTCGAACTTCGTGCGGAAATAAGTACTCTCCAAATTATGGATGGAACGGTTGAAACCGCGTTCCTCACTATACGTGGCCAGCCCGCCACGCCGGGTTCCCAGATGGGAATTGTAATCCGTGCCGTAAAACAAATCGGTCACACATTGCGCCTCTGAAACGACGCCGAAAAAACCGCCCATAAATGTCCGTTATCTGAATTTGGGTGCAAAATTAAGAAAAAACGCCGATACCTATATCCTTTTTTATTACTATCTTTGTTCGCGTCATCAAGAATGACTTGCCCGTGAACCTCATGCGATATGCCATACTGACCTGCCTGCTCGCGCTCCCCCTGGCCTTGCAGGCCCGCCTGGAAGCGGCCGACTCCATCATCGCCCGCATGCACCAGGCGGCGGCACGCTATATGGACCATATCTACGAATACCGTGCGGAGCTTTATGTCAAGGCCCAGCTGGACATCATCCGGAAGAACCGCGGCTTCCGCTTCATCCCCGGCCTGTTCCGCACGCCCAAGGATGTCAACCGCTTCATCGTGGAGACGTACAGCGACCTCCACTACACCGCCCCAAACATCTACGACCAGAAAATCAAGGCCTACACCGGCACGCTGAACGAGGCACGGGAGATTCCGGGCATCACGGAGTATTTCAACATCAACGTCTACGCGCCCTACCTGATTGGCGGGCAGCTGCTCTCCCCGCTGGCCCCCAACAGCAACCGGTACTACCGGTACGACGTGGACTCCGTGTCGTGCGACAGCCTGCAACGGCTGGAATACCACATACGCTTCATCCCGCGCAACAAAAGCTTCCAGCTGGTGAGCGGCAAGATGGTCGTGACGGAAGGGGTGTGGAGCGTGCGCGAGATGGACCTCAAAGGACGGTCGGAGCTGCTGGCCTTCGAGGGACACGTCACCATGGGAGGCATCGGGACCGACACGGAGTACCTGCCGGTGGAAATCGACATCAACGCCTCGTTCGCCTTCGCCTACAACGTCATGGAGGGCTACTACCAAGCCGGGCTGGACTACCGGGACATCCGGCACCGCGGCAACACGCCGCCCGACAGCGTGGCCAAGCCCGACTACAACCTGACCGCCTCGTTCTCATTAGCCTGCGACCGCCAGGCCTACACCCGGGATTTCGCCCGCTTCGACTCCCTGCGCCCCCACCCGCTGGACTCCTCCGAGACCTACATCTACAGACGTTACCGGGAACGTCTCGACACCCGGAAAGCCGAACCCGTGGACTCGGCCAAAGCCCTCAAGAAAAACCGTTGGGGCACCGTGGGCGACTTCTTCCTCACCGACAGCGACTGGAAGCTGAACCCGAACGTCACCCTCCGCAACTCCCCCTTCATCAACCCCCTGATGTTCAGTTACAGCAAGACCAACGGCATCGCCTACCGCCAGGACCTCAGGTTCAACACGGTCTTCCGCAACGCCCACGCCCTACGGCTCGGCACGCGGCTGGGATACAACTTCACGCACAACGAATTCTACTGGAACGTGGACGGGATATACCAATACTGGCCGGAACATCAGGGCCGGCTGGAAATCCGCATGGGAAACGGCAACCGGATATCCAACAGCCGCATCATCGAACGCCTCAAGGAAATCCCCACAGACAGCGTCATCGACTTCGACAAGCTGAACCTCGACCTGTTCAAGGACTTGAACTTCGAAATCAGCAACCACTTGGAAATCGTCAACGGCCTCTCGCTGGACGCCGGCTTCATGTTCCACCGGCGCACGCCCGTCGAACGCCCCGACAACAGCTTCCGCGTGGCGGACCTGCCCGACAACGTGACCGAAGGCCTGCAGGCCAACATCCGCCCCCAATACAACAGTTTCGCCCCCCGCGTCCGCCTGGAATGGACTCCGGGGCAGTATTACTACATGAACGGGCGGCAGAAAGTCAACCTGGGTTCCCGCTTCCCCACCTTCATCCTGGACTACGAACGCGGGCTGCGGAACGTGTTCCACAGCACGGGCGTGTACGAACGCATCGAGTTCGACATGCAGCACCGCATCCGCACGGGACTGCTCTCCAACCTGTACTACCGCTTCGGCGCGGGCCTCTTCACCAACCAGGAGGAGACGTACTTCGTGGACTTCGTCAACTTCCGCAAGAGCAACCTGCCCGAAGGATGGAGCGACGAGATTGGCGGCGTGTTCCAAGCCCTGGACGGACGGTGGTACAACGCCTCGGCCTACTACGTCCGCGGGCACGTCACCTTCGAGGCCCCGTTCCTCGTGCTGCGCCACCTGCTGAAGTACACCAGCCACGTGCAGAACGAGCGCCTCTACCTCAACCTGCTCGCCATGGACCACCTCGGCCCCTATTTCGAGGTGGGCTACGGCATCGGCACATTCGTCTTCGACATGGGCCTGTTCCTCTCGTGGGACAAGTTCGACCAGATCGGCTTCGGCTACAAGCTCACCTTCGAGTTGTTCAGCAAGTAAGCCGGCACCCAGCCTCTTATCTTAAATTATGTTATAAGATGCGGAAAATCCGCCGCCCGTTCGTATTCTTTATATGAGGCGTCAGCATACGCCCCGGATTTTCAAACCCAAAAACAAACCAAGATGAGAAAGATTTTTGCAGCATGCCTGCTGGCGTGTGCCGCCACAGCGGCATCGGCCGCCAACCCGGCGGAAAGGAAGGACACCACGTTCACTGCCACCTCCAACCCCTTCGTCAAGTACAAGTACCTGGGCGACCCGGCCGCGCTCGTGGACGGCGGGAAGGTGTACATCTACGCCGGGCACGACGAATGCCCGGACAACCAGAACCGCTACGTGATGCACGAGTGGTGCATCCTCTCCACCTCGGACATGAAGACCTTCACCGAACATGCCTACACGCTGAAGGCCACCGAGTTCCCCTGGGCGCGCGGCGAGGCATGGGCCAGCCAGGTCATCGAGCGCGGCGGGAAATACTACTGGTACGTCACGGCCGAGCACAAGAGCATCCGCGGGAAGGCCATCGGCGTGGCCGTGGCGGACTCCCCCACCGGCCCCTTCGTACCGCAGCCGGAAGCCCTCATCACCAACGACATGACCACCAAGTACACGCCCATCGGCTGGGAGGACATCGACCCCACGGTGTGGATTGACGATGACGGACAGGCCTACATGTTCTGGGGCAACACCCAGCTCTACTACATCAAGCTCAAGGACAACATGGTGGAGACCGAAGGCGACATCATGCCCGTCAGCATCCCCGGCATCCACCAGCCTTCGCTCCCCGCGCCGGGAAAGGACTTCTACACCGAGGCGCCGTGGATTCACAAGCGGGGCGACTGGTACTACCTGAGCTTCGCCGTGGGATTCCCCGAAAAGACGGCCTATGCCATGAGCAAGAGCATCAACGGCCCGTGGGAGTACAAGGGCATCCTGAACGAGATTGCGGGCAACAGCAACACCAACCACCAGGCCATCATCGAGTTCAAGGGCGACTGGTACTTCATCTACCACAACGGCGCCATCAACACCGCCGGCTCCGGCTACCGCCGCTCCCTCTGCATCGACCGCCTCTATTATAAGAAGAACGGCGAGATGGAACGGGTGCGGATGACCAGCGAAGGCTTGTGGTGACAGATTGTCAGATTGTCAAAAACGAACACGCGAGAATCGCACGGACGGAAGAGGGACGGGGAGCGGACGGAAACGCGCGATTCTCGCGGCGTTGCGAAAGTGCAGGATGACACGGATTCCCGCCTTCCGCTTCCGTCCTGACAGTCCGGACAGGGCCTTGCGCGGACCACGTGCGGCGGCGCGTCAGCCATTCCGGCGGATGACGGACAAAAAGCCAGCAGGATTTTGTACGCGGAAAGCCTCCAGATAGACGGAAAATCCCGTCCGAAGCCCCGTTTTTCCCCGTTTTCCACCCGCCGGAAAATTTCTTTGCGGCAAGAAATTTCCGTCTTTGCGGCAAGAAATAAATTTCTTTCAGCAAAGAAATTTCATTTCGTGCGGTCAAAAAAGCAACCGACGGCTGAGAAATGCTCATATCGCGCACTTCTCAGCCGCCGGTTTTAACATTTGGCGTTTTTTCCGTCCCCTTCTCCTGCTTCAACACTATAAGAAAATCCTGCAAAAACTTTCCTTTTGAAAGATTTTATCCGAAATTTATGACATCCTGTCATCTTTCCTTAGCGGCGGGGATGCAGCACCTTCCCGTGCGGGGTCACGTAGATGCCCGGCGGCCAGGCTGCCGGAAGGGGCTCTCCGCCGCGAAGCTCGCCTTGCTTCCGCCCGTCGAGCCGATAGACGGGGACGGGGACGGCCTCCTGCGGCGCGTCCTCGATGCCGGTGGCCGAGGAATCCAACAGGCGGACGGATGCGCCGGACTCCAGCGAACATTTCAAGACGGCCCGCCCGGCCTCCACCCAGCTACCCGGCGCCAGACGGACAAAGCGCGTGCCGGAAGCGTCCAGCTGGAATCCATCCTGACGTTCAGCTCCCGTTTCCGTCCGGACGGAAACGGCGTAGAAACCGTCGGGCGCGTCGGCCGGCAACGTATCGGCGGCCATCACCGTGGCTCCACTGGCATGGAAGCAGACCGTCCCCTCGCAAGGTGTCTCCGGACGCCACAGGACGGGGATGCCGGCCTCCCAAGGCTCGTCCTCCTCCATCCGGCGGAACACGGCCCCCGCTCCAGTGAAACCCTCGAACGCCATCCGCCGCACGGCCAAAGGCTCGCCGCCTGCGGCATCCCGCGTCACGGCCTGCACGGCAAAGGGCAGTCCCGCCGTGTACCATCCGCCGTCCGCGCCGACCGTGCGGTACCAGCTGATGCCCGTCCCTTCCGGCACCTCGAACGTATATTTGGCCCCCCACACGCAGCTGTCGCCGCCCCTTATCGGCGTGACGGCCTCGCCCTGCACCTCTCCGTCCTTCCGTCCGACCTCCACCACGTTCGGCCAGCCTTCCGGCAACCGACCGGCCTCGCCCTGCCGCACGTAGGTCCACACGTCATCTTCCGGCAGCCGCCCGCCGTCCGCCAGCCCCTGTGCCTGCGGCAGGGAGATTTCCGTGAAGTCTATCCTCCGCGCCGCCGTATAGTCCAGCGCGTAAAGGGAATCGCCCGTCCAGTCGCCGCGGAACGTCCAGTCGGTTCCCGCCACCCGCTCCAGGGCGGGCGGCTCCACTTCCTTATAGATATAGAGGGAATCGCCGTAACCGGCATCCGACCGGTACAGCTTGAAGTCATGGGGTGCGTAATCGTCCACAAGCAGGATAAAAGCCTTTTCCCTTCCGCTCCCGGCCACCTCCACATTCTCCTTGGTCAGGAAAAAGCCCTTCCCCTCTTCCTGCAACTTAAAGGTGCGGGCCAGCCTTTCGGACGACTCATATTTCTCAAATTCCCCATCCTCCAATGTATATAAAGCCGTGGACGAACTAGAAGTTTTCTCCGTCGAATACGCCAGCCAGGCATCCAGCGCCACATCCTTCAGCCTATAGGTGGAAGCGTTCTCCCTCACCAGCTCGAAGATGGCCGTTCCCCCGTCCGTGACGTGGAGACGCCCTTCCCCGTCCGGCTTCATCTTGCGGGATGCGCGGTTCTTCTCCTTCAGCCCGGTCGCCTCCTGACTGCACATCACGAAGACCGAGTCCGGCGTGCTTTCGCAATATCCGGCCAGCACGTAACGCGCCCCCTCCTCCAGCTCGTCCACGCTGCGCACGCGCCTGAAGCTCTGGGCCGCGACCGCCGCTGCCGCACACCAGCACAAAGCCGCCAGCCCTATCCTCCTATACCTCTTTTCCATATCCCTTCCTTTAATGAATGCCGATAAACAAGAAATACTGCCCCTCCTATTTCAAACCGACCGTCCGCCCGGAACAGTCTCCGGCTTCGGGTCTATCGCAAGAGTATCTTTCACTTCTTCCGGCTGCTCCTCGTCAGGGTTCTCGTCCGGCGTGTCAGGGACATCCGGTTGGTCCGGTTCCTCATCCGGCTGTTCTTCATCGGGAGTCTCGTCCGGCACGTCCGGTTCATCGGGATGGTCATCCGGGGTGTCCGGCTCTTCATCGGGTTCATCCGGCACATCCGGCAACCACTGATAAAAAGTGATATCCTTCAGCCCCACGGCATTGCAATAACGTTGCACCAACCCAAAGACACCGATTCTCCGTCCCAGATTTTCCGGATGGTCCACCAAATTCACCGCCTCACGCATACCCCCGTCATCTGTCAGCTCCAATGGGATGCAACGCGTGACATCCGTCACATCCTTGGAATCGGCCACCAATATGTTCGAAGACAGGTTCTCCTCTCCAATCTTTTCAGCCGAAAAATACGACTTGCCTACCGAACGGCTGCAAGCCCCTACAATATAACCCGACACCCTGGCCTCATAGCCGGTCGTGTCTATGTTCACCCGGGTATAGATGGCCAGAAACGCCTCCACATTCAGCTCTTGCGTGGTACCCGGCGCATAGGGTACGTCAGGAAAATCCGGATATCCCACATTTTCGGAATCCCCGTCCTCTCCCCCTTCGTCCGTCTCGTCCCCGCCGTCCGGACGGCCTTCATCCTCCTCTTTCCCCGGCTCCGCCTGCTCCTTCTCCTCCTTTTCTTCCGAAGGCAGCTCCACCTTCTGGCAGGCGACCGCCAGCCAGCTTGCCAGCCCTGCGGCACACAGCCACGCCGCCATGCGGAAAATGCCCTGCCGCCCCATCACTCCTCGGTCAAAGCGTCCTTCATGCGTTTGAGCTTGCGCTTCCAGTCGTGCGCATAATACATGTCATCCAACCACACCCACAGGAAGACCACCGCGTCGAACGCCAGCCAGACGGCCAATACCAACTGCCACTTCTCCATACCCATGCCTTTTAAAAGTTTTTCATCGCAAATATACGATTTTATCCGAAAGTCCGCTACCGCTATGGACAAAAAAAACTATCTTTGTGGGCGTTAAAACAGAGATTCAATCATGGAAGTCATTCAAACCGCCATCGAAGGCGTAGTCATTATCGAACCCCGCTTGTTCAACGACGACCGGGGATATTTCTTTGAGTCATTCTCCCAGCGGGATTTCGAGAAACAAGTGCGGACCGTCCGCTTCGTGCAGGACAACGAGAGCAAAAGCAGCTACGGCGTGTTGCGGGGGCTTCACTTCCAGAAGCCGCCGTTCGCGCAGAGCAAGCTGGTGCGCGTCATCCGCGGGGCCGTCCTGGACGTGGCGGTGGACATCCGAAAAGGCTCGCCCACCTTCGGCCGGCACGTGGCAGTGGAGCTGACGGAAGACAACCACCGCCAGTTCTTCATCCCGCGCGGATTCGCCCACGGCTTCAGCGTGCTCACGCCGGAAGTGGTGTTCCAGTACAAATGCGACAACTTCTACGCCCCGCAGAGCGAAGGGGCCTTGGCATGGGACGACCCCGACCTGGGCATCGACTGGCGCATCCCCGCCGACCGGGTCATCCTGTCGGAAAAGGACAAGCACCATCCCCGCCTGAAAGACGCCGGATGGCTGTTCGACTATAACGAAAACCTATATCCCGAACTTTAAACCACAACTTTTATGGAATTCAAACGCAACATCATCGTCACGGGCGGGGCCGGATTCATCGGTAGCCACGTGGTACGCCTGTTCGTCAACCAATACCCGGAGTACCGCATCATCAACCTCGACAAGCTGACCTACGCCGGCAACCTGGCCAACCTGAAGGACATCGAGGACCGTCCGAACTACACCTTCGTCAAGGCGGACATCTGCGACTTCGACACCGTCAAGGCCCTCATGGAGCAATACCGCGTGGACGGCATCATCCACCTGGCCGCCGAAAGCCACGTGGACCGCTCCATCAAGGACCCCTTCACCTTCGCCCGCACCAACGTGATGGGTACGCTCAGCCTGCTGCAGGCCGCCAAGCTCTATTGGGAATCCCTGCCCGAGGGCTACGAGGGCAAACGGTTCTACCACATCTCCACCGACGAGGTCTACGGCGCGTTGGAACTGACCGACCCCGAGGGCATCGAGTCACCGTTCACCACGAAGGCTTCTTCCGAACACCACCATGCCTACGGCCGGGAGTTCTTCACCGAAGAGACGAAATACAACCCGCATTCGCCGTACTCCGCTTCGAAAGCTTCGAGCGACCACTTCGTGCGGGCCTTCCATGACACCTACGGGATGCCGACCATCGTGACGAACTGCTCGAACAACTACGGCCCCTACCAGTTCCCCGAAAAGCTCATCCCGCTGTTCATCAACAACATCCGCCACCGCAAGCCCCTGCCCGTCTACGGCAAGGGGGAGAACGTGCGCGACTGGCTCTACGTGGAGGACCACGCCCGGGCCATCGACCTCATCTTCCACAAGGGCCAGGTGGCCGACACGTACAACATCGGCGGATTCAACGAATGGAAGAACATCGACATCATCAAGGTGGTCATCCGGACGGTGGACCGCCTGCTGGGCCGCAAGGAGGGCGAGGACATGGACCTCATCACCTACGTCACCGACCGCAAGGGACACGACATGCGCTACGCCATCGACTCGCGCAAGCTGCAGCGCGAGCTGGGATGGGAGCCCAGCCTGCAATTCGAGGAAGGCATCGAGAAGACGGTGCGCTGGTACCTGGACCATCAGGAATGGATGGACAACGTGACCAGCGGCGACTACCAGAACTATTACGACAGCATGTACAAGAACCGCTAACGGCGGCGGTTCTTGCACCGATAGGAAACAACCAGAAGTCCGAGTAGCGCAAGAAGCGATTGCCGGGAAGGCAAGAAACTGCTCCGCCTGAAAGGGGAGCTGTCGCGAAGCGACTGAGGGGTTTCACGTCCACAAAAGCATACTTCTTGTGTCGGAATCCGTGGATGTGAGACCCCTCAGGCCCTACGGGCCAGCTCCCCTTTCAGGCGGAGCAGTTCTTTCTTCTGTCTGCAACACACCTTTTCCCGTCTGAACCGGAATGTCTAACTCCGGCTCACTTCCAGTCCTTTTCCGGAAAGGCTCATCTCCACGAAACGGGCGCGGTCGTTCGGCGCGTCCTGCGCCAGAACCTTGCGGATGCGCGCGGCGGCCTCCTCGTCCTTGGCCACCATGTACAGATAACCGCCCCCGCCGGCCCCCGGCAACTTATATCCCAGGCACAGGTCGTCCACCCGCTCCGTAATCCGGCGCACGGCAGGCGGGTTCGTCCCCTCGTCCAGCCGGCAGTTCTGCGCCCACGAGCGGCGCACCAGCCGTCCCACATCCTCGAAACGGTTCTGCAACACCGCGTCATAAAGCTCCAAGGCGTGGGCTTTCATCTGCCCCAGCAGCTCCAGCCGGTCCGTCTCGTTCAGGAACATGCCCTTCACGATTTCCGACAGGATGCTCTTGGCCGTACGGGTCAGGCCGGTGTAATACAACAAGTGGCATTTCCGGTACTCCGGGGCGGTGAACACGTAATCGGGCAGCCAGCGCACCAGCGGCTGCTGGCACGCGCCCGGCTGCGTCTGCAGCAGCTTCACGCCCTGCAGGATGCCGCCATACTGGTCCTGCCAGCCTCCGCCCGTCGTGAGCAGCTGTTCCAGCACGAGCGTGCGGTTGCCCACTTCGTAACGGTCCCAGCCCAAGCCACAGAAGTCGTTCACCGCGCCCAGCACCGTGGAGGCCAGGATGGAGCTGGTGCCCAACCCCGACCCCGCCGGAATGGCGGAAAGCAAGGTGACCTCGATGCCCGCGCCGAAAGCCTCCAGCTGCGCCTGCAGCGACGGGTAAGCCTCCGCGCTGAAGTCCGGATGGAACCCGGCCAGCACGAGCGCGGCTTTCGGGATGGAGAAAGGCGAGCCGACCCTGCGGAAGTCCGAAAGCCCTTCATAGGAGTCCACCCGCTCCATCGCCCCCAAGTCGATGGAACGCATCACGATGTGGCGTTCGCGGCAGGGCTTGACATACACTTGCAACGGCGGCTGGCCGTTCAGCTCGATGGCCAGATTCACCACGTTGCCGCCTTCCATCAGGCTGTAGGGCGGCGTATCGGTCCACCCCCCGGCCAGGTCGATGCGCACCGGGCTGCGCCCCCACACGATCTGGTCGGCATAGACCGACAGGCGCGGACTCTGGCGGACGGAACAAGCCGCACGGACCAGCATCCCGCGCATCAGCCCGAAGGCCCGGTGCTCGAAAGCCAGACCGTCCTGCCCCTCCAGTTCGGCCACCCGCGCCCGGAACATCGCGTCGCTGATACGCGCCATCCCGTCGGCCGTGTCCGGCAGCTCCTCCGGCAGCGGCAAGCCTTGGGAAGCATATTCCCGGGCCACCTCCGCCAGGTTCAGCTGGTAGAACACGCTGCGCTCGTAATGCGCGGCCAGCAGCGGCAGGTTCTTCCGCCGGAAGGCCTCCCGCTGCCGGGTCAGGCGGCGGAGGTTGGCATAGGCGGACAGCTCGTCGGCCGACATCTTGCGGGCCGCGAGCCACACCTCCCGGCCCTCTTCCAGTTCCGGCTCGGCCGTCATCCACCGCAGGGCCAGCCCCAGTTCCTCCACCGTCCCGCACACGGGAAAGAGGCGGGCGGCCTGCAGGTCGTCGTTCCCTTCTATATCTCCGGGTTCCAGCCCCCGGCGCGACAGCCATTCCCGCACGGGCATCCCCTGGTACTCCACCGCCCCGTCGGCCAAGCCGCCCTTGAAAGCGTCATAAAAGCCATACGGGCGGGCGGCGTAGGCCGACTCGCCCACCGGCACCACATCCACGCACACCCCCTCGGCCAGATGCAGCGGCCAGCGGTTTTCCGGCACGCCGGTGATGATATGGCGGGCGGAGAGCGTCCAGTCCTCCCCCACATGGCTGTTTTCGATCCACAGCTCGGCGTTCCGGGCCTCCAAGGGCACCCTCACCTCGGCGTTCTGCACGAACATGGCCGGGTGGGGCTTGGCCTTGCGGTGCATGATCTCGCGCTGGTCCGTCACGATGTTCTGCACGGCCAGCGTGGAAGAAATCATCTCGCGGCTCGTGCCGTAGTGGTAGAAGCACCCGCCCTCCAAGGGCAGGATGGCCACCGTCAGCCGGTTCAGCTCCTCGTCGGCCACCCTCGGGCGGTCGCCCAAAGCCAGCCCGAACTCGGAGTACATGTCGTAGAACGACAGCCGGCCCCCGCGGTACGAGCGGCGCACCATCAGCTCCACGGCCCGGTCGCTCAGCAGCCAGATGCCGATGTCCATCAGGAACAGGTGCTGTCCCATCAGTGCGCCCAGCTCCTCCACGCCGGGTTTCTGCAGCATGAAAGCCAGCCGGTCGGGCGTGCGGCGGTCCGACACGAACACGCCGTGGTTCCGGGCCAGGCCGGGTTCCACCCACAGACCGTAGCACACCACGTCCGCCTCCGGGATGTCCTGCAACGGGCGACCGGTGCGGATATACACGTCCCCGCTGGCCACCAGCGTGTGCAGGCTCTCCGGCGCACGCTCCATGATTTGTTCGTACAGGGGCAGCTGCAGCGAGAGCAGGTTCTGGTCCAGCCGTTGCCCCCGCTTCCACCGGAACACCGGCACCGGGGTCAGGATCTTCCCGGACGGGGCGTAGGCCGGCAAACGCCGGCTCTGGCCTCCGGCATGGAGCAGGATGCGCTTCTCCCGCGCGAGCCAGTCGCGCAGGGGGACATCGTCCGCCCGCTCTTCCGTCCGGCAGGCCTGCAACAGCCAGGCCGTCCCCCCGCCGGAACCCAGCTTGTGCCCGACGGGGTCCGAAGTGCAGAACCACTCCGCCCGGTCGGCCTTCTCCACGTCATGAAAACATTCCACCAGATTCGGCGGAAGCGACAACAGCTTTTTCATTATATTATTGCAAATGGTTGATACAGATACCTTTCAGATACCACTCATACAGGCGGTGGATACCCTCGTCGATTTCCACCCGGTGATGCCATCCCAGGCGGTGCAGCTTCGTCACGTCGGTCAGCTTGCGCATCGTGCCGTCCGGCTTGGAGGCATCCCAGCGCAGCTCGCCCTTGAAGCCGATTTCCTTCATGATTTTTTCCGCCACCTCGCGGATGGACAGCTCCTTGCCCGTCCCCACGTTGATGTGGCAGTTGCGGATTTCCTTCTCGCCTGCGGCATAGGTGTCCTTGAAGTCCACGTTCAGCAGCACATGCACGCTGGCGTCCGCCATCTCCTCGCTCCAGAGGAACTCGCGCATCGGGCGGCCCGTCCCCCACAGGGTCACGGCTTCCGGCGTGATGCCGTAGTGGGCCAGCACCTTCAGGATGTCGGCTTCCGCCGAAGAGGCGTCCACCACCGTCTTCACGCCCTCCTCCGACAGGCTCACCGGACGCAGGCCGATGTCCTTGCGCACGGCCTCCCAGTCTCCCTCGTTCAGGCACTTGGCCAGGTGGATCTTGCGGATCATGGCCGGCAGCACATGGCTGTTCTCCAGATGGAAGTTGTCGTTCGGCCCGTAGAGGTTCGTGGGCATCACGGCGATGTAGTTCGTGCCGTACTGCAGGTTGAAGCTCTCGCACATCTTCAGCCCGGCGATCTTGGCGATGGCATACGGCTCGTTGGTGTACTCCAGCGGCGAGGTCAGCAGCACGTCCTCCGTCATCGGCTGCGGGGCCTCGCGCGGATAGATGCACGTGCTGCCCAGGAAGAGCAGCTTCTTCACCCCGTGGCGGAAGCTCTCGCCGATCACGTTCTGCTGGATCTGCAGGTTCTGGTAGATGAAGTCCGCGCGGTATTGCAGGTTGGCCATGATGCCGCCCACGTGGGCGGCGGCCAGCACCACGGCGTCGGGCCGCTCGGCGTCGAAGAAAGCCTTCACGGCCGCGCCGTCCAGCAGGTCCAGTTCCTTGTGCGAGCGTCCCACGAGGTTCGTATAGCCGCGCCGCACCAGATTATCCCAAATGGCGGAACCCACCAGTCCGTGATGTCCCGCCACATATATCTTCGCAGTCTTGTCCAACATAGCCTTATTCTTTGTCCAACTGAGCTTTCAGATGCAGTTTCCTGACAAACTTCATGTCGTGTTCCACCATGATGCGCACCAGTTCCTCGAACGGGGTCTTGGTGGGGTTCCATCCCAACAGTGTCTTGGCCTTCGCCGGGTCGCCCAGCAGCTGTTCCACCTCGCAGGGGCGGAAGTACTTCGGGTCCACCTCCACCAGCACCCGTCCGGTGGCCGTGTCCACGCCCTTCTCGTCCACGCCGCTGCCTTCCCACTTCAGCTCGATGCCCAGGTTCCGGAAGGCCAGCGTGCAGAACTCGCGCACGGTGTGCATCTCGCCCGTGGCGATGACGAAGTCCTCCGGCGTCTCATGCTGCAGGATGAGCCACATGCACTCCACGTAGTCCTTGGCATAGCCCCAGTCGCGGCGCGCGTCGAGGTTGCCCAGATAGAGCTTGTCCTGGAAGCCCTGCTTGATGCGGGCCGCCGCCAGCGTGATCTTGCGCGTCACGAACGTCTCGCCGCGGCGTTCGCTCTCGTGGTTGAAGAGGATGCCGTTCACGGCGAACATCCCGTAGCTCTCGCGGTAGTTCTTCGTGATCCAGAAGCCGTACTGCTTGGCCACGCCGTAGGGCGAACGGGGATAGAAAGGCGTGGTCTCCCGCTGCGGCACCTCCTGCACCTTGCCGAAGAGTTCCGAGGTGGAAGCCTGGTAGATACGGCAGGTCTTCTCCAGCCCGCAGATGCGCACGGCCTCCAGCAGGCGGAGCGTCCCCACGGCGTCGGCCTCCGCCGTGTATTCCGGCACGTCGAACGACACCTTCACGTGGCTCTGCGCCGCGAGGTTGTAGATTTCCGTGGGGTGGATGTCGCTGATGATGCGGATGAGCGAGCTGCTGTCCGTCATGTCGCCCCAGTGCAGCTCCACCAGGCGGCTCTTCTTCATGTCGCGCACCCACTCGTCCAGATAGAGATGCTCGATGCGTCCCGTGTTGAACGAGGAGGAGCGGCGCATGATGCCATGCACCTCATACCCTTTCTCAATCAGAAACTCGGCCAGATAGGAGCCGTCCTGCCCCGTGATGCCGGTGATCAATGCTACTTTTCTCATTGTCTAATTCGTTAAAGTGATTCTATGAATGGTTACTGTCGTTCCACAATCCAACGCTCGATGTTCCGCGTCTTGCGGCTGAAGTTCACGCCGACCTTATACACCGCACGGCTGTCCGGCGCAAAGGGGCGGGCGTAGCCCTTCTCCTCGATCTGCCGCAGAGCCTCCTCCGCCGTCCCGTCCAGCTTGAAGTCCATCACATACACGCTATCCGCCGTCTGCAGGACAAGGTCCACGCGTCCCTGCGAGGTGTGGTATTCCGCCTGCACATACAGCCCCACCAGCTTGAATACGATGAACAGCACATTCTGGTAGTGCAGTTCCTGGTCGCGGGCCAGTTCATAGGGCGTGTCGGCCAGAAAGCCTTGTAGCCGGCGTAAGAACGCATCCACATCCCCCGTCCGGATTTCCTTCACGAAACGGCTGATTTCAAAAGTGCTTTCCCGGAGGCTCACCGGCGTATAATAGGGGACGAGGAACTTCATGAATCCCTCCTCCACCTCGCGGTTGGGAAAGCCCAAGGTGTAAAGGCCAAACTCGGGGTCGAACCCCTTGAGGGTCAGATAGCCGCTTTGGTAAAGCACCGGGACCGGGTCGGTGTGGTGCGGGTCGATGCTGTCCAGCGTCTCCACCCCCGTCTCCTCATGGGCCAGACGGCAGAGGCTGTATCGGTTCTGCCGGATCAAATCCACCAGATAGGTGGGCGTGCCGGTCTCGAACCAATAGCTGCCAAAGCGTCCCTTGCCGAATGCGTTCAGCAGGCTGAAAGGGTTGTACAGCCCTGCCGTGGAGGGTGCGAAATGATAACCGTCGTAAGAGGCTTTCAGCCTGGCGAAAGTTTCTTCGAGCGTCAGCCCGTTCATCCGCGCCATCCGTTCCACATAGCCTCCGAAGCCCGCACGGAGTTCCGCCTCCGTGATGCCGCACAGCTCCGCATAGCTCTCGTCCATCGAGATGTCATTCAGGTTGTTCAGGTCGCTGAACACGCTCACCTTGCTGAACTTGGTCACGCCCGTGAGCAGCCCCAGCCGGATGCAGCCGTCCATGCTCTT
Source organism: uncultured Paraprevotella sp. (assembly GCA_944320765.1). Classification (GTDB taxonomy): domain Bacteria; phylum Bacteroidota; class Bacteroidia; order Bacteroidales; family Bacteroidaceae; genus Paraprevotella. Next base: position 46,861 of record CALUIS010000009.1, read on the forward strand.
CATCACGCCGTAGAACGCCTTCAGCGTCTCCCGGAATTCACGCTGCAACGCCTCGTTGCCGATGGTCTGGAGCAGCGGCTTGTCGTACTCGTCCACCAGGATGGCCACCCTCCTCCCGGACTGTTCACAGGCGCGGCGGACCACTCCTTGGAAACGGCGGGACAAGGCTACCTCGGAAGGGTCGGCGCCATACTCCTTCTCCCATCTCACCAGATGCTCGTTCAGCACCTGCTCAAGGCTCTCCGGCGCGTCATACTTCTGCGCGTTCAAATCCAGATGGAACACGGGCCGCGCCTTCCACTCCTTTTCCAACTCCCCGAGGGCCAGCCCCTCGAACAGTTCCTTCTTCCCGAGGAAGTACGCTTCCAGCGTGGACACCAGCAGGCTCTTCCCGAAACGGCACGGACGGGACAGGAAATAATAGCTGCCCGCATTCACCAGCTTGTATATCAAAGCCGTCTTGTCCACATACAGGCAACCGTCCCTGCGGAGACGCTCAAAGTTCTGCACGCCAATCGGAAGCTTGCGCAACGTGTCCATGGCTATACCTTATTATATATATGCTATTTATTCAAGATATTCACCAGCAAGGTCGCGATGGAAATCATGATGCTCGTTCCGCTCACCCAATAGCTGGTGACAGAGCCGATATCGGAGTTCTTGGCCTTCGTCTTGTTCGGCGTCACGTAGAGCACGTCGTTCTGCTGCAGGTAGAAGTATGGGGAGTTGATGATGTCCGCGTCGTTCAGGTTCAGCTCGTGGATGGACTTCTTGCCCACGGAATCCTCGCGGATGAGCTTCACGTTGTCGCGACGGCCCCAGATGGTCATGTCCTTGGCCATGGCCAGCGCCCCGTAGATGGACACCTTCTCCGAAGGCACGGTATAAGTGCCCGGGCTGTTCACCTCGCCCAGCACCGAAATCTTGTAGTTGCTCAGGCGCACCGTCACCACAGGACGGGACTTCAGGTAAGTGCCCTCTATCTTGGACGCTATCAGATTCTCCACCCCGTTCACGGTCAGCCCTTTCACGTACAGCTTGCCCAGAATGGGATAGTTGATGGTGCCCTCGTTGGTCACCAGAAAAGTCTGCAGCGTGGGTTGGGAGGTCAGCACGCTCCGTCCCTGTCCCACAGCCGGCGTGGCGGTCAGGTTGAAGGGGATGACGGCTTCCGCGTCCTCGGGGTAGTTCACGGTGATGGTCAGCTCGTCCTTGGGCATGATGCGCGCCTCGTAGAGGACCGCGCTTGAATCCAGGTTCACTTCCGCGCTGTTCAACATGTAAGGCACGGTCTTGTAGGACGTGCAGGAAGACACCAGTCCGATGAGCGCCACCGCCACCACGGCGGACCATTTCTTTGCGGTTTTATTCATATCTGTTCAGGATTTGTGAATGTTATACATAAGATTCCAGCACCGTGGCCCGCCCCTCGGGGGTCAGGGTCACACCTTCCGCCTCGGCGGCCACCAGCAAGGTGTGGCCTGCCGTGAGGGTCACGCTTTCCCCGCCGCAAGCCACGCGGCACGTCCCTTCCGTGCAGATCAGGATGACGAAGCTGTCCAACTCGCTGTAGTCGCACTCCATCGGTTCCGTCAGGCGGTAGGCCGACGTGGTGAAGAACGGGCTGCGCACCAGCTCCACCGGCTCGTCCTCCGCCACGGGACGGCGTTCCTCCGGCGGCACCACGGCATAGTCGATGGCCTCCTTGGCCTCCTCCACATGGAGCTGGCGCGGGCGGCCCTGGCTGTCCGTGCGCCCGAAGTCGTAGATGCGGTAGGTCACGTCGCTGCTCTGCTGTATCTCGCAGATGAAACAGCCCGCGCCGATGCTGTGCACGCGGCCGGCAGGCAGATAGTACACGTCGCCGGGCCGCACCTCGTAGCGGCGGAGCACCTCGGGCAGCGTCTGGTCGGCCACCCGCGCCGCATACTCGTCCGGCGTCACCCGGCGGCTGAAGCCGTCGAGCAGGTAAGCCCCCGGCGCGGCGTCCACCACGTACCACATCTCCGTCTTGCCCGGACAGCCGTGGCGGCGCAGGGCCAGCTCGTCGTTCGGGTGCACCTGCACCGAAAGGGGCTGCGCGGCGTCGATGAACTTGACCAGCAGGGGGAACTTCGTCCCGAAGCGGGCATAGTTCTCCCCGCCCACCAAGGCGGCTCCGCCCTCCTCCACCAATTGCGTGAGGGTCAGCCCGTCGTAGGCCCCGCCTTGCACCACCGACTCGCTGCCCGGTATGCCGGACAGCTCCCAGCTCTCGCCAATAAGCGTTTTATCGACTGCAAAACCCTTATAGGGAAGAATGCGACGGCCTCCCCACAAGGTCTCCTTGAATATATCCGTGAAACGGAACAAGTTATTCTTCATGTCGTTTGAGTAAAAAATCGTTCAAAATTACGAATTTCACACAGAACGTACAAATAAAAAAAGAAAGTTTTAGAAAATCGCGTGAAAAACGCACCGGACAAGACGTACAAGCCGCCGGGCCATTCATGAAAAACATCCGGGGATGCACCGGCATCCCTGTTTTATTCACCTTTTAAATAAATACCATCATGAAAAAGAACAAGTATGACGTGACGGCACTGGCCGTCCAGTATTTCCCCGATTCCACGGAGGCCAACGCCCGCCGGAGGTTCTTCAAGGTGCTGCGGGCCGAAAGGGACCTGTGGCAGCGGCTCGCCGACCTGCACTTCGGTCCCTGGCAGCGGACCTTCACGCCCCGCCAGTACGAGATGGTCATCGACATCCTCGGACGGCCTGACGCGGCCGACGAGGACTACGCCGACTGGCCGCGCTGACACCGGGCGCGAACCGGCGCGAACCGGCGGAATACGGCGGTTCCCTGCGGAAAGCGGCGGAAACCTGCACCAACCTGCACCCCGCCTTCCGGGCCGCCGTACCTTTGCATCGTCATCCGGAAGACAAGAGATTACAAACAAAAAAACAAACCTTTAAAAACAAAAACGTTATGATGTACAAAGTCATCGAGCGCAAAGACCCGCGCACCCCGGACGGGCAGGGCAAGTACTACGGCTATATCGTCAACATGTCCAAAATCGACATCGAGGAAATCGCCACCCGCATCAGCGCCTCCTGCACCGTCACCCGGCACGACTGCCTGGCCGTACTCTCGGCCTTGCAGGAACAGATCATCTACGCGCTGAAGGAGGGCAAGCGCGTCCACCTGGGCGACATCGGCAGCTTCCGCGTCATGGCCAACGGCCTGGGCAGCGAGACGCCCGAGGCGTATGAGACCAGCCTGATCTCCGCCCTGCGCGTGCGCTTCACGCCCAACACGAGGCTCAAGGACTCCCTCTCGCTGACGAACAGGGACTTCCCGCTCGAACGGGTGGACTTCGCCACGCCGGAGGACGAGGAGGAAGGCGGAGGCATCTAAAGGCGGCGGACGATGGAAAGACTGAACCGCCAGAGGGGGTTGCGCAACCGCAACCCCCTCAATATCCGCCGCTCCGCCGACCTCTGGCAGGGACTGGCCGAAAGGCAGCCCGACCCGGAGTTCTTCACCTTCAGGAGCATGGCCTACGGCTACCGCGCGGCCTTCATCGTGCTGCGCACGTACTGGCACAAGTACGGGCTGCGCACGGTCCGTGAAATCGTCCGCCGCTGGGCCCCGCCCGACGACGGCAACGACACGGAGGAATATGTCCGCCGCGTGTGCGTCCTCACCGGCTTCGCGCCCGACCGTCCCCTCAACCCCTACCGGGCGGAGGACATGGGCCCGCTGGTGGCGGCCATGAGCCGGGTGGAGTGCGGCGTGCCGCCCGTCATGGGCGAAATCAAGGAGGGATGGTCGCTCTACATGGGGACGGACTGACCCTCGCAACGTATCACCTTTAAAACCTCAATGCCTATGAACAAATCCGTATGGAACGCCGTGCTGAACGTGCTGATTGCCGTGGCCAGTGCCATCCTGGGAGTCCTTGGCGGCTCGGCCATGTAGCGTCAAACTGCTCCGCCTTGTAGGGGAGCAGTTTAACTAAACTAAAAAAGGGACGCGATTGTGTCGCGTCCCTTTTTTAAATTCTTATGCAGAATGCCGATTACTTCACCATCACCTTCACGGCCTTCTTCGAGCCGTCGGCCAGGATGTCCTGACGGATGTAGATGCCGCGCTGCTTCGGCTCGTCCACACGCACACCGTTGATGGTGAACCACTGCGTGGCGACTACCTCGGCTGTGCCTTCGGCTACGGCCTCCTCCACAGAGGAAACAAAGTCGTCCGGCTGGTTCTCGCCGTAGTATTCAAGGCGGAAGTTGTCGAAGCAAGTCCAGTCAACCAAGTTCGTCTTGGTCTTGCGCACACCGATGGTCGGAGTCTCGCCCTCAGCCACGTGGAACACCAAGTTGCCTTCGTAAAGTCCTTCGTTGAACATTCCTCTCGCACCTTCCACCTGGTCGGGTACCACATAGTAAATCTGCTCCGGTTTGTCGGGGAAGAGCGTGTCCGACAAGATGATACCATTCCCTTCATAGCGGCGTTCGGCCACCTCATCGAAGATGGAAGCCAGCTTCTGCGACCAGTGGTTCTCACCGTTGTCCACGAATACCTCGGCATTGATTTCCTCCTCAAGCCCGGCATTTACACGCTCCAGACGTGCCTCTGCAGCATCCTGGGTTCCCGCCGAACGATAGAACCCATTCCACATCAGACGATAATAACCTGCCGGCATGTTGTACAGCGTCTGCTTGATGTTGGCATCATCAGCCATCTTTTTGTCTTCACTATCGCCTCCATAGAACTCATAGTTCATGCAACGTGTGGCCGTACCGTCCGTTGCCGTCCATCCGTCGGCAGAAGTGGTTTCCGTAGCCTTTCCTTCCGCATCAACAGTCTTTACGGAGAAGCTCGGGTTAATGATAAATACCGTGGCATCCGCAGCATCTTCCAGAGAGGCGCCCGTGCCGTCGAAGTCCGCCGTCACCATCTTGCTGTATGCCCGGTCGATATCCGTCGAATACTGCTCAATCTGAGCCACGGACTCGAAGTCCATCATCTCATCCACATACTCAACCAAGATTTTCTCCGTCAAGTCTGCCAGCTCATCATAACCTTCCGTACCCGCATACTGCTCGTAGCTGTTTTCACCGGAAGCCATCATCTTGGCATCATGGTTGGTCGCCTTGGCCTCCAACGCTGCGGCAGCGGCGATGGCATCGTTGAAGTTGGCCATGGCTTTGTTCAGAGCTTCGGTGTTCGACAGGTAAGTCTCTTCGGTCAACGTGTCGGAGACAGCGGCATTCGCGGCGGTAACGGCATCGTTCAGGGCCTTGCGTGTGTCAGCCGTAGCCAAGGTATCGCCGGCCGCCAGCGTCTGGGCCAGCCCAATCAGCTCGTTCAGCGTGGAGTTCGCACCACTCATATCTGCCGCACCCAAATACTTGATTTCGAAATGGCCGAATGCGGACCAGCTGTTGGCTTGTTTGTTTTCCAACTTCACGCCCACGCGCAGCACACCGTCGCTGCCCACGTAACCTTTAACCGTCACAGGATAGTCCCCATGGGCCAATACCATCGAGGCGGAAGTGATATTGTTCACCGCATACTTCCCACTGATGCTCTCGTCACCGACAACCAAGGCGATGTCGTTACCGTTCACCACCGTGTCTGTCACATGGTCGTAGCAGTGGTTCAGTTCTGCCAACCCGTCATTGACGTAGGCGTATGCCTCCACTTCATAATACGGGTCGCCTTCCACGCCCCAAGCCGTCTGGCAATTGTCATTATTGCTCGGGCGGTGGAATCCCTGAAGGGTCATCTCATACGTGCCGGCAGGCATACCCGTGAACTCCTGATAGAAATCGTAGTTCTTGTCATACATCTCCAGCATGCCGTCTTTCACACCCGTGGCACCTGTACCGGACCATCCGCTCGCGCTGTTGTTCTCGAAAGTCGGGTTGGCCAACATGCCCGTCACATTATCGGTCTGCCCGCTCGTCAGCAACGAAGCGATAGCCTCCGTGTACAGCGAGTCGGCCTTGGCCTGCACGCCGCCAATCTCCTTCGGGTCGAAAGTCCCGGCGTTATATCCCACCATCAACTGGCCATAATAGCTATAATACTCCGTACTATTCAACATGCCGTTGTACGGGCTGTCCGGATCCGACATCTTTTCCTGCATCCCCTTCGTAATTTCTCCCAATTCAGTATACGCATCCGCATCCGCCTTCAGGGTGTCGAACTCGGCAATAAGCTGGTCTGAAAGTGCCAGCAGGGAATCGTCCGCAACCTCCGTATTCTGCTGCGCCTGAGTGGCCAGGTTGATGACTTCCTGGAAACGGGCCTTTCCTGCATTGGAAGTCTTACCCGCGAGATTAAGGTTGGCATTCGCGTCCTCAATGGCCTTCTTCAACAGGTCGCGCGCCGTAGTCTCGGCTGCGGCGGCACCCAGGAACTCCAGCTTGAAGTTATCCACGCCGGCCCAGTTGGAATTATAGTCCACCGCCTTGAAGCCCACCGTGACAGCCCCGTTAATCACATCGAACTCCACCGAAATTGGAGAGGCATAGCCCTCCCCATCAGGCGAACCCAAAGGCTGCTCGCTGCTCCGCGTCTCCGCGACGAAGCTGGTGGCATAGACATACAAGCCCTGCGGGCCTCCTTCATCCGCCTTCTTATTGGTCAATACATAAGCAGTCAGCTTATAACGACCGTTGGGAATATTGTTGAGGTTCTGATGGATGGACCAGTCCATCTGGGGCGCATTGGGATTCCAACGCTCCCAGAACCCGGCAAACGTCGTGCCGTCCGAAGTGTTCTGCGTGGAACCCTGATACTGCCAGTTGTCCTGCTGCCCGGTCGGGTCGGCTTCCCTCTCGGTGGTCCAGCCATTCGCATTGCCATCAAACTTGGGGTTCGCCATCAGGTCGCTCACATCCACCGGATTCTGGGGAGAAGCGGAAGAATATTTGGCTTCCAGCACCTTGGCCTTGAGCGCATCAGCCGCCTCCGTGATTTCCTCCGCCGTAGCATCGGCCTTGTCGTAGAGGGCCTTCTCGGCACTGCAGTCCACGCCTGCCTCTTCCGCCTCGTCAAGAACCGGCTTCAGCACGTTCTTCTTGGCGTTATACACCTCATACACGTCCTCGGCCACGAACTGCCAGTCGGCCTGCGGGTTATTGTAATCGGCAGCGTTCATGTCCATGATGCCGTTCACGCCGTTGTCGCCTTCCTCCACGGCCCAGCAACGGTCGCCATATTCCCCGATTTCGGTGAACTCAGGAGTCCCCTCGCCCACGGAAATGCGGTAATAGCCGTTGTCCTGCTTCGTGATCTTCCAAATGTTACGGCCCTGCGCGTTATGGTCCACGCACATCACGCCGCTGGAATTCAGCAGGTAAATCTCATGGAAGTTGCCGTCCGTGTGACCTTCGAAGGTCGTCAGGCGAAAGCCCATGTTCGGGTTATAATTCTCATCGTCCTCAGCCAAGTAGCCGAAATGGGTGTCCAAGCCATAGGAAAGGGTCACGGCCAGACCGTCGTCCGCGATGACCACCTCGCTGTTCCAGTTGTTCTTCCAGTTACCGTCGTTCAGGAACTTCCCGGTAGCCACGTGGTACATGTAGAATGTCTTCTGCGTACCCGGGTTGGCCATCAACTCGTCCAAACCGAGTTCGTCATCGCTCACAAACGTCAGTGTGGGGTCATCGGGATAAGCGGCCCAGAGGGGCATGGTCGAGGCGGTTGCGGTACACAACGCCATCAGTGCAAGTAATCTGTTTTTCATTTCGCAAGAAATTAAGTTAATAATGTCTTCTTTAATAGGATTTCATTTAATCGGCGGTAAATTTAATCGAATCTTTTGAATCGCGGAAACGAAAAAACGAAAAAATGCGCCCGCCCCCGCATTTTTAACACTTCGTGTCCCCGCACAGCGTCGGTCAAAAGCCACCGGAGCAGTTAAAAGAAAAGGGGCGCGATTTTGTCGCGCCCCTCTTTTAGAATTCTTATGCAGAATGCACCCGATTATCTCACCATCACCTTCACGGCCTTCTTCGAACCGTCGGCCAGGATGTCCTGACGGATGTAGATGCCGCGCTGCTTCGGCTCGTCCACACGCACGCCGTTGATGGTGAACCACTGGCTGGCCACCACCTCGGCCGTGCCTTCGGCCACGGCGTCCTCCACGCTTGTCGTACCCATATCGTCCGGCTTGTTGGCATCGCCGTCACCCAAATAATAGAGGTGGAAGTCGTCAATGAGCATCCAGTCCATGCTGACACCGCCATCCTTGCGGACACCCAAATCGACAGACTCGCCTTCCTTCACGTAGAAGGACATGGCCACTTCGTAGTAGCCGTTATTGAACGAAGCCTTGGCACTGAGCCGGTCATTGCAGATTCGGTGATAAAGGAGGTCGTCATTGAACAAGGTGTCGTTCACCGCCGCATCGTTGTTGTGGAACAGCACATCATGCACGCCGGCCGGCTGGCTGGCCAACGGTTCGGACAGCTGTCCGCTGGCCGTAGCTGCATAAACATATGCACGGATTACCTCCGTGCCGTCACGGCGAGCCAAGGCAGCCGCCTCGTTGCTTCCATCACGGTAGAATCCATTGAGAGTCACGCGGTAGTACCCTTGCTTCAATGCATAAATGGTCTGATGGATGTCAGCATTCTCCGAATTGTAGTATTCAAATACAGAATCGTTGGCGGTAATCACTTCGGCCTTGTCGTAGGACACCTCCCAGCCGTCATAGTTGAAAGCTACCTCCGTGACATCCCCAGACTCATCCACCGTTTCCTCCTGGAATGACGGGTTCTTGATCATGGAAGTCACATCCACCGGCTCATCAACCGTGGCCGTGGTGAAGTCGATTTCGGCCGCCATCAGGTTGCCGTATGCTACTTGTAGGCTGTTCATGTCCTGTTCGATTTCCTCCAACGTGGCATACGCGTAACGCACCGAACCAGTCTCAGCCGCCCCTATTTTATCATCCACCTCATAAACAGCATCTATGAAGTCCTCACCACCTTGGTACTCGTTGTAAATCTCATCCTCTTTGGACAAATAACCGTTCACCAGTTCATTGATTTCCTCGAACTTCGTGTTCGCCGTGTTGAAGAGTTCGATGGCCGATTCGAGGGAAGCCATGGTCTTCACGAACTGTTCGGTGGTAATGGTTGCCTGCTGCACTACAGCCTGTGCATTGGTGATGGCCGTCAGCAAGCCGTTCACGGCCTCCTCCACCATGCAGTCCGCCGTGGGCAAGGCCTGCGCCTCGGCAATCTTGGCGTTCAACGCCGCAACGGCACCCTGCTGCTGCTCGGCCTCGTCCTTCACGAGCGTGAGCTGGAAGTTGTCGAAGGCCACCCAAGCCTGGTCGCGATCCACGCCGGAGAGCCGGATGCCCAGACGGAGCGTGCCTTCCTCGCCTACGTAGCAGGTGACGGAATTGAGATAGTTGAGCTTATCCGCCTGGAAGATGGCCTGCGCACCGGGCAAGCCGGTCGGCGTCCATTTCCCGTTCAGGGAATCCACGTTCATGTTGGCCAGTTCCTCGCAACCGCTGCCCATGTTAGTCTCCTGCGCGAAGTCGGCCACATGGTGGATCAGGGCGGAAGCATCGTTCCCGAAGATGGAAGCCTTCACCACATTGACCTCGTCTCCCTCCACGCCATAAACAGATTTCCACACGTCGCTGGCCGGGGAACTGGGCGAATAGAACGCCTGGGCCGTGATCTTGTAGAATCCTTCCGGCAGGCCGGTCAGCTCCTGAGACACTTCCCAGTCGCGCCCGTTCCACACCTCGGCCATGTTGTTGGCATGCTTGAAATCGCCGTTGCCGTTCTTGGTGAAAGTCCAGCTGTCGTTGTTGTCCGTGAAGTCCGCGTTCTGGATCAGCCCCGTCATGTTGGAGATGCTGCCGTCGCTCAACAGGCTCTGAACATCCTCGTTGTAGAGCCGCAAGGCCTCGTCGTAAGCCCCATCCATGTCCGCCATGGTGAGGGTTTTGTTACGGTATCCGCTCTGGACTGATGTATAGAAAGCCATGAACTTGGGGAAGGACACGCCCTGATAGGGACTATTCGAAGCAATGGCGATGATTTCATTCAGCGTCACATTGAACTGCTCGTAGGCCTCGATCTCCAGGTTCAAGGAGTCCATGCGGGTGTTCACCTGCACGAGGGCCGCGTACAAGTCGTCGTCGGACGCGCCGGAAACGGCCGCCAGCTCCTTGGCATGGGCGATGGCCTCGGTCAGCTTCGTGCCACATTCGGCGGTATAAGCCGATTGGGCCGCATCCAGATCGGCCTTGGCCTGCTCGGCCTCAGCCGCCACGCGGGCCAGCTCGCCGGCCATCCCGCCCTCGTTGCCCAGGAAGACGAGCTGCACGTTGTCGATGCCAATCCAGTTGCAGTTGGTGTTCTCGGTCATCAATCCCAGCGTGATGTCGCCGCCACGGTTATAGAAGTCCAAGGTGACGGCACGGGGGGCAGGAGCCGCCGGATCGTCCGGAGCCGGCTCTCCGTTCTTCAGTCCGCCATGCTTGATGGTCCAGGCCTCCGCACGGCTGTCGTTGGCAAAAAGGTAAACCCCGCAGGGCGTTTCCTGCCAGTCGGCCTGGTTGTAGCCCAAGGTCAGGGCCGACAAGCGGTAGCGCCCTTGCGGCATGCCCGTCAGCACCTGATGGATGTTGGCCGGAGTGGAATACGGGGCCGCATGCCACTTCTCGCAGAACCCGTTCATCACGACGGCCTCGTCGTCCGGGTCGGAATAGGAGGTTCCGGTCTGGTGACCCAAGCCCACGCTGGTCTCCGTATCCGTCCAGCCTGTGTTCCCCCCGTCAAAGTTCGGGTTGGTGATGTAACTGGTGAAGTCTTTCGGGTTCGCTTCCGTGGCGCCCTCTCCCGCCATGTTGTTCACGGCCACGGTCAGCTCACTGGCGGCAGAGGTGATTACCTCCGCCGTGGCATCCGTGCCGTTGAAGAGGGCCTCGTATTTGGCCACGTCCGTATAGCCCTGTTCGGCCGCCAGGTTCAAGGCCGTGCGCAGCGGGCCGTTCTTGGCCTGATACACCTCCCATTCCTCGGGAGTGACGAACTGCCAGTCCACCCCGGCGTCCTCAAATCCGACCGCATTCGGGTCCGTCAAGGGATTCACGTTGAAGGTCGTCATGTCCGCCACGCCCCAGAAGCCGTTGGCGTACATCGTGCTTCCGGACTCCGCGCCGTAAGTGGGATCTTGGGCCACCACCTTGATGCGGTAATAATCGTTGTCGGCGTTCTTCGTGATGGCATAGAGCATATGGCCTTCCGATCCGCAGTCAATCCAAGCCTCACTCTCGCTAGTCATGTACACCTCATGGAAACGGTTGCCGTTTGCCTTGCCTTCCAACATGTTGAAAATCCAACCTTCACCTGGTACCGTAGGTTCTTGGCCATACAAGCCGGCACGCTCCTCACCGTAGGTCAACGTGACTTCCAACCCGAGGGAATCCACGGCCAAGCGCGTGTCATTGGCCCCGAGGAACTTGCCCGTGGCCACATGGTAGAGGTAGTACTTCCCGCCGCCTTTCTCGTCTTCCGTGAGGTTGGGCGTGGCGACCACGATGTCGGGCCGCCCGTATTGCTGGGCCCAGAGGGGCATCGTGGAAGAAGTTGCGCAGCACAAAGCGATGGCTGCAAGTAACTGATTTTTCATCTCATCTTGTTTTAAAGGGTTAATAAATCCATTTTCGCTTTTCTCGCTTTCTATAATGTATTACGAACAAGCCCCCCAAAATGCACAAAAGGAAGCCCACTTTTTTCCGGAGTTTATCACTTTTTAAGATTTCAGGCCCGCCCTTCCCGCTTTTCTCCCGCCTCGCGCCGCGCCAAACCAAACTTTTTCCCTAATTTTGCAACCGGAAGGGAGCGACTGCCCCGCCCCTACACCTATTATATATATAAGAAGAAAAGAATCATCCAACACTAAAAAAATAGAGAACTATGATTATCGCCGTAGACTTTGACGGGACCATCGTGGAACACCGCTACCCGGAAATCGGACGCGAGATTCCCTTCGCCGTCGAGACATTAAAAAAACTGATTGAGGACCGACACCAGCTCATCCTGTGGAGCGTGAGGGAAGGCCGCCTGCTGGACGAGGCGGTGGAATGGTGCCGGCAGAGAGGGCTGGAGTTCTATGCCGTGAACAAGGACTTCCCCGAGGAGGACACGGAAAAGAACCGCCACTACAGCCGCAAGCTGAAGGCGGACCTCTTCATCGACGACCGCAACCTGGGCGGACTGCCGGACTGGGGCACCATCTACCGGATGATACGCGAGAAGAAATCCATGGCCCAGCTGCTGCAGGAGGAATGGGAGGAAGAGCAGCCCGTGATGCCGAAGAAGAAAAAGTGGTGGCAGCGGTAAGGCAAGGGAAGATGTAAACAAGCAACGCTCAAAAAGTGAAGTGCGCCCCAAAAGTTTTGTGTCCAACTTTTGGGGCGCACTTCATTTTCCTTTTGGGATGATTCTTTAAAGGAATCAATCCTTGTCGTCGAAGCTGTCTTCCCGTATGTAGTGCTTCGTGGACTTCCCGCCACTCTTATGACGATGCATGTCGGAAGAGGGCGCTTCACCATAATGACCGTAACTACCGTATGCACCATACGTCCCGTACGAGCCGTAGCGCCCGTAGCGCCCGTACTGGCCGTAACCGTAATAATAGCCGTACTTGCGCTGGCTCAGGTCCACGCCGTTCAGCACCAGGTTCATCTTAGGCAGCTTGCCTTCGGCCTTAATCTCATTAATCAGCTTGAAATTACTCTTAAGCGAATAGTCGCAACGGCACACCACCAAAGTGGCATTGGCCAAACGGCCCAGCAACAAAGTGTCGCTCACCAGCCCCAACGGCGGCGTGTCGACAATCACCATGTCGTACCACTGGCGGAAACGCGTGAAAGCGTCGTCCAGCCTCTCGGACGTGATCAGCTCTCCCGGATTGGGCGGTATCAGGCCCGCCGGCAGCACGTCGAGGTTCTTATGGATGCCGGAGTTGAAAATCTGCTCGCGGAGGAAATCGTCCGAATTGTCCTCCTCTGCCAGATAGGTGGTCAGGCCGTGCGACCCCGACGTCAGGCCGAAAAGCTTCGCCAGACGGGGCTTGCGGATGTCCAGCCCCACCACCAGCACCTTCCAGCCCATCAGGGCCATGCTCATGGCCAGGTTGGTGGAGACGAAAGTCTTGCCCTCTCCCGGTATCGCGGAAGTGCAAATCAGGACTTTCTCGCTCCGCTTCATGATGAAGCCCAAGTTGGTGCGCAAGGAGCGGAAGGTTTCCTCCATCATGTCGTTGGTGTTCTCGCGCACCACGATGGCCCGCCGCCCGTCCTTCAGCCCGGAGGCCACAAAGATGTCGGCCAGCACCGGGATGTCGGTCAGCTTCTCTATGTCGTTGCGCCCCTCGATGCGGTAGCGCATCTTGTCCCTCACGTAAATCAGCCCGCCGGGAATGGCCACTCCCATCACCAGCGCGATGAGGGCCACCAGCTTCTTCCTGGGCGACACGGGGCGTATGGTGCTCTCCGGCGCGTCGATGACCTGCGCCTTGTCCACCGTGGAAGCCAGCGAAATGGCGTTCTCCTCCCGCTTCTGCAACAGGATCTGGTAGAGCGTGGCCTTGACGGATTGCTGCCGGCCGATGTCGGTCAGCACACGCTCCTGCGTGGGGGCGTTGGACAAGCGTCCCGTAAAGAGTTCATATTGCTCGTCGATGTTGCGCTTGCGCACACGGAGGTTGTCGTACACCGTAGCCAAGGAATGGCGGATACCCGGATAGAGCGAAGAAATGGCGTTGGTGGCCGCCACGACCACCGGAGAAGATTCCGGCACGGTCTTCAGCAGGCGGTTGCGGTCCACCACCTTGGCGTTATATTCGGCAATCAGGCTGTTCAAGCCCTCGTCCGTCAGTCCGAGATTGGCGGGAATCACCTGCATGTAGTTGGCCGGGTTATCCACGTATTCTTTCAACGACTTGACCAACAGCATCTGCGTCTGCAGCCCCACCTGCTGGGTCTGGTACGTCTCAATGCCCTTATAAGCCGCCTCGGCGTCCGCCGTCAGGTTGACCAGCTGGTTCTGGCGTTTATAGGTCTCCAGGTCCGACTCTGTGTCGCCCAGCTCGGCATCGATAATCTGGATGCGGCGGTTGACGAAAGCCTCCGTCTTGAGCGCCACCTCGTTCTTCACCTCGTTGGCGTCCTCATTGTAGACCCGGATCAGCTCGTTCAGGTAATCTTCCGCACGGCGCGTGTGCGTGTCGTTGATGGCCAGACGGGCTATGGTGGTCATCTTGCTGATCGGCTCGATGCTCATGGCCCCCATGAACGCGTCCGCCATCCAGGACGGATGGTAGATGTAAATCTTCAGGTCGCGGTCGTCAAAGACACACGTGGTGTCGGGGTTCTGGCGCAGGGACACCCATCCGGAAGGCGTGTTCACCCTCACCGGCAACGACTTGACGTCGGCCTCGAACTTCTCCTCCAAGGCCTCGCCCTCGATGTGGTACCCTCCTCCGTCCACCGGCGTGAGCTTCAGGTAGACCGGCATGGACAAGGTATCCAAATAAACCTTGGACATATCAGCCACGACCGGCGACGTGCGGTAAAGCTCCTCGTCGCGCACCACGCCGTCGAACGCATAACGGGTGTACAGTTTCAGGTTGGTGACCGCCCGCCGGGCCAACGTCTTGCTGCTCAGGATTTCCACCTCGTTGTCGAAACCGTTGCTGTTCGTCACGAATCCCAGCTGCGTGAAGTCCGCCAGCCCTCCTCCCCGCATACGGGCATAAGGGTCGTCTTCCTTGATGAGGACCTCGGCCCACGTGGTATAGACGGGCGACTTGTATCTTAAATATAAAAAGGCAAGGACCAGGCAAGCGAAGACGGAAATGGCGAACCAATGCCAGTGCAGGATCACCGCATCCAGAATCTCCTTGTAATTGATGCCGGACTCCTGCTCTTCCGCTCCCTGTTCAGTCTGGTAAGTCTTGTTGGACGTGTTCATAAGTTCTATAATTATCCGATTCAAACTGCAAAGTTAGAAATGTTTTACATACGCGCCAAACAAAAGCCGCATTTTGTTCGCCGTCCAAACCATTTTTAGGAATTGAACCGTTATGAACATCTTTTTCTGGGCGGTCTCCCTTGCGCATTCCAATAAAAATATATACATTCGCATCCACGTAACCATACTTTACAAGAAAAACAGACATGAAGATCAAGAACCTGGAAGAATCCGGCATCGTCAAGGCGGCCGTCACCTGCAACGACATCATCCTGTTCCTCGTCAGCTATTGGACGGCTTTCGCCCTGACCCACGGATTCGCGGCAGCCTGCGAATTCCCCTACACGCTGAAAGTGAAACTGCTTATCGGCGCGCTATCCATCTTCCCCACCTTATACATCGCACCGCCGATATTCATGAAACGTCTGGTGCAAGGCGACAACATCCTGGAACGCGCCATCTACACCGTCTGCCTGCAGACCTTGTTCATGCTGGCCATTTTGGGACTGCTGCGATACATGGACATCAGCGGCAAGGAACTGGTGGCGGGCGCCTCGATGTTCTTCCTCCTCCTGTACGGGGAACGGAGCCTGGCACACCACCTGCTGAAATACAACCGTGCGAAAGGACGCAACTTGAGATATGTGGTGCTGGTGGGGCATCCCTGGAACCTGGCGGACATCTACCATACGCTCAACGACCACTCCCTCGGATTCAAAATCATGGGAATCTTCACCCGGAAAGAAATTCCGGAAGAGATGCAAGGGCTGAAAAAGCTGGGCGACCGGAAAGCCGTGATGGACTACCTGCGCCGGCATCCTGAAGTGAGCGACCTCTACATGGTGCCGGACACGGACTACACCGTGGAAACAGAAGAAATCTTCCGCTACTGCGAGGACCACATGATACGCTTCTACGCCCTGCCCGTCTTTCTGGAGTTCCTGACCAAGCGGATGGAACTGTCCCACCTGGGAAGCACCATGCTCCTGAGCGTGCGCACCGAACCGCTGCAGGACCCGGTGAACCGCGCCATAAAAAGAACGTTCGACCTGGTGGTATCCGGTGTCTTCCTGCTCACCGTGTTCCCCGTCATCTTTATCATAGCGGGCATCATCATCAAGACCCAAAGCCCGGGACCGATTTTCTTCCGGCAGAAACGCACCGGGCTGGACGGAAAGGAATTCTATTGCCTGAAGTTCCGAAGCATGCACGTGAACAAGGATGCCGACCGGATACAAGCCACGAAGGACGACCCCCGCAAGTTCAAGTTCGGCGACCTGATGCGCAAGACGAACATCGACGAGTTCCCGCAGTTCATCAATGTGTTCAAGGGCGAAATGAGCCTCGTGGGCCCGCGCCCGCACATGCTGCTCCACACCCAAGAGTATTCCCGCCTGATCCGCCGCTACATGGTGCGCCACCTGGTGAAGCCCGGCATCACAGGCTGGGCACAAGTGCAAGGATTCCGCGGGGAGACCAAGACGCTGGAACAGATGGAGAACCGCGTGAAGGCCGACATCTGGTATGTGGAGAACTGGCGGTTCAGCCTGGACCTGCGCATCATGTGGCGCACGGTGATGAACATGCTCCGGCACAACGAGGAGAACGCATATTAACCCTATACATTATTATATATATGAAAGGTATCGTATTGGCCGGAGGGTCGGGCACACGCCTCTACCCCATCACCAAAGGAGTGAGCAAGCAACTGCTGCCCATCTTCGACAAGCCCATGATTTATTACCCCGTGTCGGTGCTGATGCTGGCCGGCATCCGCGACATCCTCATCATCTCCACCCCGCACGACCTGCCCGGTTTCCGGCGGCTGCTGGGCGACGGGAGCGACTTCGGCGTGCGCTTCGAATACGCCGAACAGCCCTCGCCCGACGGGCTGGCACAGGCCTTCATCATCGGCAAGGAATTCATCGGCAATGACAGCGTGTGCCTCGTGCTGGGCGACAACATCTTCCACGGCGCGGGCTTCACCGGCCTGCTGCGGGAGGCCGTCCGCAACGCCGAACAAGACGGGAACGCCACGGTGTTCGGCTATTGGGTGAACGACCCCGAACGCTACGGCGTGGCCGAATTCGACAAGGAAGGCAACTGCCTCAGCATCGAGGAGAAACCGGCCAAGCCCAAAAGCAACTATGCCGTGGTGGGACTCTACTTCTACCCCAACAGCGTGGTGGACGTAGCGGCGCAGATCAAGCCGTCCGCCCGCGGCGAGTTGGAAATCACCACCGTGAACCAAGTATACCTGGCCGGGAAAAAGCTGAAAGTGCAGACCTTGGGCCGCGGGTTCGCCTGGCTGGACACCGGCACGCACGACAGCCTCTCGGAAGCCTCCACCTTCATCGAAGTCATCGAGAAAAGGCAAGGCCTGAAAATCGCCTGCCTGGAAGGCATCGCCTACCGGAAAGGGTGGATCGACGCGCAGAAGCTCAAGGAGCTGGCACAGCCCATGCTGAAAAACCCCTACGGGCAATACCTGCTGCGGCTGAGCGAGGAAGAGCCGCGCCCGTAGGAACGCAGGCCGCACCTTTTTCACGGGCGGAAAGGACAAAGGCGCGAAAAAAACGCGTTTCACTTGCCGTTCCGCCCGCGTTGTGCTATCTTTGCAGAGAAATCTTATCAAAAAAAGAACCGACTACCAATGGGCATCATCACCAAACTCTTGGGCAAAGCGTCCCAACAGAACGAGACACGCGTGGGCGGCATGGAGGACTTCATGACGCTCATCCGCGTATATTACCAGGCCGTCATGGCCATGCAACTGGGCATCAGCAACCTGTCCGCCCTTCCGGACCTGCGCATCTTCAAACAGACACTGCGCGTGCCGACCGTACACAACAAGCTGGGCATCGGCGAGCGCAAACGCTGCCGCGAAATGCTGATGGACGTCTACCAGATGGAAGAGGGATTCTTCAAGGAAATCGACGCCAGCATCAAGCGCAACTGCCGCAACATCAACGACGTGAGGAACTACCTGCTCTTCTTCCAAGGCTTCAGCCAGGACCTGATGATGCTGATGGGCAACCTGATGCAATGGAAATTCCGCATGCCGTCCATGTTCCACAAAGCCTTGCGCGGCATGACCGCCAAGACCATCCACCAGATCATGACCAAGAATGACTGGCGCGACGACAACGTGCGGCGCACCTGCGTCAACATCCGGCAATACCAGGCCCGTCTGGGATACAGCGAGGAGTGGATGACCGAGTACGTGTACCATATCGTCATGCTGGCCAAAAAAGAACCCAAACCCAAAGACGTGGACGAGAAAAAGTGAAAAAAGCTTGGGACGTTCACCCTTTTTTCTTAAATTTGTAACGAGAAGGCAAAAATGAATGCAGAAGAAGGCACATTGCTGAGGACACTGGAGGGCCGCGTCAACCAGCTTGCGCTGGAATACAAAGCCTTGAAAGACCGCTATGCCGAACAGAGCCGGGTCCTGGAAGAGAAAGAACAGACCATCGGCACGCTCCGCTCGCAAATCAGCCGCCTGCAGACAGACTATGCCAACCTGAAAACAGCCAAGATGCTCGACATCAGCAGCGGGGAAATGAAAAACGCCAAAGCACGAGTGTCGAGATTAGTGCGTGAAGTAGACAAGTGTATCGCCCTTTTAAACGTGTAACACACCATGGAAGTAAGCGAGGACTTTACCATAACCCTGAGACTGGGGCAGCAACCGCTGTCCATCACCATACGGCGGACAGACGAAGAGGCCTACCGGGCGGCCGAAAGGCTCGTCAACCAACGGTACAACAGCTATGCCTCGCAATACCCGTCACTGGGAAATGAGACTTATTTGTGCATGGCCGCGCTGAGCATCGCGCTCTCGCTGAAGAAAAACGAGTTCCGCAATGACACGCAGCCTTTCGTGGACAGCATGAGGCGCATGCTGGAGACCGTGGAAGAGACCCTCGGAACGGAAAAGGCACAATAAGGACAGGCTACAAACCAAAGAAAAGACACACGCACTGCATCCTTCCCTCTGGCGGAATCCGAGGGGCGGGCGGTGCGTGATTTTTTATATAAACACTTAAAAGTTAAAAGAAATGATTGTATACATCATCGTCGCTGCGGCTTGCCTTGTCGCCGGATGCGCGGCAGGATTCGTCCTGTTCCGCTACGTCGTCACCGGCAAGTACAAGCAAATCATCGAGGAGGCGGACAAGGAGGCCCAAGTCATCAAGGAGAAGAAACTGCTGGAAGTCAAGGAGAAGTTCCTGAACAAAAAGGCGGAGCTGGAAAAGGAAGTGCAACAGCGCAACCAACAGATACAGCAACATGAGAACCGCCTGAAGCAACGCGAGCTGAGCCTGAACCAACGCCAGGACGAGCTGAACCGCAAGAAGAACGACCTGGAGACAGACCGCAAACGAATCGAAAACCAGCAGCAAGGACTGGCCCGCCGCGAAGAAGAGCTGAAAAACCTCGAGGCACAAGAACGGGAAAAACTGGAAGCCATCAGCGGACTAAGCGCGGACGAGGCCCGCGAGAGACTGGTGGAGTCGCTGAAAGACGAAGCCAAGACCAACGCGGCCAGCTACATCAACGAAATCATGGACGAAGCCAAAATGACGGCCAACAAGGAGGCCAAGCGCATCGTCATCCAAAGCATCCAGCGCGTGGCTACGGAAACAGCCATAGAGAACAGCGTCACGGTGTTCCACATCGACAACGATGAAGTGAAAGGCCGCATCATCGGCCGCGAAGGCCGCAATATCCGGGCCCTCGAAGCCGCCACCGGCGTGGAAATCGTAGTGGACGACACCCCGGAAGCCATCGTCATCTCAGCCTTCGACCCAGTGCGCCGCGAAATCTGCCGCCTGGCCCTGCACCAGCTTGTGGCCGACGGACGTATCCATCCGGCACGCATTGAAGAAGTGGTGAACAAAGTGACCAAACAAGTGGAAGAGGAAATTGCCGAAACCGGCAAGCGTACGGCCATCGACCTCGGCATCCATGGCCTGCACCCCGAGCTGGTACGCATCGTGGGCAAGATGAAATACCGGAGCAGCTACGGCCAGAACCTTCTGCAGCACGCCCGCGAGACGGCCAACCTCTGCGCCGTCATGGCCTCGGAACTGGGGCTGAACCCCAAGAAAGCCAAACGCGCCGGACTGCTGCACGACATAGGCAAAGTGCCCGATGAGGAACCGGAACTGCCGCACGCCATCTACGGTGCCAAGCTGGCGGAAAAATACAAGGAGAAACCGGACATCTGCAACGCCATCGGGGCGCACCACGACGAGATGGAGATGACCACCCTGCTGGCACCCATCGTGCAAGTGTGCGACGCCATCAGCGGCGCACGTCCGGGCGCGCGCCGCGAGATTGTGGAAGCCTACATCAAGCGCCTGAACGACCTGGAAAACATCGCCATGAGCTATCCGGGCGTGACGAAGACCTACGCCATCCAGGCGGGCCGCGAGCTGCGCGTCATCGTCGGGGCGGACAAGATCGACGACAAGCAGACGGAAAGCCTCAGCACCGAGATTGCCAAGAAGATACAAGACGAGATGACGTATCCGGGCCAGGTGAAAATCACCGTCATCCGCGAGACCCGCGCGGTAAGCTACGCCAAATAAAGAGGCGGGAACCGGATTTCCCTGCCGGGAACAAAAAGGGTGCGGCCGAACGAATCGGCCGCACCCTTTTGTTTTTCCTTCCACACGAAGCACCTCCCGCTCACGCGGCTTGGCTTCTTCTTCCTGCCCGCCGGTGCATCACAAAATGGAACGCACAGAAAAGCAGGATGTCCGACAATACCATCCACGTGTCGGACACCACGCCGTAAAGCAAAGCGTTCCACACGCAGAAGAAAAGGAACAACGCCATGATTACCGCCCACGCCTGGTGCATGGAGAACCCCGCCGCCATCACCACATGATGAATATGCGTCTTGTCCGCCCCGAACACCGGCTTGCGGCGGTACAACCGGGACAAGGCCACCCGGATGACATCGAACGTGGGTACAATCAACAACGTGTAAGACACCATCAGCGCCTCCGGGCGATAGGGCAACACCGGCAGGTTGCTCGTGGCATACTTGATGGAAAGATAGGCCACGACATAGCCCAAGAACAGGCTGCCGGAATCCCCCATGAACGTTTTGGTCCCCTTCTCCGCCTTCCCCCACATGTTGTAACAGAAGAACGCCGCCAGCGTCCCCAGCAGCCCCGCTGCCACCAGGACGTAAGCAAAAGTAAGCTCCATCCGCGAGAACAGCCAGACGTAAGCCGCAAGGATGCAGATGCACAGCCCCGAGGCCAGCCCGTCTATCCCGTCAATCAGATTGATGGAGTTGACAATCAGGAGAATGATGAACACCGTGAAAGGATAGCTGAACCACAACGGCAGTTCGTGCAGGCCGAACAATCCATAGAAATCATCGATGAGCAGGCCACAGAAAGGCATCACCAACGCCGCCACCAGCTGCACGGCAAACTTATGCCCGGCCTTCATCCCGACCAAGTCGTCCACCACACCTATTATATATATAAGGAAAGCCCCCACCGCCATCAGGAGGGAAGAAACCTTCAAGGCCAATATGCCCTGGAAGCCCTTGGCGTAAAAAAGCAGGGAGACCACCATGCCCACCAGCATGGCCGGCATGAACAGCACCCCGCCCAGACGGGGAACGGCAAGATGGTGCACCTTGCGCCCCCCCGGCAAGTCATAATATCCTTTCGTACGGCAGAATTTCAGCAGCAAAGGCATCGCGGCAAAAGTCACTCCCGCCCCCGCAAGCATATCCACTATGATATAAAACCATCCTTCCCCCATGACATTCTTGTTTCAATCCTACTTTCGGAACGCGAAATTAATCCTTTTATTGCACGCGGAAAAACATTTTCGGAAAAACGCACGCTTTCCCTTGGCCTTTTCCGCAAAAAGGCTAACTTTGCACCCAATCAACCCCTAAAAATGCCACCGTCAATGAAAAACAGGATATTCAACGAAGACCGCTACGTGAACCCTTATACGGACTTCGGGTTCAAGAAGCTTTTCGGAACGGAGGTGAACAAAGACCTGCTCATCAGCTTCATCAACAGCCTGCTCCAGGGAAAAGAGGAGGTGCGTTCGCTCACGTACCTCAACACGGAACACCTCGGCATCAGCGAGGCCGACCGCAAGGCCGTGTTCGACGTGTATTGCGAGAACGAACGGGGCGAGAAAATTTTAGTGGAAATGCAACGCGGGGAACAACAGTTCTTCAAGGACCGCAGCCTCTACTACGCCACTTTCCCCATCCAGGAACAAGGCAAGCGGGGAGACTGGGACTACCGCCTCAAGGCCGTGTACGTCATCGGCATCCTCAACTTCACCTTCGACCAACAGCATGAAGGCTACTTCCACCACGAGGTGCAGCTCACCGACCGCAAGACGCAGGACGTGTTCTACGACAAGCTCACGTTCATCTACCTCGAAATGCCCAAATTCAACAAGCGGGAAGACCAGCTGGACGGCATGTTCGACAAGTGGCTGTTCGTGCTGCGCAACCTGACCCGCCTGATGGAACGCCCGTTCGCCCTGCAGGAGAAAGTGTTCACCAAGCTCTTCAAGGCCGCCGAGATAGCCAAGTTCACCAAAGAGGAATACGACCGCTACGAAGAAAGCCTCAAGGTGTACCGCGACTGGAAAAACACCATCGACACTGCGGTCATCAAGGCCGAGAAAAGAGGACTGGAAAAAGGCATAAAGGAAGGCATGGAAGAAGGGATAAAGGAAGGGATAAAGGAAGGAGAGAAGCAGAAAGCGGAAGAAATCGCACGCCAAATGAAAGCCTGCGGCCTTCCCGCCCCCACCATCTCACGATGCACGGGGCTTGGGTTGGAACAAATCGACGAGCTATAAAGCCTGGCGCAAGATTTCAAGATACACGTCATACACCCGGCGGATGTCGAACACCTCCTCCGCCTTTTTCCGGCTGTGCAAGGATAACGCGCGCTTCTCTTCTGCCGTCAACGCCAAGTACCGCTCCATCGCGTCGGCCAACGCCTTGGCATCCTTGGGCGGCACAAGGAAACCGTTCTTCCCTTCATCCACAGTCTCCCTGCACCCGGGAATGTCGGTGGTGATGATGGGCTTGCCCATGGCGCAAGCCTCCATGAGGGAGCGGTTAAGCCCTTCCGGATAATAAGAGGGTAGCACCATCACGATATCCGGATTCTTAAGCACATCCGCCACATCATCCGTCACCCCCCAATATTCAATCCGGCCTTCCGCCACGTCTTGCCGTATCTCCTCCTCTGTGATATGCGTTGGATACGACATGTCCACCGGCCCCAACACCGCACAGCGGAAACGCCCGCCGTATCCCCTGTCCTGCAACATCCGGACGGCCTCAACCAAAATCCTATAGCCCTTGTCCTCCAATATCCGTCCCACCATCAGAAAAACAGACTTTCCCGATGACACCACGTCGAACCCCGCCATGCCAAACCTTTGCAGGTCCACGCCCTCTCCCCCATTTAAAAAAAAGAGGTTATCCGGTTTGCAGAACTTCCGCCCCAGAATCACGTTGCGGTTCTCTTCATTCAGGCACAAGACTTTGTCGGCCTGCCTCATGGCCAAACGATAAAGCACCAAAATAGAACGGTGCATAAACCGCTTCCCCTGAAAGGCATAACCCAACCCCGCCATCATGTTCGCACAAGGAATCCCCAGCAATTTGGCCACGAACGTACCATACACATTCGGCTTAATCGTATAATGGAAAACAAAATCCGGACGTTCTTCCTGATAGATATGATATAAGGCGAAAAAGTACCGACCATCGTCCAACGGATTCCTGCCGCAGCGATTAATTCGCACCGGGCGGTACTCCACTCCTTCCGGGACTTCCGCTTTCATCACAGTATTCTCGTCCTGGGGAGCGACCAGCACGACCTTGTAGCCTTCCCGCATCAAATGAGTAAAGATGTAGCTTCGGAAATTCACCAAGCCCCACAGCGTATTGTCACAAAACAGGATTTTCCCTTTCGCCGCCCCCGCCACAGCATGAGCCTTATTTGTCTTTCTCTTCTTCATGTTTACCTTATGTTAATGCAAAGATAAGCATAATAAACGGAATCATGGGCGACAATCGTCCCTTATATGCCAAAACAAATCCGTCCGAAATACGCTTTCAGGATATACATGCGATACCCGACCTTGAACCAGAAAGAATAAGGACTCTTTTTCCCGGAAGTAGTCACCGTCCCCGTATGCCGACGATAAACGGACAAAGGCTCATGGATGCAACTCATCGTATAATAGTGCGATGCCATCATCACCAGCCACAAGTCATGCCCGACCTTAGTGGCCGGAAAAGGCAACGCCTTGGACAATAATTCGCGACGGAATCCCATGCAACATCCCAGCAGAGTCTGCCGAATGACGTTCCTCCACACGCCCTCATGCACCCGCACTTTCTCAAAATAGGACGGGGACACGATATTCAGAGCCTCATCCCCAATGAAGCAATCGGAAACCGTCAGGACCACTGATTGCAATTCTTCTACCATCCGATCCACTTTTCCCGGCAGCCATAAGTCATCTTGGTCCGAAAGCAAAATATAGTCCCCTCCCGCATGTCTCAACGCATTCTCAAAATTCCTGGTCGAATAGTCCAAGAAAAACGACTGGGGCTGCTTGTCATGATGCAGCACCTTGATGCGCCGGTCATGCAAATCCCGGACAATATCCAACGTATGGTCATCGGAACAGTCGTCGGAGATTACGATTTCATCCTCCTCTCCCAGTTGCGGCAAAATAGACAGCAACTGCCCCCTAATATATTTCTCTCCGTTATACACGGCCATGCAAACCGAAACTTTTCCCCTATTCATCCCCGATTCTTCCTTATCAACTTGTTATACCTACAGAAATATCTCCATTTATAGTAGCAGAAACCCAGCACGGACAAATCCGAAAACGCCCGCGCCATCCGGTAAGTTTCCAGATTCGCCCTCACCACCTTGCGCAACGAACGCAACTTGTTCCTCACATAGCCTGTACGTGAATCTTTGGCTCCCAATACATTATGTCCATGCTGGCGATACAGCATCGTGGGGCGTGAAACCGCCGCCACAGTCCCACCACGGGCTATGACAGAAAGTGTCACCCACGCATCGTGCATCATCGCACTCTCTGAAAATGGCAACGACACATCGCGCGCCGACCGGTTGAACATCATGGTACAGCCCGTGGTCAGATTATGCACGGACAAATCCTCCAACGTCGTCAGCAAAGACGGGGCTATCCGGGAATATCGCCAGAACGACGGTGCGATAACCTCCAACGAAGTGCCGACAACCGTCAGGTCCGTATGAACCACGACCGGTTTTCCCGGCATTCCAGCCTCGGTGTCCCTCATTTTCTCAAGAGTGACATAGACCTTGTCCGCCATCCACACGTCATCCTGGTCCGCAAACATATAATAATCCGCGTCCGTCACGGCCTGCATCAAGGCTTCGAATGTACCCATTGAACCACGCTTCGTGTGGTTGGGCAATACCCGGACGCGTCCATCCCTCGCCACATATTCCTCCAATATCCTCCGCGTCCCGTCACACGACATGTCATCCATGATATAAAGCCGCCAGTCCGCGCAAGTCTGGCTTATTATGGATTCCAACTGTTCTGCCAGAAAAGCTTCACCATTATAGGTGGCCATCAGAATGGCCACTGCCGGATGCCGCCTTTCCGCTCTTTCACTGCAATGCCCCATACCTCACATCTCAAAGTGTTTCACACGCTCCAACGCACCTTCCATCAATCTTGGGTACAACTGGGGAGACAATGCCTTGCGGACATGAGCTGCCAGATTATCCACATCGGTCACATCCGTACAGAAGCCGTTCACACCGTCAATCACCACTTCCGTAGGCCCCCCGACATTGGGGACGACAGAAGGTACGCCATAAGCCATCGCTTCCAAAATCGTCATGCCGAAGCTTTCCACGCACAAGGCCGGAATTGTCAGGTTCAGCAAAAGATCCGAATCATGCAGAAAGTCCCCCACGTCCTGCTGGGCAGGAAGAAGCTTCAGATTCGGTGGCAACTTCCCGTCCGCAAAATCAGCGAGCCGTTCGGCAGGAACACTCAAAATTAAGACGAACTTATATTCCGGCAATCTCTTGGAAAGCTCCAGGAAAGTATAAATCCCCTTATCCACCCTCATCGAAGAAACCATAATGATGGTGTCCAACCCCCTTTCTACCAACGGCTTCACCCTGACTTGTTCCAAGAAAGAGGGCGGAAGGGTGTTGTAACGAACCTCCGACGTGCAGGAAGCAGAAGGCGGATATTGAGAACGAAGGTATTCCGACACAAAAATCCGGTACGACTTGACGTGGGCAAATACAAATTCCGCTATCCGAATGCCCAACGGGCGTACCACATAAGCCTCATGTATATGGTACACCAACTTCTTGCCTAACATCCGCCCCACAATCGCCGCATAATAAGGCAGGATGGTGTTGATGTAAAAACAGTCCGCCCGGCATCCATGTACAAGAAGCAACCAAATGCTATGCAGATAATAAACCATAACTCGCCACCTTTCCCGCCTGCCATGGTGTTCCGGACTGAATACCGGGATAACCTCCACATTCTCCAGCTGGGACAGGAAGCCCTTTGCATCAACAGTAATGACACGGCATTTCCGGTCGGCATAGTCACGCTGTATCACTTCGGAAAGCACCCTGGTACTCCCCGTGAAATCATTTTTTGGATGAACAAACAATACATCCCCTTTCATATCGTTCCCCCTTTTCCTAATGCTCCCGCCAAGTAGCCGTAGGACTCATCCACTAATCCGCCCAGTTTCAGTTCCACCTCGGCGTAGTCTATCGGCACCGGCCTTGTCCCGACCGGAGACTCCAGCAAACGGTCTCCCAACCCTAACCGTTCCAAAAGGGACGCTATCCGACCCCCTTTGTTCCCCAATCCCAATGTATAGAAATTCTTGTGGAACAAGATGGAAAAAGCCACCCCATGAAAGGAAGTGGTCACCACAAACTCCGCCCCCTTGATCCAAGATATGAACTCAATGGCGTCAAGAGTCTGCATCGTTCCCGGCCTGAAAAGCTCTATCTGGCCTGTAATCTCCTTGAGCGCACATCCAGACACTTCGCATAAAAGACGCGCCTGTTCCGCCGCTTCCGGGGAGTGCAGGAGATTGTAGCACAAAATATAACGCTGATTGCATACCGGACGGCACAAGCGGCTCCATTCCGAAGCAGGGATTAAAAACACCGGATCCAGCACCACCTCTATCTTTTTCACGGTCAGCGGCGACAATGCATCGCGCAACGCCGTCTCCCGAACAGCCAGCGCATCAAAGTTCAGGAGAAACCTCCCAATCCGCTCCCGATCTTGGCCCGTCAGGCTGATACCCCCCATGCTTGGAGCATAAGCCACCTTTCTCACGCCCTGCGGAACGGCCACCCCCCAATACACCTCGTCAAACCCCTCATATCCCGGGATGACGGATTTCCACCAGATTTGATCGCTCCCATAACACAGACAATCATACTGCAAAGCACCAAGTTCCCCCGACTTCCTATAAAGGGGCTTTGGCGGAAGGTTCAAATAACGGCACCACAAAGAACGCATCTTCCGCTTACGTTTCCATGCCGGAAACAAAGCCAGACACGAGTAGGCCAATGATTTAACATTCATCCACAAAGGCCGTATCTTCCACCAATGCAAAGGCGGGAAAAGCGCATACGCTGCCGCATGGCCATCCGGCCAATAGTCCACGACCTCGGCTTGATGCCCCATCTCTAAGATTGTGCGCCGCAAAGCATAAGCTTGCAGAAACGCGCCATAATTCAACGCACGGTGAAAAGTTAATATTCCAATTCTCATATTCTTCCAATCATTCTCTTGACATACGGCCTCACCTTGTCAGGCACAAGGTTTGAAACCCACCGCCTGGCACGGCACTTCCAGTTGTCATTGCCATATTTCTTCCGGACATACGCGAATCCCTTCTCCGCATAATCCCGTGCGAAACGTCCTTGCTGCGGGTTACACGGTGTGGGGGACTGCAAATTAGGTTGCAGGCAATCGTCCAAACAAACTTCCATCACTCTCAGGGCTGTCCTCACCGCATCGAACAAGACCTTGCCTTTCTCCGTATTCACCAATACCAGCGAACAGCCCTTATTATCCTCTCCCATACTGGCGGCACAAGTATCCTCCACTCCCCAGAAATCCCCGATGGTCAAATCCGAAGGGCGTTGCAGGCAAGCATAAGGACACACATTACACGAAGGCCGCAACATCACATCGTTATAAAACAAATAAGGATAAGTACGCTTCACCCCGTCCTCAAACTTAAATGTCTCCGTGTGCGACCTCCATCCGGTCAGACCTTTATCCCTGAAATTTACAGCCACAATCTTCTTCCGTTCCTTCCGCTCCAAGTAGTCCAGATAATCTTTCCACACCGCCGGGGCGGCCACGCCATGGCATATCACATCTACCAACCAAAGATTCCGAAGCAAATCCGGCTTCACCTTCAAATAAGAATAAAGTCCGGCCGTCTGGCAAGGTGTACCGGAAAAAAGAACAATCTTTCCGTCTGACAAATCCGACCTGACCCTACGGAATATACCTTGCAAATCACTCTGCACGTATTTGCTGCCCTTGAACCCGTCACATCCACTTTTGTTTGTGGCACGTTCATGCACAATCCGGAAACGGCCGCCATATCCTACGCCGTAAACCACCCCACTCTTTCTTAAAATCTCATTGGAAAGCGCAATAAAAGCCCCCCCGCTATGGGAAGTCATGACTTCTTTCTCATCCCTATTTCTCACGGCATACGGTACCGGCATCGCCTGCTGCATTTCCCTGTGACGCCCCGTATGAAAAGCACAAACCTTCACGCAAAGCCCGCAGTCCACACATTTGTTCCCGTCCACGTACGGATACAAGAACCCCAAAGCATCCGGTCGCATGGCAATCGCACCATGAGGACAGACGCTCTCACAAGCCGTACAACCACAACACTCTTTTCCTGCCTTGTCAATCCTCATCTGTTTCCTCCTTTCTTCAACCTTCCACATACTTTCTCCTTGACCCAAACCCGCTCCGCATGGGAACAACCTATATAATATATACCAAGTACCGTCGCCCCCATGCAAATGAACAATTCGGCCACGAATCTCCCCCAGCCTTCTTCCATCCACGAAGAAAACCACAAAGGCACGACTATCGCTCCAACCGAGACACTGCACACGTTCCACAACACTTTACGCAGGAAAAGCCCCACCTGCAATCCCACCATCCTACGCAACATGAACAGACGCAGGAACAAGCATACGCACGAGAGTACAATCGCAATAACCAATGTATACTCCGGAGAGCATCCTACCTTCAACGCCA
Organism: uncultured Paraprevotella sp.; assembly: GCA_944320765.1. Classification (GTDB taxonomy): domain Bacteria; phylum Bacteroidota; class Bacteroidia; order Bacteroidales; family Bacteroidaceae; genus Paraprevotella. Next base: position 76,261 of record CALUIS010000009.1, read on the forward strand.
CATAAGACAACGGAAAGTTCAACAACTGGCATCCTCCGACCACCAACTGGTAAGTCCGTATGTTCCCCGTGGCCAACATCAATGTAATCATCGTATAGGATATGGAATCCACCATGATGCAAACCAATACCAACCGTACGAAAACGACCGTGTAATCCGGCACTACATTCAGCCACAACTCCAGAATCCACCGGGTTTCCATCAATATCGGGAGAGACACCAAAAGCAGCAAATAGAAAGACAACCGTGCCCCTTGGAACACAAGCTTCATCGCATAATCCATATCCCCCGCCGCATACGACTTGGTGATTTGCGGATTGACCGCCATCACGAAATTATTCGTAAAGGCCGAGACAGCCGAATTCACCTGCATGGATATGCCGCGGGCCGCGTTCACGGTCGTACCGCAGAACAAATTCAGCAGCACATTCACCCCTTGTTCCTTCAGGATCCCGGCAGAAGAGCCTATAAAGTTCCAAGTGGCAAAACCTACCATCTGCCGGAACAGCCCCTTGTCATAAAATAAACGGTAACGGCACTCCCGGAATCTCCGCCTGCAATACAAGGCATATACCAACCTGATGAACACCGCCACGCCCAACAGAGCCACGGCATAGGCCACAAGCCGGTCCATGCGGCAGAAATAAAGGGAAACGGCCACAACCAACTTCAAGACGACCTCCAACATGCTGATATAGGCAAAAGCATCCATCCGTTCATACGCAATGACAACGGCACTGTACGGGACACTCAGCAGGTTGACCAAAAAAGTAAAGACAGAACACTGCAACACCCAGTTCGCGGCATCCATGCGTCCCGGCGGAATATTCATCTCCGAGTTCAAGAACCAGACTCCCGCCAGCTCCGCAAGCAACAAAATCACCGTTCCTATCACCACCTGTATATTCACCGCCATTGAAAATACTCTCTCCAGCATGGATACGTCCCCCCTGCCCAGCTCATAAGTGATATAGCGGCTGATTGCGGCGGACAGGGAAGAAGACAATATGGAAAACATGGCCACGACCCCGCCTATGACCGTATAGACACCAAAGTCATCTACGCCCAACACTTCCAAGACCACCCTGCTGATATACAAATTTATCAATAAGGTGAAGAAAGTGCGGACGTAAAGCAACAACGTGTTCTTGGCTATCCGCTTCGTGTTATGTCCCGCCCCGTCATTCATAAGCCTCCGGAATCCCCATTCTTTTTTCCACCGGACACGGCCACTCCACCGCCAACGCCATTATGCAACAACATCCATTCATAAGAATACGCGGACAGCACCATCATCATTCCCGTTGAGGAAATCAACAAAGGATTCGTTCCCGCCACCAGCATATAAGCGAAATATGCCACCAGCATCACAAATGTCAAGTTGTCCTTCCTATATTTATAGAACGTGACCAGCGGCTTGAAAAGCACAGCCACAATCACGACACACCATATTCCGTAATTGCGCAACAGCTCCATATAAGTCCACTCGGTCACCTCCGTATATTCGCCAAACCCTTCACTATAAAAAGAAGTGCCGGGGCCTTGCCCCAAAAGCAGATACATGGGATGGCTCTCAAAAAGTTGCATATACGATACCAAATGCGCGAATTTCACCATATTGGACTTCTCCGTGGTCTCGGAAGCCAAGACAATGACCAACAGGACAAAAGACACCGCAAACAACGCCAACACCGGATAAAGAAGATAACGCACGTAACGTGAATAACGCACTCTTTGGTAAACCACCAGCCCCAGCAAAAACAGCGGGACCATCATCGAACTCCGCGTACCGCTGACCAAGAAGGTGAAAACAGCCAGAAGAAAAGGCAAAAACATACGCCAACGCCTCCATCCGCTATAATTGATAAAGGCATAGCAAAAATAGGCCAAAGCAAACATCATGCAAATCATGGCCTTATGGTACATCCCCATGATAGAGAAGCCATAGAAGCTACGGAAAGTCAACAGGATGACATTGTCATACCGGGCCGAAAGCGTCCAACAAGCCTCACGGATAATCGGACTCGCACTGACCAAAATATAAAGGACGGACAAGAGTGCGCACATGATGAATGCCGGAATCAAAGACAGCTTCAACACATCATAATAGGAAATCCACAACAAAAGAATCAACGGCGAGAAGCTTTTGAACACGGCAAGCAAAGTGTCCATATCCACAGGGTTCTGTTGCATCTCAGCAAACAGGTATCCTAAAACTACCACAGATATTACCAGCAGGATATGCGGCAAATAACGCCAGTCGGGACGGAAAAACACGATATTATACCCTACCAGCAAGACGAACAATATGTTCTTCATGTTCAGAATCATATTGTTCGGGTCGAGCATGATGACAAAAATCAGCATTGAAAACAATATGTTCCCGCCTGCCTGAACCAGTTTGCGCCATATTCCTTTCCCGCCGTCACCTTTCATGATGGAAAAAAAGCAATTTCACGTATATCCAGCCAACCGTCCCGAAAAAAGTCAAGAACACGAATCCGAACAGGATGAAGATTTTCCTGGGAGAGTCCGCCTTTATAGGAACATAAGCACCTTCAATCTCCGTAAAGGCCGGAGTACATTCCTGCACCTTGGCCTCAGCCAGCTGCACCTGCTGCTTGACTTGGGAATATGCCGTATACGACAGCTGCAACTCATTCTCCAAACTCTCCTGCTCACTGATATAAGCCTGAAGGATTGCTCCCTTGTGCGCGTCACAGAATTCCGCATATTGCCGCTGAGCCTGCATGTATGCCTCCCTCGTATCCATTTCCAGCTTCCGGTAATATTCCAAATCCACCCGTGCCTTGTTGGTATGATACTGGGTGATGAAGCTTTGCAGATGGGCGCGTACAGAATCCACCATCATGGCGGCCACCAGCGGGTCTTGGGCCTGGACGCTGAGCGTGATGACCTGCGTGTCATCGTCCACTTCGCACCCGATCAAGGAACGCATCGCGCCTATTATCCCCCAGTCATCCTTTCCCAACCAAAAGGGATTGACTTTCCCGTCCTCGTTCACGAGCGAGCCAGCCCCGGCATCCTCACGGGGAATCCACTCAGTCACGGCCTTGATGACCGCCCCTATCATCTCCCCCCACCAAGGGGAACGGGTATGCTCCTTAAGATAAGTCCGATAATCCGTTCTCACCTCACCATCCTGAGTCCGCACTTCCACATCAAACAAGCCTACCAGGAACTTATTCGACCGGATTACATCCGGATACAAAGCCGGCACCAAAGCATCCGTCCCCGAATTGAAATTGACTCCGGCCATGGATGCCAAAGAACTTAGTCCGCCGGAAAGCCCGCCTTCCTCCTGGGTTTCCGATGCCAGGCTTGCACTTGCCGAATATTCCTTGGGGATGCTGAACGCCACCACGACAGCCACCACTGCCGCTATCCCACAGTTTATCAGTATGAGCTTCCTTGCCCCCCAGACGGTTCTCAGGAATGTCTTCAGATCAAATTCATACATAGCGTCTCATTTAAGAATGTTCACCAATGTGGCTATCACCGTAGCGAGAGAGGCGGTTGAAGTCCCGATGGTCATGATTTCCTGTGGTGTCATCTTGTTCCGCTGCGGCTTGGAAGGCACCATGATCTCGCACCCCGGCTGGATGTCCCCCTTGCCGGTCCTGCGGCCCAGCTCCTTCACCGAACCGTTCATGTAGATGGCATACACGTGCGACTTATGGGCGCGGTCGGCAAACCCTCCCGCCCGCTTGATATAATATTTGAGCGACTTGCCCTTCTCATAGCTCATCGACGTGGGAAACATCACCTCGCCGCTGATTTTAACCGTATTAATAAACTGCGGGACAACCAGCTCGTCCCCTTCCCTCAGGCGGATGTCGTCCACCCCTCCGGGATTCTGCAAGGCTTTCTCCAGATTGATGGCCACCAGATAAGAGTCGCCCAAATCCAGCCTCAGGTTCAGTATGGAATCCGCTTTGTCCAAATCGTATTCCTTTTCCGACCTCAGGCTCTCCTCGTAGAGCTGGATCTGGGAGTTGCGCATGGAGGTCTCGCGCTGCTTCTTTTCCTCGTCATTCAACGGACGCTGCAAGCGGGCGCCCTTGGCGTACCCCAGCGATGACAAGCCTCCCGCCGCCTTGACCAGATCGCTCAGGCGGTAATCTTTGGTGTCCATCGCATATTCCCCCTCGAAATTCACCGCGCCACTGATCTTCACGTTCTGCTGCTCGGAATAGGCCGGACTGCGGCGGACAAACACCTCGTCATAGGGCTGGAGGTGGAAATCCTCACCCTCGCCCATCACGAAACCGTCGCGCAAGGAGAAGGTATAGGTCTCCGCCATCTTCTCGTCGTCCGTCACCGCATCCGGGTTCTTGATACGCCGGAACACATCCACGCGCGCCATGGAGGCGGCCTCGGTAAGCCCACCCGCCTGGAGAATCAAGTCTTCTATGGCCGTGCTGTCCGCATATTCATAAATTCCCGGATAGTTCACCTCTCCATTGATGGTTAGCGTCCGCTCCCCTTTCATGTCCAACGCGCTCGGGATATACAAGACGTCATTCTTCCGCAAAGGAATGTCGGGAGACGTCCCGGCCATGATGCCTTCGATGTCCACGGACAATGCCGCCATCGTCAGGTCCTCCTGCTGGCGGTGCATCACAGCCCGCTTGACAAACGCGTCCTCACGAAGCCCGTCCGCCGCCTGAATCAACTGGCGCACAGTCTTGATGCTCCCGTCCATCTGATACTGCCCCGGATGGAACACCGCGCCGCGCACCTCCGCCATGTTGGAGAAGCGCGGAATGACGGAATCCACATAGAGGGAGTCGCCGTCCTTCAGCAGGAAACCGTTCATCTCGAACTCGCCCACCGTATGGACGGAATACTCGCGCCCGCTCTTCCGGATGACCCGTATGTTATTCGTATAGGCATCGCCTGCAAAGCCGCCCGCATAGTCCAGGATGCTGGCCACGCTCTCGCTCTCCTTCATCTCATAATACATCGGGCGCTTCACCTTGCCTTGTATGTTGACCAGGCAGTCGTACGGGCCGACCACGATCACGTCGTTGTCCTCCAGTCGGACATCGCCCTTGGTGTTCCCGTTCAGGATATAGTCATACACGTCAATGGTGGAAATCACCCGTCCCCCGCGGTACACCTTGATGTCGCGCAGCGTACCGATGTCGTTGATACCTCCGGCGGCATACAACGCGTTGAAGGCCGTGGACAATGCGCTCAGGGTATAGGAACCCGGCATCATCACCTCGCCCATGACCTGCACCTGAACGGAACGCGCCTCACCGACAGTCAACGTGATGCTCGAGCCAGAGAAAAAACGCCCCAAATACTCCTTCACATAATCATTGGCCTCTGCCACCGTCATTCCGGCCAGCCTCACAGGCCCGATTTCTTCCAGCGTCACTGTCCCGTCCGGAGAAACCGTCTCTTCAAAGGTGGTCTGGGATGCCCCCCAGACATCAATAATCACGCCATCCCCTGCACCCAGCCGGTAATCGGCCGGTGTCGGGATGTTCAGGCTTGGCTCGAAAGTCAGCATCTCATTATAGAATATATTGCGCCCGAACACCTGACGGCCCTCATCCTCCTTGAAATAATTCTGGTAATAAATCAAAGAGTCTATGTCCATAAAACCGATTTCCTCGTTCAACTGCTGGCTTCTCACGCCCTTGTCCTCGCTTTCCAGCATCTCCCGGCGCGAGCGGACCATATAATTGCTGCGTTTCTGCCGCTCGTCCTGTGTCCGTTCCCTCTCCGTGCGCCCCCTCATGCGGGACGAACTGCCCTTGGCCTGGCTCTTGCCGGTCAGGTCCAAAGCCCCCGGCTGCTTCCCTTCCGCCTCATACTTCTCCCTGATGCGCCGCAGCTGGTCCACCGTCACGCCCTTTTGCAGCAACTGGGAAACAATAGTTTGTTGGTCCTTGCCCTTCTCCTGCTGCTCCATGACATATTTCACGACCTGGTCGTCCGACATGGATTGCGCGGATATGAACTGAACACACAAGCAAGCCAGGCAGGCCAGCAAAAATCTCTTTGCCATACTTCTCAGAATTTCTTTCCTTTCAAAATAAAACTTACGGTTGTCGCCACGATCTTCACGTCCGTCCACAACGAACGCTCCTGCAGGTACTCCAAATCCATCTGCAAGCGGACCAGCATTTTCTGCATCGTATCCGTATATCCATTATACAGCGTAGCTTTGGAAGTCAGCCCCGGACGCATCATGAAGATATAGTCATAATCAGGATTCTCTTTCCGTATCAGATCAATGAAATAACGGCGCTCCGGACGCGGACCCACAAACGACATGTCGCCGCGCAACACGTTCCACAACTGGGGCAACTCGTCCAGATGATGCTCGCGCAGGAATTTACCCACCGGAGTCAGGCGATCATCATCCCTTTCCGCCAGACGGGGCTGCCCGTCCCGTTCCGAATCAGGCTTCATCGTCCTGAATTTTAATATATAGAAAGCCTTCCTCTTATATCCGATACGCTCCTGCCTGAAAATCGCAGGACCCTGCCCCTCATGCTTCAACAGAACATATATAACCAAAAAAAACGGAGACAATATAATCAGGCCCAATAAAGCAAAAACCACATCGCACCCCCTTTTGATTGCCCGCGCCTCTGCGTTCATGCCATCACAAATCTCCATACCGAAAGAAAACTGGTCCATTCTACTATTTTGCTATATCTATAAATATATAACTTGCTTGCCGCAAAATTATTGCAAAATAACGATATTTTTTTCTCTCCCACAAATAAAGCCGCGCACAGACTGAAAAAAATGGGGAAAACGCCAAAAATAACACTCCGCTTGTGCGCCGATTCAAAAGAAACTCTTATCTTTGCAAATCCAAACATCCGGGGTTGACATGGATTTGACAGCAGGATGGAATGGTATGTAAGCATGCAGAGGCTCGGTGGCTTCCTCTATAATCTCAGCGACCGAAAATTTATCTGGCGAAAACAAGTACGCTCTCGCTGCGTAATCGAAGCACAGTAGATTACCTTTATTTCGGCACCAGGTGCTGAAACGGGACATCACTCGGAAGCTGTGGCTCCGAAGCATTCCGGCCCAGTGGTGCAGCAAAATCGGAGATAGCCGCGCGCGGCCTTGCACGTGCGGTGAAGCTTTAAAGGATAAGGCGCAAGTCGGTGGCCCGGGTCTTGCTTGCGCACGAAAACCAAAGGCCGGGATAAGCATGTAGAAAGCGTATGGTTTCCCTGTTTGGACGAGGGTTCGATTCCCTCCAGCTCCACGAATCTCACACGGCCCGTCATGCCAAACGCGTGTCGGGCCGCTTTCGTTTTTAATTGCCCGATATGAAAGAATTAGCTTTAAAGTACGGATGCAACCCGAATCAGAAGCCCTCGCGCATCTACATGGAAGAGGGCGAGTTACCCATTGAAGTGCTGAACGGACGCCCCGGATACATCAACTTCCTGGACGCCCTCAACGGCTGGCAGCTGGTCAAGGAACTGAAAGAGGCCACAGGCCTGCCCGCCGCCACTTCCTTCAAGCACGTCTCCCCCGCCGGGGCCGCCATCGGCCTGCCCCTGGGCGACACGCTGAGGAAAATCTATTTCGTGGACGACGTGCAAGTTCCGCTCTCCCCCCTGGCCTGCGCCTACGCCCGCGCACGCGGGGCCGACCGCATGTCGAGCTATGGCGACTTCATCGCCCTGAGCGACACGTGCGACGCCGCCACCGCCACCCTCATCAAGCGCGAGGTGAGCGACGGGGTCATCGCACCGGACTACACGGAAGAGGCGCTCCAGATCCTGCGCGAAAAGCGCAAAGGCACCTACAACGTCATCAAGATTGACCCGGACTACGTGCCGGCCCCCGTGGAACACAAACAGGTGTTCGGCATCACCTTCGAGCAGGGGCGCAACGAGATCAAACTGGACGACCCGGCCTTGTTCGAGAACATCCCGACGGCCAACAAGACCTTCACGGACGAGGCCAAACGCGACCTGATGATTGCCCTCATCACCCTGAAGTACACCCAGAGCAACTCCGTGTGCTACGTGAAGGACGGACAGGCCATCGGTATCGGTGCGGGCCAGCAGAGCCGCATCCACTGTACCCGCCTGGCCGGCAACAAGGCGGACATCTGGTGGCTCCGCCAGCACCCGAAAGTGATGTCGCTGCCGTTCGTGGAGAAAATCCGCCGCGCCGACCGCGACAACACCATCGACATCTACATCAGCGACGACTACATGGACGTGCTGGCCGACGGCGAGTGGCAGAAGTTCTTCACCGAACGCCCCGAACCGCTCACACGCGAGGAAAAGAAGGAATGGATTGCCCGCAACACCGGCGTGGCCCTCGGCTCGGACGCCTTCTTCCCCTTCGGCGACAACATCGAGCGCGCGCACAAGAGCGGCGTGCAGTATGTGGCGCAGGCCGGAGGCAGCGTGCGCGACGACCACGTCATCGAGACTTGCGACAAATACGGCATCGCCATGGCCTTCACCGGCGTGCGCCTGTTCCACCATTAATCCCTTCCGCCATGGCAGGTTTCGGAGGCGACAACATCGACCAGGTCATCATGGGCGGCATAGTTTTTTCCGGCGGCGCGAAAAAGTCCCCGGGAAAGCAGCAGGCCAAGACGAAGACCAAGGCTAAAAAGAAAGCCTACATCACGGGGGCGCACGGTTCCGGGTCGGCCAAGATGAAGGCCGACATCCGCCAGCGTCGCGCCAACCGGCACAAGAAATAAGTACAATGAAGAGGGTGTAGCAAAACCTGCGAGAAGCAACTGCTCCGCCTTGCAGGGGAGGAGTTTATTTTGCTACACCCTCTACTGACATTTCGCAAAATGTCAGAACGGGACGCTTGTGGTTGCCGTATTCCGGCCACAGTCCGGAGACGGACGGAAATACGCAAGTATCCAAGGCTAGCGGAAAGGCATTCCGTCACAAAAACGGCTCTTTTCCCGTCATTACGGCATCATGCACCCCCGCCTTTGCGCATGGCATCCCCCGCCGCGTCAGCCATTCCGCCGCAAACGCGGCAATCCGTCAACCGGATTCTGCACGCTTCCGCCTTTCTTCCAGAAGAGAAAACCCATCCGAAGCCCCGTTTTCCCACGCCGGCAAGAAGCCCGGAAACCGCTTTGCGGCAAGAAATTTCCGTCTTTGCTGAAAGAAAAATATTTCTTTCAGCAAAGAAATCCGCCTTATACCGCAGTCCGGATTGCATATATGCAGTCACAACTCGCATATATGCAGCCTTTATGGAATATTCATGCCCCCCGTCGCTCCGGATTTACGTTTCCCAATCTTCCCGGAAGATGCAAACGCCCGGATTTTCTGTCCTTTTGACAGGAAATCCGGGCGTTTCTATTTCATTTTGGCAATACGCGCCGTCACTCCGTCTTGATGGAAATCGTGCCGTTGGCCTTGCGCCGGAACGTCAGCTTGTCGTTGCGGAGCGTATGGCTGGCGTGGTCGAAGACGTAATCGCTGTTGAAGGGGACACCGTTCACCCGCACCTCGAAATGGCAATGCTCCGTGGTGGCTCTTCCGGTACGGCCCACGGTGGCTATGGCCTCGCCGGCCTTCACGCGGTCGCCCGCCTTCACCAAATTGCGGGCGTTATGGCTGTAGCACGTCTCCAGCCCGTTGGCATGGCGCACCACCACCATGTTGCCGTATGCGGAATACTTGCCCGAGAAGCGCACCACACCGTCGAACACCGCCCGTATCTTGTCCTTCGGGCGGGTCTTCAGGTCCGTGCCCGTATGGTTCCTCCGCTTTCCACCGTAAGGGCTGATGACCTTCGCCCCCGGCAGGGGATAGCTCCAGTCCCCCACGCGGCCCAGGTCTATCGTGATGACGGAAGTGTTCTCGAACAATCCCGGCGTGGCCACTCCCACATGCTGCCGCTCCATGGCGGTCAGCGGGCGATCCAAGTCCACGAGTTCCTGCGCCTTCATCCATTCAAAACGCGGCGAACGTTCGGCCACCGTGCCGGGGCGGTGCAGGGTGGCCCGCACGGTTCCCCCGCCATCCACCGTGAAACGCACCCAGTCGGGCTTCAGCGTGCCGTCCTCACGCGCCAACGTGGACGGACTGAGCGGCACGCCGTTCACCATCATCGTGAAATAAGTGTAGACAGCCCCGTGGTCGGCTTCCGCCAGGGCGACGGGCTGCCCGGCCGACACGTAGTCGCCGGAACGCACCAACGTCTTGGCCTGATGGGCATACACCGTCTCCAGCCCGTTGGGATGAAGGATGACCACCGTCCGCCCCAAGTCGGTCTTGCGCACCAGGCGGACCACTCCCTGCATGGCGGCACGCACCTCATGCCGCGCCTCGGCCGACATGATGTACCATCCCACCGGCTCGTGGCGGAACTCCGGGGTGAACACCACCCCGTCCTCCACGGGGAAGCACCACCCGTCGCGGCGCAGGTCCGAAGGCGTGACCGTGAAATAATTGCTGTTCCCGAACAGGCCGGCCGTCGGGATATGAAGCATCCGCCGCTCGGCACGGGAAAAGTCCACACTCTCCTTGTGGTGTCCCGTGAAAGAATAGAACAAAGCCAGCAGCAAGGCCACGCACAAAATGGAAATACGCTTCAGCATGATTCTTTCCTTTGAAATTAATTTATGACTTGAGAAAAATACCGTTCAGGATGCGTCCCGAACGGACGCCCAGCCGGCGGGCGGAGAAGAAACACTCCGGATTCCGATACGTGCAGATGCCCGCCACCTGAATGTTCTCCGGCGGCACGCCGGCCTGCTCCAGCAAACCCACGTTGGCCTGCCATAAGTCTATATGCCATTTTTCAGCCTCCCTGCCGGACAGTGCCCAAAGGGGGAAACGGCGGGCCAGCCTCTCCATCGGGAAACCGGCCTCGAAGAATGCCCCGTACACCTCGTCGCCCACCTCGAAAGCTTCCAACGAGATGCCCGGGCCGACAACCGCCCGCACCTCAGGCGGCTTCGTTCCATACGCCTCAGCCATAGCTTGCAGAGCCGCCAGGGGGATACGTTGCAACGTGCCCCGCCATCCGGCGTGGACCGCCGCCACGGCATGATGCGCCGCGTCATATATTAATATAGGTATGCAATCGGCGGTGGACACCGACACGCACGTGTGCGGCAAATCGGTCATCACCGCGTCCACGCCCTCAAGCGCGGCGGCCTTGGCCTCGTCCGTAAGTCCGAAGAATCCCTCACCGATGCGGCGCACGCACGCCCCGTGTACCTGACGGGGCATAATCAGCCGGGGGAGTTCCAGCCCCAGGCAACGGCACAGCAGTTCACGGTTCAGCCGCACCTTGCAGCAGTCATCCCCGCAATAGGCGTTCGCATTGAAGGACGCATACGGCCCTTCGCTGTATCCGCCCTTCCGCTTGGTACTGAAGGCGCGGACACCTTCACCCAAATCGTATGTCAGCAGTTCCGGCTCCAATTCGCTCCCCCGCTATTTTTCAGGCTCGTCCTCGTCCCAGTCCTCCTCATACTCGAAGTCCTCCAGGTCTTCCACCTCATCCTCGTCCACGAACTCCAGTTCCTCGTCCTCGCCCATGGCCTGCAGCTCCTGCTGCAAGGCGTTCACGTCCTTGTCCTTGTGTACGATCCTCTCCTGCGACATGATGGCCTGCAGCTTGTTGCTCTCGCTGTTCAGCTCCTTCCACAGGATGTCCTTCAGCTCCGCGATGCCGCGTCCCGTCACCGAAGAGATGAACACGTGCGGCACATCGGGCAGGTTGTCGGACAGCATCTGGATGAGTTCCTCGTCCAGCAAGTCGCTTTTGGTGATGGCCAGCACGCGGTGCTTGTCCAGCATCTCCGGATTGAAGCGGGCCAGCTCGTTCAGGAGAATCTCGTATTCCTTGCGGATGTCGTCCGTGTCGCCCGGCACCATGAACAGCAGCAGGGAATTGCGCTCGATGTGGCGCAAGAACCTCAGTCCAAGTCCTTTCCCTTCGCTCGCCCCCTCGATGATGCCCGGGATGTCCGCCATGACAAACGACTGGTTGTCACGGTACGACACGATGCCGAGACTGGGTTCGAGCGTCGTGAAGGGATAGTTGGCGATTTTGGGACGGGCCGACGACACGGCACTCAGCAAGGTGGACTTCCCGGCATTGGGGAATCCCACCAGCCCGACATCGGCCAGCAGCTTCAGCTCCAGGATGACCATGAGTTCCTGCATCGGCTCTCCCGGCTGCGCATAGCGCGGGGCCTGGTTGGTGGCCGTCCGGAAGTTCCAGTTGCCCAATCCGCCGCGCCCGCCTTTCAGGAGCAGCACCTCCTGCCCGTGTTCGGTCACGTCGCAGATATACTGCCCCGTCTCCGCGTTGTAGACCACCGTGCCGCACGGCACCTCGATGTACTTGTCCTCCCCGTCCTTTCCGGTGGAGCGGGCCTTGCTCCCGTTCCCCCCGTGTCCGGCAAAGACATGCCGCTCATAACGCAGGTGGAGCAACGTCCAATAATTGCGGTTGCCGCGAAGGTACACATTCCCTCCGCGGCCGCCGTCTCCCCCGTCCGGGCCACCCTTTGGCACGTACTTGGCCCGCCGCATGTGCGCCGAGCCTCGCCCGCCCTTGCCCGAACGGCAATATATCTTCACATAGTCTACGAAATTGGATTCCGCCATACCTTCCGTCAGTTGTTTTCGGCATCGATGGCCTCGAAGATTTCCGCCAGCATCTGGTCCTTCGAGCCTTTCCAGGTGAACGTGTGGCGCAAGCCTTCATTCTCGAACCATTCGGACAGCGGGGCCGTCTGGTTGCGGTACACCTCGAAGCGCTTCTTGATGGTCTCTTCGTTGTCGTCGGCGCGTCCCTGCTCGATGGCACGGTTCAACAGGCGGGCCATCAGCGTCTCCTCGTCCACGACAAGCTCAATCATCATGCCCATGTCGTGCCCGCGCCCGGCCAGCATCTTCTTCAAGGCTTCGGCCTGGGCGATGGTGCGGGGGAAGCCGTCGAAAATCACACCCGTGCCCTGAGGCAGCGCGTCGTAGGTCTTGGCCAGGATGTCAATCATCAGCTCGTCGGGAATCAGCTGGCCGTTGTCGATGTATCCTTTGGCGACCTTGCCCAGCTCCGTGCCGTTCTTGATCTCGCCGCGCAGCACGTCGCCCGTCGAAATATGCCCCATGCCGTACTTGGCCACTATCTCATCGCTGTAGGTGCCTTTGCCTGAACCCGGCGCACCGAAAATCACAATATTCTTCATGTCCTTTATCTTGAATTAAAAAATACAATCCTCATTCATTCCACGACCGTGTAGATGTCGCGGGTGTTCCGTCCGTAACCGTCATAATCCAGCCCGTAACCCAAGATGAAATCATTGGGGATGTCGAAGCAACGGTAGCGGATGTCCAAGTCCACCTTCAGGTTCTCGGGCTTGACCAGCAAGCTGCAAATCTCCACCGAACGGGGATGGCGCTTGGCCAGCATCTCCGTCAGGTGCCTCATCGTCAGGCCGGAGTCGATGATGTCTTCCACAATCACGATGTCCCGCCCCTCGACATCGGCATTCAACCCTATCACCTCGCTGACGGCCCCCGTGGAGGAAGTGCCTTCGTAGGAAGCCAGCTTGACAAAGGAAACCTGGGCCGCCAGCCTGACCTCGCGCATCAGGTCGGCCGCGAAGATGAACGACCCGTTCAAGACCGCCAGGAACAACGGCTCACGCCCCGCATAGTCCCGGTTGATTTCCTCCGCCACCCGCTTCACCTGCCTCAATATCTCCCGCTCGGGAATCGACACGGCAAATTTTTTATCTTTAACCTGAAGGGTTTCCATATCTTTTTGCTAATTTTGTGCGATATTAGTGCGAACTTCGCGATTTTAGTGCAAAGATAGTGCAAACCAAGCGAAAACAAAAGGAAACGAAGCTTTATTTGACATGAAAATACTCACTTCGACACAGCTGAAAGAGTTAGACCGGTACACCATCGAACATGAACCCATAGCGTCCATCGACCTGATGGAACGCGCCGCAAAGGCACTGGAGGCCGAACTGAAACGCCGCTGGGACACCTCCACACGCTTCATCGTCTTCGCCGGGCCGGGCAACAACGGAGGCGACGCCCTGGCCGTGGCACGGCTGCTCTGCAAGGACGGCTACACGGTGCAGGCCTACCTGTTCAACATCACCGGGCGGCTCAGCAACGACTGCCTGCAGAACAAGAAGAGGCTGGGCGACGTGGCCGGGGCGCTCTTCACCGAAGTGTCCTCGCAATTCTCTTTCCCCGAAGTGGGCCAAGACGATGTCATCGTGGACGGACTGTTCGGCACCGGGCTGAACAAGCCCCTGGAAGGCGGATACGCCGGACTGGCCCAAAGAATCAACGCCTGCCCCGCACAAGTGGTGAGCATCGACATACCGTCCGGGCTGATGGCCGAAAACAACACCTACAACAACCCTTCCGCCATCATCCGGGCCGACCTGACCCTGACCATCCAACTGCCCAAACTGGCATTCTTCTTCGCCGAGAACCAACCGTACATCGGCGAGGTGAAGACCGTGGACATCGGGCTGCACCCCGACGGGATAGCCTCCATCCACAGCGGCATCAGCCTCATCGAACGGAATGACATCCGGGCCATGCTCAAGCCGCGCGACCCGTTCGCACACAAAGGCAGCATGGGACATGCCCTGCTCGTCAGCGGACAATACGGAATGGGAGGAGCCACCATCCTGGCGGCCAGGGCCTGCCTGCGGAGCGGAGCGGGGAAACTGACCATCCACACGCCGGACCTGAACAACGACATCCTGCAGTGCAGCGTGCCGGAAGCCATACTCAGCCACGACGCGTCCGACATCCGCATCTCCAGGGCCATCAGCACCTACGACTACGACGCGCTGGCCATCGGGCCCGGCATCGGCACACACGAGGAAACGGCGGACGCCCTGCATGCCTTCATCCGCAACCATCCGGGCGAAATGGTGCTCGACGCGGACGCGCTGAACATCCTGGGGCGGCACAAGGAATGGATTCCCGAAATCCCGCAAGACGCCATCCTCACCCCCCATCCCAAAGAACTGGAAAACCTGGTCGGCACCTGCTCCGACAGCTACGACCGCCTGGAGAAAGCGCGCGAGCTGGCCATCAAGATGCAGTTCTACATCATCATCAAAGGACACTACAGCATGGTCTGCACCCCCACGGGGCGGGTCATCATCAACACCACCGGCAACGCGGGCATGGCCACCGCCGGAAGCGGCGACGTGCTGACAGGCATTCTCGCCGGACTGCTCGCACGGGGCTATCCCGCCCACGAGGCGTGCCGGCTGGGCGTCTACCTGCACGGGCTGGCCGGCGACATCGCCAGCGAACGGCTGGGAGAGGAAAGCATGATGGCCGGCGACATCATCAACGCCCTGCCCAAGGCCTTCAAGAAACTGAAAGAATAAACCAAAAAAGGATACAATGAAAACAAGAACGTTCCTATGCGGCCTGGCCGCCCTTTGCGCCATGGAAGCCACGGCACAGACAGACGTCAACCCTTACGTCCCCGGCGCGACCGTGGAGGGAGTGACCTATTATCTCCCGCGCACGGCTTTACGGCTGGTGGTCGTGGCCGAAAAACAAGTATACACGCCCGGAGAATTCGGCAAGTACGCCGACCGTTATCTCCGCCTGCCCCGCGTCAGCCTGGAACCGTCCACAAAATGGAGCATCAAAAGCGTCGACATCGCCCCCTACGGCGTGCCAGACCCCCAGAAAGCCTACAGCATCCTATTAAGGAAAAGGACCGTGGCCCCATTGGTGGGCCTCACGCCGGACGGCATCCTCTTGTCCATCAACACTGAGGGCGAAGCCGAACCTCTCCCGCCCGTCCCGGAATCCAAGGACGCACGCCGCCACCTGAACCCGAGGGACTACATGGACCAGGAAATCCTCTCGGCTGGCAGCAACGCCAAAATCGCGGAACTGACCGCCGAAGAAATCTACGACCTCCGCGAGAGCCGCAACGCCCTGATAAAAGGCGAAGCGGACAACATGCCGAAGGACGGCGCACAACTCAAGCTCATGCTCGACCAACTGTCCTTGCAGGAGGATGCCTTGTCCCAACTGTTCAAGGGAACAACGGATGTCAGCACGGAAGTCTTCACCATAGAGTTCACCCCGGAAGAACTGACCGACCGCATGGTATTGTTCCGCTTCTCTGAAAAGCTGGGCGTGGTGGACAACGACGACTTGGCAGGCAGCCCCGTCTACCTGTCGCTGAAGAGCATGAACACCCTGCCCGCGCCGGTGGAAGACGAAAAGGCGGCCAAGAAGAAAAGCAAGATGGATGAGGGCGTATATTACAATGTGCCGGAACGAGTGGCCGTCAGCGTATTCAGTGCGGACCGCGAATATGCCAAGGGTGAGTTCCCAATGGCACAGTTCGGCAACGTGGAGGTCCTGAGCGACGTGCTTTTCGACAAGAAGACCACCACGCAGGTCACCTTCTATTCCAGCAACGGGGCCATCAAGCAACTGACGGACACCGGTACGGAAGAATAACAAGACGAAAGACGCCGTCCACACACCACCCTCCGAAGGTGTTGCAGAACGGAAAGAAACAACAGACTGTACAATCAAAAGGGGATGCGCCGTCGGCGCATCCCCTTTTGATTGTCTATCTCGACGCGGAATTACAACTTGTCGTTAGAACCCAGCACGTTGACGATCTTGTGCTCATACAACTTCTTCATGTTGTCGCGGGCCGGACCCAGATACTTGCGCGGGTCGAACTCAGCCGGCTTCTCGGCCAACACCTTGCGGATGGCAGCCGTCATGGCCAGACGGGAGTCGGAGTCGATGTTGATCTTGCAAACCGCGCTCTTGGCAGCCTTGCGCAACTCGTCCTCGGGAATACCGATGGCAGCTTCCAACTTGCCACCGTACTTGTTGATGGTGTCCACTTCTTCCTGAGGAACTGAAGAAGAACCGTGCAGCACGATGGGGAAGCCGGGAAGCTCCTTCATCACGCCGTCCAGCACGTCGAATGCCAAAGGAGGAGGAACCAGACGGCCCGTGGCGGGGTCAACATGGCACTGCTCCGGCTTGAACTTGTAGGCACCGTGGGAAGTACCGATGGAGATGGCCAAAGAGTCGCAACCGGTCTTGGTCACGAAGTCAACGACTTCTTCCGGACGGGTGTAAGTGTGGTGTTCGGCAACAACCTCGTCTTCCACGCCGGCCAAAACGCCCAGCTCGCCTTCCACCGTCACATCATGCTGGTGTGCGTAGTCTACCACCTTCTTCGTCAAGGCCACGTTCTCGTCATACGGCAGGTGGGAACCGTCGATCATGACAGAAGAGAAGCCCATGTCCACGCAGTCCTTGCAAAGCTCGAAGCTGTCTCCGTGGTCGAGGTGCAACACGATTTGCGGATTGGGGCAACCCAGCTCCTTGGCGTATTCCACAGCACCCTGGGCCATGTAACGCAGCAAAGTGGCGTTGGCATAGTTGCGGGCGCCTTTGGAAACCTGCAGGATGACCGGAGACTTGGTCTCCACGGCTGCTTGGATGATAGCCTGCATCTGCTCCATGTTGTTGAAGTTGAACGCGGGGATGGCATAACCGCCATTGATGGCTTTCTTGAACATCTCACGGGTGTTCACCAAGCCTAATTCTTTGTAATTAACCATATCTTTATTATTTATAAAAAAGAACTAATCTCTTCTTTCCTTTCATCAAGGCAAAGATACGCAAAATTCTTTGAATCCACGTCTTGCCCCTCCTCTTTTTTAAGCAAAATAATCATTTCAACTCTTTCACCAGATAGACCACCACGGGCAAATGGTCGCTGTACCCGTTCAGCCACGTCCCGCTGGCGTGGGTGCGCTTGGTGTTTCCCTTATAACGGCCTTCCGTCTGGAACAGGTAGTTGCGCGAGAAAATCTCGTTCTTGAAGAACTTCAGGGACGAGTAGTCCTTCCGCTCCCCGTCCGGGTTCAGCAAGTTGCGCGACACCACTATCTGGTCGAAGAGGTTCCACTTCCCGTTGTACATCAGCGTGCCACGGCCCTCCTTGGCCAGCACGTTCCACCATGGGTTGTAGAAGTCGCCTTCCCCCACGTCTTTCATGTACCGCTTGGCACCCAGTTCCTTCGCCATGCTGGGATTGAACGGGTCGTCGTTCATGTCGCCCATCACGAGAATTTTCATGTCAGGGTCGGCCTTGCGGATGCTGTCGGCCAAGGCGCGCACCTGCCGGCCTGCACGCTCACGGTAGTAGGACACGGCGGCGCGGCTGGGCCAGTGGCACACGATAAAGGTCACGTCGTCGCCGGCCAGCTTGCCCTGTACGGTGAGGAATCCGCGCGTGCGCTGCGCGCTATCTTTCTCTTCATATATATAAGGTTGGAGGAAGGATTTCTCAGGCGTGAAGAAACGGGGGTTGTAAATCAGCGCACAGTCCACTCCCCGGCGGTCGGGTCCTTCGATATGCACGAAGTCCATGCCCCGGGCCTTCAGCGGGGCCTGGTCCACCAAGTCACGCATCACGCGGCCGTTCTCCACCTCCGACACGCCGATTACCGCGGCCCCCACCTGAGGCAGCTTGTCCGTCCCCATCTCGGAAAGCACCTTGGCCATGTTCTTCAGCTTGGCGAAATACTTCATCCCGTTCCACTTCATTGTCCCCCCTGGCAGGTACTCATAGTCGTTTTTCCCCTCATCGTGAATCGTGTCGAAGAGGTTTTCCTGGTTGTAAAAACCGACCGCGTACATGCCATACTTCTTTTCCTGGGCCAGCACCGCTGTAAACATTCCCACAAGCAGGGCCGCCGACATAAACCATCGTCTCATAAATTGTCCTTTTGCGTTTTGTTAATTCAGTGTTACAAATATGGCCTTTTTTAGGGAGCAAGCCAAGAAAAACAAGCAAAAACTGTGGCCGCTCCCGCTGTATTTCTAAAAAAATGCGTTTCTTTGTAACAACAATATTAAATCTACGAGACATGGCTAAAAAGACAACTCTGATTCTGTCGGCTTTCTTCGTGTCGGCCTTGCTCCATGCACAACAAGCAGACACCTTGTCCGTGTTCCAGCAACGGTCACTGAACGAGAATGCCGATTTCTCTTTTACGGAATCACAACTGAATGAGGACGATGACGCGGGAGAGACCGTCTCGGCCATCACAGGCGTGAGCAACGACCTGTACTTGTCCGATGCGGGTTACTTGTTCAGCCCGATGAGGTTTCGGATGAGGGCTTACCGCAACACCAGCAACGGCATGTACATCAACGGTGTCCAGTTCAACGACATGGAACGGGGCGTGTTCAGCTATAGCTCCATCGGCGGCCTGAACGATGTGACCCGCAACCGAGAGGGGTCGCCCTTCTTCATGATGAACCGCTTCGGATACATCCCGGTGGGAGGGGCTGACAACATCAACGTCCGCGCCGGACAGTACGCCACGGGGCACAAGCTCACGCTCTCCGGCACCAACCGGAACTACCGGGCGCGGGGCATGTACACCTACTCCACCGGCATGATGAGCAACGGATGGGCCTTCACCGGCTCCATCGGTTACCGTTGGGCCAACGAGGGATTCGTGGAAGGCACGTTCTACAACTCGTTCAGCTACCTGCTGGGCTTCGAGAAACGCTTCAACGACCGCCACAGCCTGAGCCTCACCACCTGGGGCTCGCCCACGGAACGCGCCCAGCAGGGTTCGTCCACAGAGGAGGCCTACTGGCTGGCCAACGACCACTACTATAACCCGAACTGGGGATACCAGAATGGGAAAAAGCGGAACGCGCGAGTGGTGAACTCGTTCGAGCCGACGGCCATCCTGACGTGGGACTTCGACATCGACGACCGCACCAGCCTCACCACCTCCCTCTCCGGCAAGTACAGCATGTACGCCAGCAGCGCACTGGGATGGAGCGGCAACGCCGCCGACCCGCGCCCGGACTATTACAAGAAGCTGCCGAGCGGACAGGTGGACGTGTGGACCGACAATGAGTTCACGGACGAGGAAATCGCCATGTGGAACGAAACGCGTGATTACTGGACGAGTTCCAAGGCCCACCGGCAAATCGACTGGGACGCCTTGTACTTCGCCAACGCACAGCAGAAGGCCGTGGGCGGCGAGGCACTCTATTATGTGGAGAAACGCCACAACGACCAGATGGCCTTCAACCTGGCTTCCACCCTCAAACGGGACATGAAGGAATACGGCAACATCACCGCCGGACTGGCCTTGAACACCACCAAAGGAATGCACTACAAGACGATGAAGGACTTGCTGGGCGCAGACCGCTACACGGACATCGACAAGTTCTCCGTGCGCGACCATGGCTACAACTCGTCCATGATACAGAACGACCTGGACCATCCCAACCGACTCATCGGCGAAGGGGACAAGTTCGGCTACGACTATAACATCTTCGTCAACAAGGCACACGCCTGGGCCAACTACCAGTTCGACAAAAGCTTCTACAGCGTGTTCTTCGCCGGACGCTTCGGCGGGACTACCATGGAACGCGAAGGCTTGATGCGTAACGGACGTGCGGCCAACAATTCGAAAGGCAGCAGCGGCGTGGCCAAGTTCTTGGAACACGGGGCCAAGGCCGGGGCCACCTTCCGCATCGGCGGGATGCACCGGTTCAATATCGGCATGGGGTACGAACAGAATGCGCCGTTGGCCTACAACGCCTTCGTCGCCCCGCGCCTGAAGAATGATTTCGCCTCGAACCTGACCCGCGAGGAGGTCATCAGCACGGAAGTCAGCTATGCCTACAACGGACCTGTCGTGGGAGTCAAGCTGAGCGGATACTACACGCGCTTCAACAACGTGACCGAACTGGACCAGTTCTACAACGACATGGAGGCACGCTACACGTACCTGTCCATGACCGGCGTGGAGAAGCAGCACATGGGCGTGGAAGCGGCCCTCAGCGTGAAGGTGACCTCCAACCTGACCTTCAACGCCATCGGTACCATCAGCAACGCGGAATACATCAACAACCCGCAGGCTAACCTGACCTACGAGAACGAAAGCGAGACGAACAGCGACATCGTCTGCATCGACGGCATGAAGGAAAGCGGCACCCCGCTCTCGGCCTACAGCCTCGGGCTGGACTACAGCGTGAAAGGCTGGTTCCTCAACATCAACGGCAACTATTACCACCGCGGGTACATCGACTTCTCCACTTACAAGCGGCTATACTCCATCCTGAAGAAGAACGGCAACGTCTCCATCGGAGAAAACGGGCGGGAGGTCATCGACATCCCCGAACAGGAACGCTTCAAGGGCGGCTGGATGCTCGACCTCTCCATCGGCAAGTATATCCGTCTGGCAAAAGGACGCTCGCTGAGCATCAACCTGACGGTGAACAACGTGCTCAACAACACGAACATGAAGACCGGGGGATACGAGCAGAACCGCGATGACCGTTACGAAGACGGCGACCTGAGAGTGTACCGCTTCTCGCGGAACTCCAAATACTACTACGCGCAAGGCATCAACGGACTCTTCAACATCGGTTTCCGATTCTAAACATCTCATAAAAACGTAAAGACATGAAAAAGTTAAGCATATTACTGGCGGCGGCACTGGCCTTCTCTTTCACGGGATGCATGGACCATCACGACGACCCCACGGGGTATGTCTACGGAAACCCGGCCGTGGGAGAAGCCAACACGACCATCGCCCAACTGAAAGAAACCTACAAGAACGCCATCCAGTCGTCCGGCGTCCCCGACTTGGTGGAGGCACCCACCATCATCGAAGGAGTCATCGTGGCCGACGACGAATCGGGCAACATCTACAAACAGCTGTACGTGAGGGATGCTACGGGGACTATCCTGGTGGGCATCAACACCACCGGCCTCTACGCCTACTGCCCCGTGGGACAGAAAATCGTCCTCAACTGCGAAGGGCTTTATGTGGGCGGCTACGGACAGCTGGCCCAAATAGGCTCGCTCTACAACGGCGGAATCGGACGCATGGATGAAAACATGTGGAAAGAACACGTACGGTTCGTGGGAACGCCCAGCTTCTCGCATCCCGAGCTGCAACCCTTGGAAATCGACGAGGACTTCCTGAACAACACACCGATGGAGGAGGCCCCCTTGTTCGTCAAGGTAAGCGACGTGACGCTCAAGGAAGCCGACGGAGAGGCCATGTACGCCCCGGAAGAAGGTGTCACCCTTTCCGGCAACGAGGTGAACCGCAACCTGCAGGTGGGAGGCACGTCCCTGATTTTCCGTGTCAGCACCTACTGCAACTTCGCCAACGACGTGATGCCCACCGAACCGGTAGACATCGTCGGCGTGCTGACCCGCTTCCGCAACGACTGGCAGCTGAAGGCCCGCACCGCACGGGACATCACTTTGCATTCAAACAATCAATAACCCCATAAAAAACTTAGATTATGAAGAAGTTTTGGAAAACATTGTGCATACTGTCTGCCGCCGCGTTCACGCTGACCAACTGCGAGGACGTGCCTGCACCCTATCAGGCTCCGGGTACGGCAGAGACCGGGAATGAGAATTACATCAGCGAAAGCTTCTCGAACGACCTGGGAGACTTCGTCAGCCAAAGCGCATCCGGCACGCTGGAATGGGGCATCGACTACCAGTCCGCCTGCGTCACCGGATTCCAGGATTTTGACGGCGACGGACAGAAAGAAAACCAGGCCGGCGTGACCTACCTCGTCAGCCCCGCCATCGACCTCTCCGGCTCCACGGGTGCCTACATCACCTTCGACCATGCCATCAACTACGAACGGGGAGACATCGCCGCCAACAACGCGCTGCTCATCAGCAAGGACTACACGGGCGACCCCGCCACCGCCACTTGGGAACAACTGCCCGTCAACACGGAGGGGACGAACTCGGACTTCACGTTCGTCAACGCCGGCAAAATCACCATCCCTGAAGAATATATCGGGGTCAACCCCGTGTATGTGGCCCTCCGACACACCTGCACCGATGCCTCTTCTTCCACGTGGGAAGTGCGCAACTTCAAGGTGGTGGAAGGAACAGGCGAGGAAATTGAGAATCCGGATGACGAAGCCGCCACGATTTTCAGCGAACCGTTCGACAGCAGTCTCGGCGCATTCACCATCGATAACGTGAAACCGGCAGAAGGTCTCGGCAGCGAAGTCTGGACTTACGACAGCAAATATGTCTGCGCCAAAGCCACGTCCTACACGGGAGGCGAGGGCGGCAGCAACATCCCGGCGGAAAGCTGGCTCGTGTCGCCTGTCATCGACCTGAAGGAGGCAAGTGCGGCCACCCTGACTTTCGACCACGCCGCCAACTACTTCGATGACGTGAAAACCGACGTGACGGTGTGGATTACCGATGCCGCCGCCGAGAATTGGACGCAGCTAGACGTGCCTACCTACCCCACCAGCTTCACGTTCGTCAGCTCCGGCGACATCGACCTGAACGCCTACAAGGGCAAGGAAGTGAAGATTGCCTTCAAGTACGTCTGCACCACCAAGGCCGGCACCTACGAGGTGAAGAATTTCCTCGTGCAGGAAAGGCAAGCCGGGGAGGCACCCGAAGTGCCGGACACGGACGAGGCCCTCAGCGTGGCCCAGGCCATCGCGCAATATGATGCCGGCCAAGCACAGCCCGGCATCCGCGTGAAAGGATACATCGTGGGCTACGTGGAAGGCATGAACATGGACGGGGCGACATTCGGTGCCAGCGGCGACGCCGTGTCCAACACGAACCTGATGATTGCGGACCGGGCGGACGAGACCGACGTGGAGAAATGCCTCGTCATCCAGTTGCCGAGCGGCGATGTGCGTAGCGCACTGAACCTGAAGGACCATCCTGAAAACCTGGGCAAGGAAGTCACCCTGCTGGGCAGCCTCGAGAAATACTTCGGCACCTATGGCCTGAAGAGTGTCAGCGAATACACCCTGGATGGAGAAGGCGGCGGAACGGAAGAACCGGATACGCCCGGTGACAGTTACCTCAATGTGGATTTCGGCTCTACCATGGGCGGATTCACCATTGAAGACGTTGTGCTGCCGGAAGGATTGGATTACGTATGGAAACAAGACGCTCAGTTCAGTCAAATGAAAGCCAGTGCTTATGTAAGCGGAACCAACTATGCCACGGAAAGCTGGCTCATCTCGCCAGTCGTTGACTTGACCTCAGCCTCAAGTGCCACCTTGACGTTTATACATATTGGCAACTTCTTTGACAACATGGAAAAAGAAGCCACCTTATGGGCGCGCACCGAAGGCGGAGAGTGGCAAAGCCTCATCATTCCGAACTACCCGGACGGAAACAATTGGGATTCGGTTGAATCAGGCGACATCGACCTGAGTGCATATTGTGGCCAGAAGATACAAATTGGATTCAAGTATACCAGCTCATCATCCGCAGCCGGGACTTGGGAAATTCAAGATGTAGTTATTAAATAAAAAAGGATGAACTGCTCCGCCTGAAAGGGGAGCTGGCCCAAAGGGCCTGAGGGGTCTTACACCCACGTATTCATACACTGAAAGTATGTCTTGTGGACGTGAGCCCCCTCAGTCGCTTCGCGACAGCCCCTTTCAGGCGGGGCTGTTGCTTCATGTCCGGCTTTGATACAATCCCTTATTCTGCTACACCTTCCTTTTCTATCACAGTCCTATGCAAAAACCGCAAAAATCGCCTAACTTTGCAGTCCGAACCAGAAACAACAAACGCACATGAAGATCATTCACTGGGGCTATGCCGCACTTTTGGTTTTCTGCTCCGCTTGTAGCGAAGACGAATCCACCCTCGATCCGACCAACACGAATGCCAATCCTGCCGTCATCCCAGAGGCACAGGGACTGGAAATCCCCCGCATCGACGCGGAAACCGGTGACATCTATGCCCATTACACCACAACCATACGGGATGAGCGGGTGCTGAACTACACGCTCGACTGGCATCCGGACCGGAAACACTCCCGCTGGGTGGCCTTCATCTTCACCCATACTACGGCCGCCAGGAACTGGGACCGCGACAACTGGAACGGAGCTTACTGGGACGGACAGCCCTGGGAGGGAGACCCCTTCCAGCCCGACCCCGACATCCCCGCCGGAGAACGCACGGAACTGTCCGACTTCCGGGGCAGCGGCTACGACCGCGGCCACCTCTGCGCCTCGGCCGACCGCCTCTTCTCGCAGGATGCCAACGGACAGACGTTCTACCTCTCCAACATGAGCCCGATGCAAAGCGGGTTCAACCAAAAGGACTGGGTGAAACTGGAAGGGCAGGTGCAATCGTGGGGGCGCGGCTGTGCGGAAAAGGACACACTCTTTGTAGTAAAAGGCGGCACTATCCGCACTGAGCAGATTAAGGCGCACACACGCAGCGGCATCGCCGTCCCCCGCTACTACTTCATGGCCCTGCTCAACAAGAAATTCTCCGGCAGCCAGCATACCTACCGGGCCATCGGCTTCTGGGTGGAACACAAGTCATACGGCGGCAACCCCGACCTGCGTTCCTGGGCCGTCAGCATCGACGAACTGGAGGAGAAAACCGGCATCGACTTCTTCTGTAACCTGCCCGACCGGGTGGAAATCCCCGTGGAACAGACCTGCGATCCGGAACTTTGGAGCGGATTATGAGCAAAATGTCGCCGGAATGTTTGGCAGTTCAGCGGAAAAGCCCTAACTTTGCACCTCGTAAATCGAACCATTGCACATATAGTTACCAGCTATAAGTAGAACAGAAACAAAATTTCAAGACAATGAAGAAAGATATCCATCCCGAGAATTACCGTCCCGTTGTGTTCAAGGACATGAGCAACGGCGACATGTTCCTTTCACGTTCCACCTGCAAGACGACAGAGACGGTGGAATTCGAAGGCGAGACTTATCCCGTAGTCAAGCTGGAAATCTCCAGCTCTTCCCACCCGTTCTACACGGGCAAGAGCAAGCTGGTGGACACGGCCGGCCGCGTGGACAAGTTCATGAGCCGTTACGGCAAGACCCGCAAATCAGAATCTCCTATTTATATTGTACGGAAGAGGGACGCATCGTGACATGCGTCCCTCTTCCGTTTATTGCCCAAACCCTTTCTTTCACTCCACTCTCTCAAACCGCCTTCCGTCCCACTCGTACACTACGGGCCGAAGAAGCTCCTCCATCCGCCCGGCCTCTTCCTTTTCCACCTCGCCGGGCTGCAAGGTATAGGTCAGCCGCATGTCATCCGGCTGCAGGGAAGCCTGCACGAAACGCATGTCCTGCAAGCGTTGCAGGCGTTCCGCCTCTTTCGCATCCACTGAATCATGCTCCGTCCAGAAGTCCGCATACGCGGGACGCGGAATCCATTCTGCGCCGGGCATCTCCCTCCAGTCCGCCGTATAAAGCTCCACCACGCTTTCCGGCACAGGACCGGAATAGGTGCGCGACAGGCAGATATAGTTCAACGAGTCTCCCGCCGGCAGGAGCTTCATCTCCACCCGGCAGTTCTTCGTCAGCTGCAAGTCCAGATAGTCCACCGTCAGGGCTTTCAGCACGGTGAAGCCGTCGAAGCGGTTGCGCACCTTGGCCTCCATGTCATTTTCAATGAAATCAATGCAGTCCAGACGGTTGTTCTTCGTCATGAGGCCCAGCACGCTGTCGGGCATGGTGGCGAACACGTCGCGCATCTTTTGCGCCGCAAGCGACTGCACGGCCATCAGGCCCATTAAAAGGGGAATCCAACGTTTCATGTGTCCATCGTATTTTGTGTCATGCAAACTTAGTCATTTTTCTCGACATGGAGCGTCCCGCAAGCCACATAATAACATCTCTTCACGTTAACGGGATCCCAGATAGAGGAACACCATGCCGAACAGCACCAAGGCCAGGTCCACCACCTTGCTCCGCAGGTTCTTCTCGCGGAACACCATCGCCCCGAAAAGGAAAGACACCACCACGCTGCCGCGGCGTATCATGGACACGATGGAAATCATCGCCCCGTCCAGGCTCAGCGCGTAGAAATAAACGAAGTCCGCCGCGGAGAGGAACACGGAAATCAGGATGATGCACCAGTCCCAGCGGAAAGGCGTGGCCTTCATCCTCCGGGGCCACCAAAGCAGCATCAGCATCACGCCCATCATGCCGCACTGGTAGAGGTTATAGTAGCTCTGCACCACCATACGGTCCAGCCCCACCCCGCCATTCTCCGGCGAAGCCATCAGGTACTTGTCATACAGCCCGCTCACGGCTCCCAGCAGGCTGGCCAGCACCACGAAGTAAATCCAACGGTCGTGCTTGAAATCGATGCCTTCCTTCTTCCCGCTCCGGCTGAGCATGAAAAAAGAGGCCACGGCCAACGCCACACCGACCCATTGGTAAGCGTTCAGCCGCTCGCCGAACACCAGCAACGCCCCGACCAGCACCATCACGGGCCGCGTGGCGTTGATGGGTCCCACGATGGTGAGCGGCAGGTGCTTCATGCCGAAATAGCCGAAAATCCACGATGCCAGCACGATGCAGGACTTGAGCAGGATGTACTTCTGCGCCTCCCATCCTGCCCGGGGCACATGGAACATGTCGCCGGAAGCTATCCATCCGCCGGCAGAACCGATGATAAGCGGCAGGAAAATCAGACTGCAGAACAGCGTATTGAGGAACAAGACGGGAATGACCGCATTGTCCTTCAACGACTTCTTCTTGAACACGTCATAAAAGCCCAGCAAGGCGGCCGACGTGAAAGCCAAAAACAACCACATATTCTCCTTATTCTAAATATTCCCCGTCCGGATATTCCACATCCACCAGGAAAAGGGCGTTCCCCGGCATGGACTCCCCGGCCCCGCACCGGTCCTTTCCCTCGATCACGGCACGGAAGCCGTCCACTGTCAGCCGCCCGCGGCCGACTTCGACCAACGTGCCGACGATGGCCCGCACCATGTTGCGCAGGAAACGGTCGGCTTGTATCTCAAACCGCCATTCCCCGGGGGCCAGTTCCGTCCACCGCGCCCGCATGATGCGGCAGTTGTTCGTTTTCGTGTCCGTATTCACTTTGCTGAAGCTGGTGAAGTCGGTATAGTCGAAGAGTGTGGCGGCGGCCTCGTTCATTTTCGCGAAGTCCAACATGCGGTACAGGCGGCAGGAATAGGCGCGAAGGAAAGGGGACTTCCCGAAATGTATATAATAATGGTACGTGCGCGAGAGGGCGTCGAAACGCGCGTGGGCGTCCGCTCTCACGGGAAGGACCTTGTAGGCCGACACGTCCGGCGGCAGGATGCGGTTGAGCTTGTCCGTCAGCCACGGCCCGTCGATGCGGCGTTCCGGATCGCCGGGATACTCGAAATCGAAATGGGCCACCATCAGCCGGGCGTGGACACCCGTGTCGGTGCGTCCCGCCCCGGTCACGGCCACGGGCTGGCGCAGGAGGGTGGACAAAGCGCGTTGCACCACCTCCTGCACACTGATGCCGTTCGGCTGTATCTGCCAGCCGTGATAATCCGTGCCATCGTAGGCCAGGTATAAAAAATATCTTTGCATCTATTATTTCACGATATAATAATCCGGTTTCAGGCCGCGTAGGGCTTCCTTGCGTTTGGCCGTCCGCACCTTGATGCCGCCGAGGGTATAGACCTCCACGATTTCGTCCGCATCGTCCTGCAATGTCTCGCGGATGCCGTCGCCCTGCCCACCTTCCTTGTCGCTCATCTGGATGTCATCCACGTTCAGGCGTTTGCTGGAAGACCCCGTGGCGGTGAACTTCAGGCGCACAAGGCCGTCCACGTCCAACTTGTAGCCATACCGCTTCCATTCGCCCTTGCGGAACTCCAAGTCCGTGGCCACCGGCTCCCAGCTCATGCCGCCGTCCTGCGAATAGCTGACGGTGAGCTTCACGCCCGTGTCGCTGCCGTACAAACCGGCATAGAACCACAGGGAGTCGCAGCCTTCGGCCTTGTCCTCCAGCATCTCCAGCTCCGTCACCACTCCATTCTTGGCTTGCATCCGCACGGCCTTCGCGCCGTTCTTCCGGTCATTTTCCAAACCACCAATCATCACTTGTGCCATGCGCCACGTGGCGGCCGCACACGTCACCTCCCCTTCGGCATACGCGCCCTTGCTACCCGCCTCGAAATTCTCGAAGAAGGACTTCGACGCATCCACCTCGCCGGAAAGGCTGACCACGATTTCATTCACCTCTGGGGTGGACACCACCATCTCGCCCTCCACCGGGCCTTCCGTCTCCACGCTTCCAAGGCGCACCCGGAACTGCTGGTCATATCCGGAGACGGTCACCGACTGGCTCCAAGCCTCCCCGTCCCTGCTCACCTCGAAAGGAGCATCCACCACGACGGTGGTCGTATATTGGGGTACTTCGAGTGCCGTCACCTCCACCGTTTGCGGGGTGGAAGGCCGTCCCGGCACGGTCGTGAAGGATAGCTCGGACAGCCCGACCGTGAAGACCGGCGTCACGTCCGGCATCACCACTTCCACCTCGTTGGAAGTCATCGTGCCCTGCCCGTCCTCGTCCAGGACATCCACCTTATAATAATAGGTAGTGGAGGCCTTCAGCCCCTCCACCCTCGCGGAAGTCTGCTGGAGCTGCAAGGGGTATCCCTCCACCATCTGCGCCCGGCCTTGACCGTCTTTGGTATAGACCTCCAGCGAATAGGTCAGCCCTTCGCCCATGTCCATCCACGAAGCCTCGAAACGCTTGGTGTTCACCGAGCATACCACGTCCGAAGCCGGATAGGCCGGTACGCCGTCCACGAACTCCACGCCCAGCCCGTTCGTCTGCCTGAACCCGTCGCCGCCCAACGTCAGCGTGGCCGTATGGCGCCCTGCCGGGATGCCGGCGGCACATCTCACCGTCACGGTCGTTCCCCGCGTCACTTCTTCCGCCGTCAGGGTCTCACGGTCCAACGTGAAAGCCTCGCCGTCCACTGTCAGGGTCAGCCCTCCCGGCAGGTTCCGTCCGCGTATCACCAGTTTCTCCTCCATCCCTTTGGAAACGGCCTGCAAGCCATAGTCCAGGCTTTCATCCGCCTCCGGGACGAACAGTTCCGCCTCCGTGGCGTTCTTGTCCGTATAGAAGGCGTGTTCCGTGCTGTCTCCCCAGATATAAGCGGCCAGCTGGGGATAGTCCACAAAGGGGTTGCGGTTGCCTTGGATGCCATAGACCGCCTCGTTGCGGTCGCGCTCGATGTCGTCCACCGGGTCGGCCTCGTTCCACTCGAGCAGCAGGCTGCTCACCCACGGGCGGAGCGTCGGGTAGCGGTCGGGCTGCACCACCAGCAAGCCCTCTTTCGTCTGCCATTCGTCCTGCAGGTCCTCATAACAAGTGGCCATATAGAAGAAGGTACGCGCGAAGTCGCCTTTCCACTGGTCGGCGGGTTCCCACACGGTGATGAGCGAATCCGCACGGTAGGAAGAGGAGCGTCCCACACGGGTCACGCCGTTGTCGAAGCTCGCCTCGCCGTCCACCACGCCCATCGGGTTGTTGCTCTTCCGCCCGTTGGCGGACGCGTCGCTGGGGAACAGGTTGAAAAGGTCGCAATACGCCTCGTTCACCGTATGCCCCCACCAGCTGTTGGCAAACACATGCTCGATGTTCATGCCGGGGACGGCTTCCAGCCCGTTGAACGTCCGCGCGATGTCGCTGTAACGGTCACGCACCGACTCGCCGTCAGGCATCCGGTCGGTCACGGCGAATCCGGACCAGGTGTAGCCCTCGCCTTTCCCGCCGTAGTCCAGGACGGTTTCGGGTTGTATCAACTCATGGAGGGCGGTCTTCAGTTCCGCCTTCTTCAGTCCCTCCACCGGACGGTAATACTCTTCTTGCCCGTACACGGCCAGGGTGCAGGCCGCGAGGCACCAGCATTCAAGTAGCAGCTTCTTCATACTCGTTCTCTTTTACATGAAAGCAAATATACAACAAAAAAAGCTTCCGCACAGCCTTTTGCCGCAGAAAACTCACGGCTTCCGCTGGCGTACAAAACGGCGGAAACGCTCCAGGCCGTCCCGCACGACCGCTCTCGGGCAGGCGATGTTCCAGCGCATGAAGCCCTCGCCTTCCGCCCCGTACATCGTTCCGGCGTTCAGCCATAGCCGCGCGTCGCGGACCAGTTGCCGTTCCAGCTCCTCCGACGGGAGGCCCAGACGGCGGCAGTCCATCCACACCAGGTAAGTGCCTTCCAGCTCCGCTATCGGGAATTCCGGCAGTTCGGCCTCACAGAACGTTTTCATGTACAGGTAGTTGTCCCTCAGATAGTCCAGCAGCTGGAGCAGCCATTCCTCCCCTTCGTCGTAGGCGGCCATCGTGGCAAGCACCCCGAACGGGTTCACGTCGCACACCTCGTTGACGTTGATGGCACGGTCGATTTTCCGCCGCACCTCCTCGTCGGCCGACACGATATTGGCAATCTGCAGCCCCGCGATGTTGAAGGCCTTGCTGGGCGAGACGCAGGTGACGGAATGTTGCAGGAAGGTTTCGGAGATGGAGGCGAACGGGGTATATTCGTGTCCGGGCAGGACCAGCTCGCAATGTATCTCGTCGGACAAGACCACGACGTGGTGCCGCAGGCAGATTTCCCCGATGCGGGCCAGCTCTTCCCGCGTCCACACCCGCCCCGCCGGATTATGGGGATTGCAGAGCAACAGGATTTTCACCCGTTCGTCCGCCGCCTTCCGTTCCAGGTCTTCGTAGTCCGCCACGAAAGTGTGCCCCACGGGCTTCAGCGGGCTGCTCACGGCCTCACACCCGTTGTTGCGGATGGAAGAAAAGAAGCAGTTGTAGACGGGAGTCTGCACCAACACCTTGTCCCCCGGTTCGGTCAAGGCCTTGATGACGGCGGAGATGGCCGGCACCACGCCGGAAGTGTAAATCATCCACTCTCGCTCGATATGCCACCCGTGGCGGCGGCCGAACCAACGGGTCACGGCCTCATAATAAGCGTCCGGCACACGGGTGTAACCGAAAATCCCGTGCGACACCCGCCTCTGCAAGGCATCCACGATGGGCGGCGCGGTACGGAAGTCCATGTCCGCCACCCACATCGGCAGCACTCCTTCTTCCGCCGCGCTGTCCCACTTGTAGGAATTCGTGCCGCGGCGGGGGATAATCTCGTCAAAATCGTACTTCATCTGTTTGCTGTTTCTGAGGATAATGAATCTGTTTTCTTACGGAACACCCACTTCAGGCGCAGCAGGAAGATGCAGCCCCTGAAGCACAATTCGATGCACATGGCCAGCCATACGCCGTTCAGCCCCATGGCGGGGGCCAGCGAGGCGGCCAGCGTCAGCCGCACCGCCCAGATGCTGAAGAGGTTCATCAGGCAAGGCACCACCGTCTTGCCCATTCCCACAAACACGCCGTAGGCCACGATGGCGGCGGCGAACATGGGTTCGGCAAAGGCTTCGATGCGCAGGGCTTCCACGCCCAATCCGATGACTTCCGCGTCGGGGGTCATCGTGCGCATGATGAACGGCGCCCCCGCATACATCACCACGCCCATCAGCCCCATGACCACCATGCCCATGGTCACCGTGATGGCCGCGAACCGCCGGGAGAGGTCGCCGCGACCGGCACCGTAACTCTGCCCGGCCAGCACCGTGGCCGCGTCGGCTATGCCGTAACCGGGCATGTAGCACAGGCTCTCGGCGGTGATGGCAAAGGAGTTGGCGGCGATGGCGAAGATGCCCAACGGGGCCACGATGACCGTGGTCATGATCTGCGCCCCGCAGATGACCGCATGTTCCACTCCCATCGGCAACCCGATGCGCACGGCGTTCTTCAGCGTGGAGGCGGCCGGGCGGAAACTGCCGCGCTCGTGCGACAGCCGCATCTCTCTCGAACGGGTGCAAAGGTAAATCAAGGCCCAGCCTCCGGCCACCAGTTCGGCCAGCCCCGTCCCCAGGGCCGCGCCTTCCACGCCCCACCCCGCACCGGGCAGGTAAAGGGAATGTCCGAAAAGCTCCGTTTCCCGCGAGGGGAATATCAGGAAGAAGTTGAACACGACATCCAGCAGGCACATCAGCACGCCCAGCATACTCGGCACACGCATGTTCCCTTCGCAACGCAACATGCCGGCCGCAAGGATATAAATCTGCAGCACCGGCAGGAAGGCGGAATAAATCAGGAAATAGAGGGAGGCGTCACGGCGGATGGAAAGGTCGCCGCCCAGCCAGACCGGAAGGGAACCGCTGACGGACGCGCCCGCCACGCCCCACAGCAGGCCGAACAGCCCCACGGCGACCAAGGCCTGCCGGAGCACGGACCGTGCCCGCAGCATGTCGCCCGCCCCTATGGCATGGGCCACCTGGACGGAAAAGCCGGTGGCCACGGCCGAACAGGTCCCGCCGAATAGCCACGTCGTGGTGGACACCAGCCCGATGGAAGCCGCCGCTCCCGCGCCCAGGCTCCCCACCATTGCCGCGTCGATATACTGCATGACGATGGAAGACAGCTGGGCCATGATGGCGGGAATGCTCAGCTTCCACGTCAGGTTCAGCTGCTGGCCTAATGTCATGGGCTGGCCGTTCCGTATCAAGGCCAATAAGTCATTCGATTTCATGCGTGCAAAGATACGGCAAATGTATGGAAGGGACTGTAAACAATCTACGGATTTTACTACCGCCATTCCTTTTTCACCGCTCCGCCTCGCAGGGGAGCCAAGAAGAGGCTGAATAAACTGCTCCGCCTGAAAGGGGAGCTGCCCCATAGGGGCTGAGGGGTCTTACGCCCACGAATTCATACGCTAAAAGTATGTTTTGTGGACGTAAGACCCCTCCGTCGCTTCGCGACACCTCCCCTTTCAGGCGGAGGAGTTCAAATTCCAGCCCGCCTCACCTATTGGGAAGTGTACTCTGTCACTGCACCTGGGTGGTCTCTACCGCCGGTGACTCTTCCGCCTCGGGGGCCTGCTCAATCAAGTCCATGAACTGGTCCAGCTTCGGCGTGATGATAATCTGTGTGCGGCGGTTACGCTGCTTGCCTTCCGGGGTGTCGTTGGAAGCGATCGGGTTGTACTCGCCACGTCCGGCAGCCGTCAGGCGGCGCGGGTCCACCCCGTAGGTGTTCTGCAAGGCCTGCACCACCGAGGAGGCGCGCAAGGCGCTCAGGTCCCAATTGTTCCGGATATTCGTTCGCGAGATGGGGTCGGTGTCCGTGTTGCCTTCAATCAGCACCTCGTAATCCTTGTAGTCCATGATGATTTTGGCAATCTTGCTCAAAGTCTCTCCCGCACGCTCGCTGATCTCATAGCTGCCGGACTTGTACAGCATGTTGTCGGACAAGGAAATGTAAACCACGCCCTTCAGCACCTGGATGTCCACATCCTTCATCTCCTCACGGCTCAACGAACGGGTCAGGTTGTTGGTCAGCACCATGTTCAGGGAGTCGGACTTGTCCTTGGCCTCCACCAGCTGCTTGATGAACTTGTTCGACGCGTTGATTTCGTCCACCAGCTTCGAGATGTTCACGTTCCCCTGGGAGTTCTGCTGGATACTCTTGTCCAACGACCCCTGCAGGGCCGCATAGGAG
Organism: uncultured Paraprevotella sp.; assembly: GCA_944320765.1. Classification (GTDB taxonomy): domain Bacteria; phylum Bacteroidota; class Bacteroidia; order Bacteroidales; family Bacteroidaceae; genus Paraprevotella. The sequence goes on from CALUIS010000009.1 coordinate 110,689, forward strand.
GCTTTCAGCTCTTCGTTGGCCTTCTGGGCTTCCGCCAGACGCTCTTCAAGGCTCTTCGACTTCGTCCCGCAGGCCACCAGCTTCATCCTCGAGTCCTGGTAGTTCTTGTCCAACTCATTGTAGTCAGCCTGCAGTTGCGTAAACTGCTTCTTGCTCACGCAACCGGGCAATGCCATGGCACCCGCAAGGCAGGCACACAGGATAAATGTTTTCTTCATGACGCTATAATCGTTTAAATCCAAATGTCACACGAATTTGCGGCGCAAGTTACACAAAAAAGCGATACGCACCGCTCTTTCTTAGATAAGAATAAGAAAATATCATATTATTTTAACGGCAGGCACACATATCCAAAAAAGTCCCCCTCCCCGCGCCTGCGGGAAGGGGGACCCTCTCTAAAATGGGCGGCTACCTACTCTCCCGCCTTGCGGGCAGTACCATCGGCGAGGGCGGGCTTAACTTCTCTGTTCGGGATGGGA
>CALUIS010000010.1 GCA_944320765.1 uncultured Paraprevotella sp.
TGCATATAAGCAAGTAATTTTTCAAAAGAAGTCATAACGTGGAACGCGCCTAATGCCGGACAGTAACCACAATACTCTCCCTCCTCGTGCATGGTCTTTTATTTAAACATCACGAGTTTCACAGAAACTTTTTCCATAATATTGAATTGATTTTATGTGCCGACTATATCTGTATAACCGACACGGATTAAATTCTTGTCTATGATTTGGTTGAATTTCGCCATCGGTGTTTTCTTTCGGGTATTGTAGGTAAATTCAAACTCCGCACAGTATTTGGATAGGTGTTCCTTACTTGGTCTATGGTATGTACCCATCATTGACCTTTTCAGATGCGACCATGCACCCTCAATGGTATTGGTGTAAACATCCCCACGCACATATTCCTTGCGTTTGTGTTTCACTACGCTATGTTTATAGTCCTTATCCAATTTAGTGTAAGCCCACCATTCATCACTCATAATATGGGAACCGCCTTTTATCCGTTTATGGATTATCGGCTCTAATGTTATGCGTTTGGTGTTCTCCACTGGTGTAATTGACAAGCGACCTTTGCGTTGTACCGCCCCGAATACAGGTGTTTTGTTTTCTGAACCACGACCACGTTTCCCCTTTTTCTTACCACCGACATACGTTTCATCCACTTCGACCGTTCCCCGTAATTGGTTATCGGAATTACGATGTTCCAACATATATCGTATCTTGTGCAGTAAGTACCAAGCTGACTTTTGCGTCACGCCGATAGCCTTTGACAACTCAATGGAACTGATGCCTTTCTTTGATAGCGAAATCAGATAGAAAGTCAGAAACCATTTCTGCAAAGGTATGTTGGAGTTCTCGTAAATTGTGCCGGTAGTGACTTTGAACTGTTTACCACAATGTGCGCACTTGAAAGTCTTTCCGTTTTTGTAACGGTAAATCTTTTGTGCGTTGCCACAATGCGGACAGACAGGAGTATTGCCCCATCTGCGTTTTTCAAGATACTTCCTGCAAGCATCCTCATCGGGAAACTGTTTGAAGAAGTAGAAAAGATTGTAATTTTCACTCATTTTTCACCGATTTTTATATGAAGTTACGAAAAAACGGTGAATTAGCCAAATGGCTATGAAACAATTTCTTATGTTATTTTTATAGCGATAATCACTAAAACCAAAGCCATATAAAGGTCTTATAAATGCCTGCAAATATGACTTTTGGTGTAGGAGCATCCACCCACAGACCTAAATACAGACTTTGGTTAGGATTGTATATAATTACGTAACCGAATAATAAAAACAGTTATGAAGCAAAAAGAAAAAAACTTAGCACTCCAATAAGTGCATCCATTGGCTTAGTATAACTTTAGCCATTGTTGGTCAATAGTTGGTTTATTGACCAATAAAAGAGACAGATAACTGGCTGACAATTATAGATATAATATTTATTTCAAGGACTATTGTGGTTCTGAATGTCGTGGGTTCGAGTCCCACTAGTCACCCAACAGCAAAGAGGGATTTCAGCGATGATTTCCCTCTTTTTTAATGGGTTACAAATCCGTTCCTGCCCCCTCGTTAGAATCGCAAAAGAAAGAGGCCGTTTACTTTGCCCCAAAAACGGCCAAAGTAAGGCGAAAATGTTTCCACATAGTTTATCCCCTCAACTATGCGGAAAAACATTCCGCAAACAATAGCTCTGAAAAAGCCGAGAGGCCTCACACTTACGGATACACACGAAAACATGTTCCTGTAAATGTGAGACCCCTCAATCACATCGCGACATCTCCCGCCAAGGCGGAGTTCCTATCGCTGCCCCCCAAAAGGAGGCTTATACCTTTTATTATTTGCTTCCGGCTTTCCAGAAGTTCTCTTCCCTTTCCTGCTTGGCCTTCTGAGCCTGATATTCAGCATTGGCTCTCTCATACTCGGCATTCTTTCGCTGCACCTCCTGGATTTTCTCCTTCAGACGGTTGGCAGAACCTGAAATGCTGACATCCTCACTGGCAGCCTTACTGCAATAAGCAATGGCATCAGAGAATTTCTTGGTGGAAGCCAGAATCTGCGCACGCACCAGATGAGCCTTTCCGGAAATACCCGGATTATACTGCACGGCCTTGTCCAAATAGGCGAAAGCCTCATCCGCATTGCCAGACTTCGCCACAGCGTTGGCGATACGCAACGCGATGGCAGCCTTCGTCTGGTTCGTAGGACACAGCTCCAACGCCTTGTCGTAATACTGCACGGATTCGGCCACCTTGCCTTCCTTGTAATATTTCTGGGCCGTACCGATAGCGGACTCATAGCTCGGCTCTATATTGTAGGCATATTCGGCCGCCTTGAAGTAAATGTCCGTGTCGTCACAATCGTTGGCAGCCAACAAAGTCAACGCAGACTTCAGATAAGCCAGATTGGCCTTGTTCTCCTCAATCTTAGGACCGAAGATGGCAATCAGCTGGTCGCGGTCGGCCGCCTTGGACTGGGCGAACATAATCTCAATGCGGTTCAACGTAGGGTCATATTGCGACAAGATTTTCTGGGCCGCCACGGAATCCGTAGCTTCATTGGCCTGCTCCAGCATCTTCTGGCAAACCTCACGGCTCTCCATATAATCCTTCAGGAACTGCTCACGGAATCCCATGGTGTCTTTCAGGTACTTCTGGTAGGAAATCTCAAAGAACTTGTCCAACACAAAACCCGGCACTTCCTTCGCCCCGTCCTGGTTAATCAGGTCGATGCCCTCGCGGAACATGTCGTATGCCTTGTCTATGGAATACCCGTCAGCCACTCCGGCACCGTAATAGGCATAGTCAAAAGCCTTACGAGCCACGATGTCGCCTTTCGTGACACGATTCTTAGGTTTCGTGAAGGAATTCAGCGCGTCCAGATTCTGCAGACGGGTGTCATACATGGCCATCAACTCGTTGAAATAAGCCTTTTTCTTGGCCATATCCTGCTCCTTCACCAATACATTCGCCAGAATGACGGCCCCATAGGCATACGTACCCACTTCCGCGCAGGGGGCTTTTGCCAGCACCTCTTTCCAAGGCCCGTATGCGGCGGCATAGTCCTTCGCCCTGTAACTGTCCTTGTATGCCACGATATTCCCTAACGTGGTGATACTGTCCTGGCCATGGCCGATACGGTCGTAAACCCGGGTTCCTTCATACTGGGCCATCGCAGGCACACAGGCTGCCGCCATGCCCAATACTGTCACAAACTTTTTCAGTCTCATCTTTATCCTTTCTTTAATACTATATTAATTCATACCTATTATATAAACAGCACATGAATCTTGCGCAAAAATACAAAATAAAATCATCCGACCGCAGGCATTTCCGGAAAAAACACAAAAGGAAGCCATTTTTTACTCCCATTTATGGATTTTTCAGGCACAAGAGTTTCATGTCCCCGCTAAAAAACGCCGCAAAGGATGGTCATCCGGATTCTTTTTCGCAACTTTGCAGCCGATTGACAAAAAAGCGAACTTATGAAAGCATTACACACAGAACTGGCGCCTGCCGCCATCGGGCCTTACAGCCAAGCCATTAACGTCAACGGATTCATCTTCGCCTCAGGGCAGCTCCCCATCGACCCGGCCACCGGGGAACTGGCGGAAGGTGGCATCAAGGAACAGACCCGCCAAGCCCTCGCCAACGCAAGACACATTCTGGAAGAAGGCGGAACGGATTTGTCGCATGTGGTCAAGACCACCGTGTTCCTTGCGGACATGGCCGATTTCGCAGCGATGAACGAAGTCTACTCCACTTTCTTCAGCGAACCTTATCCGGCACGCTCGGCCATCGCTGTGAAAGCACTTCCGAAAGGCGCGCTCGTAGAAATTGAATGCATAGCCTTCCGGTAGGAAGAAGAAGCACGGGCCGGAAGCCTCTCTAATAATGATCAAAATGCGTTATCGGGGGAGTCTCCCGGCTCGTATTGGCTTCATATCTGGCGCACAGCCGTCTGGCCTCGGCCACATACCGCTCCCCCGTCCAGTTGCACTCGCAAATGATGGGGTTCTTCATCCATTGCATGTATCTGCCGTGCTTGCATTCAAAGCACTTCACCATTTTGTCCTTGCCTGCCATAATGTTGTTGTCCTTACATTGTCAAATACTGTGGAAGACCTCTATCTCCCCGCCTTTCCGGCCCTGCAAGACCAACGAGTCGGGCGACAGCTCCAGCACGGCCAGCGTGTCGCTCCCCACCTCTTGCGCCAGGACCAGATCGCAGTTGCACAAACTCCATCCTTTATAAACCCGCTTCCCGGAAAGGGAATAGGCCTTCCCGTCCGCCTCCAGACGGAATCCTCGTTGCCTGTCGGTGTCCGACTGCCATTTCTTCTGCAGCATTTGGGAGATGTTGAGAGCCACACATACACTTTGGTTGTCATCGCATGTAGTGATGGCGTACCGGTCCGTATAGTTGGCGATTTCGCCCAAAATGCGCCCCAAATCCCCTGTCCTCTCGTCTGTCTTGTTAAGGACCAGCGTGTCTCCTCCGTCCGTCACGAGTTCCAGGCAACTCATGCCCGTGCCTTCCCCCAGATGGCCATAAAAGGCCGTATCAGGCAAAGCTCCCGCGATGGAATCTTTTACGCCCTCTTCACATGGCTTCTGCTTTCCGCCCGTGCAGGCAAGCAGAAAGCTTACGGCCGCCGCCATCGAAAACCAAAGACAAATCCGCGCCTTTCTCATTGTATCTGATGCTTATTTGTGGATATGAATATACAAATATACTAAATATTCAAAAAAGAACACCCTTATTTGGATTTTATTTGCTTCATTCACCATTTCTTCCTTAAATTTGCGGCGTTGGCATGATTTTTGATACGCTTTTTATATAACTTAAAAGAAAGAAAATATGTATTGGATTCTATTTATCGGTATCGCCGTACTCAGTTGGCTGGTGCAGGCAAACCTGAAACACAAGTTTGAGAAATTCTCGAAAATCCCTGTCGACGGCGGGCTGACGGGACGTGACATCGCACTGAAGATGCTGCACGACAACGGGATATACGACGTGCAGGTGACCTGCACCCCCGGATCGTTGACAGACCATTACAACCCGGCCAACAAGACCGTCAACCTGAGCGAGGACGTATATGACACTTGCAGTGTGGCGGCAGCGGCCGTAGCGGCCCACGAGTGCGGACACGCCGTGCAACACGCCCGCGCATACGCCCCGCTGAAGATGAGAAGCAGCCTGGTGCCGGTCATATCCTTCGCGTCCAACTGGATGATGTGGGTTCTCCTTATCGGCATGTTCACCCTGAACACATTCCCCCAAATCATGCTGTTCGGCATCATCCTGTTCGCCGCCACGACCTTGTTCAGCTTCGTCACCTTGCCCGTAGAGATTGACGCAAGCCGGCGGGCGGTCAGATGGCTGAGTGACGCGGGCGTGACAAACAGCCGGAACTATGGCGCGGCAGTCTCGGCCCTCCGTTCCGCCGCCTATACCTATGTCGTTGCGGCATTGGGTTCGCTGGCCACCTTATTATATTATGTCATGATATTCCTCGGACGACGCGAATAGGACATCTTTTTTGAGGTATTCCACAAAAAAACGGCCAAAGGATTTGCAGATTCAAAAAAAAGCCGTACCTTTGCATCGCGTTTGAGAAAAACGCCTGCCGGAGGGCAGGACGGAAAGGAAGTTTGGGTGAGTGGCTGAAACCACCAGTTTGCTAAACTGACGTACGGGATTACCGTACCGGGGGTTCGAATCCCCCAGCTTCCGCGCTCAAAAAAAGGCGTCTTCGTCTAGCGGCTAGGACACATGCCTCTCACGCATGTAACACGGGTTCGATTCCCGTAGACGCTACAACAAAAAGAGCAGTGCTTCTATCAAGCACTGCTCTTTTATTATATCCTCGCCCCATTCATTCTTCCGCCAAACGGATGGCAAATCCGCCGCCACGCGCCATGTCCAGCTTCAGCTTCGTGTGCCGGTCCACGGCGAGGGTCTCGCAGACATATTCCTTGGGACGGTCTCCCGACACGGGCTTGTCCTTGAACACCGTGGCCCGGTAGGTCTTGCCTTTACTCAGGAAACTGAAATCCACCTCCACCGTACGCGGGGTCCAGTTGGTCATGCCGCCCACGTACCAGTCATCCCCCGTCCGTTTGGCCATGACGATGTATTCCCCCAGGCGGGCATCCAGCGGAAGCGTCTTGTCCCACACCGCAGGCACATGGGAAAGGTAGTCCAGGATGTCGGGATACTTGTCGTACTCCGTGGGCGAGTCGCAAAGATAGCCGATCCAATGGTCGAAGATGACGTACATGGACAGCACGTGCGACCGTGTCCCCATGTTCATCGGCGGAACGCTGTCGAGGTCGCGCGGGCGGAACTCTTCCGGCGTCACGTTGCGCATCCCGCCCGGCGTGTAGTCCTCCGGCCCGGCCAGCGAACGGATGAAGGGGAAACGCGTATGGTACTCGGGCGTGATGGTGTTCTCCCAGAAATTGCACTCCGCCCCGCGCACGGCCTCATAGTTCATCACGTTGGGGTAAGTGCGGTTCAGGCCCGTCGGCACCGGACAGCCGTGGAACACGGCCACCATCTTGTAACGGGCCAGCTCCTCCGCCATCTTGCGGGCCCAGCGCATGGCCACCTGGTCGTTGCGCTCGAAGAAATCAATCTTCGCGCCGGACACGCCGCACTCGTGCATCTGCCGGATCCAGCCGGCCGGATTCTCCAGCGCACAGCTCGCCCACGTCCACACCAGAATCTTCACGTTCCGCCGCCGGGCATAGTCGCACAGCTCCTTGATGTAGTCCATCTGCCATCCCGCGTCGAGCGTCATGTACTCGATGCCGTTCCGGGAAGCCCAGTCCACATAATACTTGTACAATTGCAAGGAAAGGTGCTTGTTCCCCACTGGGAAGTCCACCCCCTCGAGCACGGCCTTGTGCCACCATTCCCACGCGCTCTTGCCCGGCTGTATCCACGAGGTGTCCTCCAGCCGGCAAGGCTCGGCCAGCATGTAGACCAGCTCGTTGTTGAGCAGCGTCTTGTCGTCGTCCGACACGACCATCACCCGCCAGGGGAAGGTACGCGCCCCCTCCGTGCGGGCGATGTAATCCTCCCACTCTATCACCAGATGGTTGGAGTACCAATAGTGGGGATTGGAGGGGTCGCCGTCCATCACCCGCTTGGGATAGCCGGCCCACTTCCCGCGCATGGCGTCCTCTCCCGCCGCCTCCATGTACAGCCCCGGATAGTCGTAGGTGTCCGCCTCCGTCACCACGAACTTGTAAGCGGTGCCGGGACGCTCGAACAACACGGGCGAGACGGAGAAGCGGCCCGCCGGAATCTCCTGCGGCGAGGCGTAGACCTTGTACAGCCGCTCGAAGTTGCGGTAACCCTGGTGAATCTGATGCACCTCGCCCGACTGGTCGCGCTCGGGGGACGTGTGGGCGTCACACTCCGGGAAATAGACGGTGGGAGTGAAGGCGAAACGGTATTCGGCATCCTCTTGGCTGATGGTAATCTCCTTGTCGAACCGGGTTACGAAGCGGTAGGCCCACCCTTCGTCGTAGGCCCGGACCACCAGGTCGTAGTCCTTGCCGTAAGAAAGCACCAGCTCGTTGTAAGCCTCCCGCAGCGTCCGGTTCTTCCCCACCACCACGTCGATGGTCTCCCGCACGCGGTTCTTCCTCGCCGAGGTCACCTCTCCGCCGCCCACCCACGTGCCGTCGGAAAGATGCATCCCCGCCGGTGAAGGCCGGAGCACCCGCTCGCCATGGTACCACACCTCGAAATCCGTCCCGCCTCCGGTACGCACTTCCACTCTCAGTTTCCCGTCCGGCGAAACCGTCTCATACTCGCCTGCCTCGGCTGTCAGCGCGAAGGCCAGGCAAAGCCCCAAGGGCCATGTCCATTTCCGTATCATATCCTGCTTGCTGTTTTGAATGTATTTTCAGCCTGCAAAGTAAAGTGCTTTTCCCGACCGCACGCATAGAGAGAATCACTCAGGACATGGATAATCTTGCGTTCCGCAGCCCCGTCATCACCGGCCCCACTCCTTGTTCGGACGGTTGCCCAGAACGAGATGCAGCTCGCCGCCCCGGATGATGTCCTCATGGTCGATGTAGCAACGGTCATAGGGCTTGCCGTCCAACGTGGCCGACTGGATGTAGCAGACATCCGGCCCGTTCCCCTCAACCGTGATGACGAACTTGCGGGCGTGGGCATAACGGCGGTCGAGCCGGAACTCCATCCGGTCGAACACCGGGGCGGTCAGCTCATAGCGCGTGTCGCCCGGACACAACGGATGCAGCCCCGAGGCCGCCAGGATGTACCAGGCCGACATCTGGCCCACGTCCTCGTTGCCGCACAATCCGGCCAGGCTGTTCTTGTAGGCGTCGCGGCAAATGACCCGCGTCCAATACTGGGTGAGCCACGGCGCACCCAGGCGGTTGAAGAGGAAGGGCACGTGGTGCACCGGCTCGTTGGCATGGTTGTAATAGGGATTCCAATAGAACTCGCGCGGCGTGTTCCCGAAGAACGACTCCAGGTCGGCCAGCACCTTCTCGCGCCCTCCCATCAGTTCCACCATGCCCTCCACATCGTGGGGCACGAACCACCCCTGCTGGTAGGGGTTGCATTCCATGCAGCCGTACCACTCCTGCAGCCTCCCCTTCTCCGGCCAGTCCGCCCACGAGCCGTCGGCGTTCCGCACGCGGAACCATCCCTTCTCCTTATCATATATATTATGGTAGGCCTGCCCGCGACGGTAATACTCCTCCGCCTCGCCCTGCCGGCCCAGCATCTCGGCCATCCGCCCCACGCACCAGTCGAAGTAGGCGTATTCCAAGGTTTCGGAAATGCCGCTGTTGCCGGGCGAGTACCCCTGCGGGTGATGCCCGATGCGGTCCGCCGTCTGCCGGGCGAAGCGGTAGGCCTTCTCCACGTCGTAGCCCCGTATGCCCTTGGCATAGGCATCCGCGATGACGGCGATGGCGGGGTTGCCCAACATGCAGCCGCTGTAGGCGTTGAGGAACTCCCAACGGTCGTACACGCCCGTGCCGTTCTCCTCCGCCAGGGTAACAAACGAATTAATCATGTCTTCCACCACATCGGGGTTGATGAGGTTCTGCAAGGGGAACTGGCTGCGGAACACGTCCCAGCCGCTGAACACCGTGCGCTTCCTGAACGCGTCCGTCTTGTGCGCCTTCCCGTCGCCGCCCATGTATTCGCCCGTCACGTCGCGGAAGTCCCTCGGGTCGATCATCGTGTGATAGAGCGCGGTATAGAATATCGTGCGCTCGTCCTCCGTGCCGCCCTCCATGCGGATTTTCCCCAGCGCATCGTCCCACATGCGGGCCGCCCGCTCGCGGTAACGGTCGAAGTCATCGCTTTTTAACTCGGCTCTAAAATTAGCCTCAGCACCCTCAAGGCTTACGAACGAGACGGCCGTGCGCATCACGACCTGCTCCCCCTCGGCGGTAGGGAACTCCGTGTAGAAGCCCAGATGGTCGCCCTCCATCCGCCCGGGACGCTCCGTCACCTCGGCCCGGCGCACGATGCCGGCAAACTCCGGAGACGTGACATAATACAAGTCACGACGGGTCCCTTCAGGAAACTCTGCCGACCACACGCCGTAGTCCTCCATCGGACGGCTGAATCGGCTGTAGAAATAGACGGTGTAGTCGGCCTTTCCTGCCCCGTTGCCCCAGCCGCCGGTTTCGGGCGTGCAGCGCATCCATCCCCGGATGGTGTAATCGTCCACGCACTCCACGTACTGCCGCGTGGAGGAGCCGCCCACCCTGCGGGCCAGGTCGATCTGGATGCGGGACGTGTCGCTCGCGGGAAAGGTGAAGCGCATCACGCCGCCGTGGGACGTGGCCGTCAGTTCTGCACGAATGTCATAATCGGTCAGATGCACGGCATAATAGCCGGCCTTGGCCACCTCGCTCTGCTTGTCATAACGCGAGCGGTAGCCTTCTTCCGGCCGATCCGCCTCGCCCCGGTAGGTGTGCAGCGGCCCCACGGTGGGCATCACGAGGAAGTTCCCCAGGTCGCCATACCAGCCCACGCCGCTCATCTGCGTCAAGGCGAACCCCTCGATGGTGGTATGCTCATAACTGTAACCCGACCCGTTGTCGCCGCCTGTCACCGTGTTGGGACTGACCTGCGTCATTCCCCACGGCGTGGCCGCCCCGGGGAACGTCTTCCCCAGCCCATGCTCGGCCCGTGCCATCTGCGTGTTGGTCGTGGCCCCGATGAAAGGGTTCACGTAGTCTGAAAGCCGGTCCGCCCCGCAGACCGGCAAGGCGGACATGCATACGCCCGCCCACAAGGCGGCACATGCCGCCCGACGTGATTCATTCGTCTTCATCCGAATATCATTTATAGTTGTAACCTTTCGCAAAGGTAACCCGCAGGCGCGGCTTCTCGCCGGACTTTTGCTCCAAAGAATGCAACTTTCGCCCCAAAACCACTCCGCCCGACAGAAATATTCCCCCACGGACGGAAGGCGCAGCCGCCCCTAAAGAGAAATGTCATTGTCAAAACGTCAAAACCAACCCCGCGAGAATCGCGCGGACGGACGCAAGGACGGAAACGAACGAAAACACGCAAACCTCGCGGGCTTGCGGAAATACAGAATGGCGACGGAAGGCCCGCTTCCGCGACATTTTGTCGCCTGAGGCGGAACGTTGTGCGGCCATGTTCCGTCCACGGGTCAGCCCGACGGAGGCCAAGGCTTGCAAAAGGACAATCGATTTTTGCACGCGGACGGGGGCCAATTAGAAAGGAAAAGCCGTCCGAAGCCCTCGTTTTCCCCTTTTTCCATACTCTTTGAAACGTCTTTGCGGCAAGAAATTTTCGTCTTTGCGGCAAGAAGAAAATTTCTTTCAGCAAAGAAATTCCATTTTTGCCGCACAAAAACGCCCGCCGCGGCGGAAAAATGCTCCATACGGACAGTTCTACCGCCCGTTTTTTTAACCATCCGGGCTCTATTTGCGACTTTCCGTCTCTTCATGGAAACACGGGAAAAGACAAAAGCCCTTCCTTTTTAACAGGAAATGCCGCGTTCCACATGACAATCTGACACTGGTGCCACAGAGGAATCCTCCCATTAAAAACCTGCCGCTTGCCGTGCGCCTCCGCAAGATTGTCCATGTCCTAAGCGATTCTATCCATTTCCCGCCCGCCGGAAACCGTGTTACTTTGCAGTCAGAAAAAGGAAAACATCAAACCATGCTACCATCATGAAAACAAAAACGAACCTTTACCTGTTCCTGATTGCGCTGATATCCGCCATGGGCGGATTCCTCTTCGGTTACGACTGGGTCGTCATCGGCGGCGCGAAACCGTTCTATGAACAGTATTTCCAGATTGCCGACAGTCCGGCCCTGCAAGGCTGGGCCATGAGCAGCGCGTTGATCGGTTGCCTCGCAGGAGCGTTGAGCGCCGGCAAACTGGCGGACAAACTGGGCCGCAAGCCCATTCTTATCGTAGCGGCCGGCCTGTTTATCTGCACCGCCATCGGCACAGGGGCGGCCGACAGTTTCGGCGGTTTCAACGTGTTCCGCCTCATCGGCGGCTTCGCCATCGGCATCGCCTCCAGCCTCTCTCCCATGTACATCGCCGAAATCACTCCCGCCCATTTGCGCGGACGGTTCGTCAGCATCAACCAGCTGACGGTGGTGCTGGGCATCCTGAGCGCCCAGATAGCCAACTGGCAGATAGCCGAACCCGTGGCTACAGACGCTACAGCCGAAATGATACGCCAGTCGTGGAACGGACAGATGGGGTGGCGCTGGATGTTCTGGGCCATGGTCATTCCTGCAGCCCTCTTCTTCGTTTTCAGCTTTGTGTTGCCCGAGAGCCCGCGCTGGCTGGCCTCGTCCGGACGGCAGGATGCCGCACTGAAAATCTTCACCCGCATCGGCGGCGAGGCCCACGCCCGCGAGGAACTGGCCGCCATCGAGGCCGCCGCACGGGAAAAAGTGGTGGAAGGCGGATTCAAGCAGCTGTTCCATCCCTCCATGCGCCGCATCCTGATTATCGGCGTGGTGATGGCCGTGCTGCAGCAGTGGTGCGGCATCAACGTCATCTTCAACTACGCCCAGGAAATCTTCATGGCCGCCGGCTACGGCGTGAGCGACGTGCTGATGAACATCGTGGTGACGGGCGTGACGAACGTCATCTTCACCGTCCTGGCCATGTGCGTGGTGGACCGCTGGGGGCGCAAGGCCCTGACCCTCTTCGGCGCGTTCGGGCTGACCCTCATCTATGCCTTCATGGGGGCGGCCTACTGGCTTCATATCAGCGGTGTGATGCTGCTCGTCATCGTGGTGGCCGCCATCGCCTGCTACGCCATGACGCTGGCCACGACCATGTGGGTCATCATCTCCGAAATCTTCCCCAACCGCATCCGGGGCGTGGGCATGTCGGTATGCACCTTCGCGCTGTGGGCCGCCTGCTTCATCCTGACCTACACGTTCCCGTCGCTGAACGCCGGACTGGGAGCCGCCGGGACTTTCTGGCTCTACGGCATCATCTGCCTGTGCGGAGGCATCTTCGTATGGCGGTGCCTGCCCGAGACCAAAGGCAAAAGCTTGGAGGAAATCGAACACGAACTCATCAAATAACATCATAACGACACAATGGAAAAAATCACATCCTATTTGATTCAAAGCACGGTGCACGGCTCAGAAGTACGTGCCTGGGAAGAGGACATCCTGTTGCCCACCTACGAGATCGGGCAGGAAGAGAAGAACCCCATCTTCCTGGAGAAGCGGGTCTACCAAGGCAGCTGCGGATCGGTCTACCCCTATCCGGTGGTGGAGAGAATCTCGGACGAGAAGAAAGAGAAACTTTATCATGCGCTCTTCATCGAGAACGAATACATCAAGGTCATGGTGCTGCCCGAACTGGGCGGACGCATCCACATGGCCTACGACAAGGTGAAGCGGCGCCATTTCGTGTACTACAACCAGGTGGTGAAGCCCGCACTCGTAGGACTGACCGGGCCGTGGATCTCGGGCGGCATCGAGTTCAACTGGCCGCAGCACCACCGCCCGTCCACCTTCCTGCCCACGGACTATTCCATCGAGGAACATGCCGACGGCAGCAAGACCTTGTGGTGCAACGAGGTGGAACGCATGTTCCGCACCAAGGGGATGCAGGGCTTCACGCTCTACCCGGGCAAGGCCTACATCGAAATCAACGTGAAAATCTACAACCGCACCTCGTTCCCCCAGACCTTCCTATGGTGGGCCAATCCCGCCGTGGTGGTGAACGACCACTACCACTCGGTGTTCCCGCCCGACGTGAACGCCGTGTTCGACCATGGCAAGCGCGACGTGTCCACCTTCCCCATCGCCACGGGCGTGTACTACAAGCAGGACTATTCCGCCGGCGTGGACATCTCGAAATACAAGAACATCCCCGTACCCACCTCGTACATGGCCATCAAGTCGAAGTTCGACTTCGTGGGAGGATACGAGGAGGACGTGAGGGGCGGGCTACTCCACGTGGCCGACCACCACGTGTCGCCGGGCAAAAAGCAATGGACCTGGGGCAACGGCGACTTCGGACGCGCCTGGGACCGCAACCTGACGGACGAGGACGGCCCGTACATCGAGCTCATGACGGGAATGTACACCGACAACCAGCCGGACTTCACCTGGCTGCAGCCCTACGAGGAGAAGTCGTGGAAGCAGTACTTCATGCCCTACGCCGAAGTGGGCTACGTGAAGAACGCCACCAAAGACATGCTGCTGAACGTGGAGCTGAAAGACGGGCAAGGCAAGGTCATCCTCTACGCCACCGGCGCGAACAAGGACGTGCATGTGTGGGTGAAAGACACCGCCAGCGGAAAGACGCTCTGCGACAAAGTCATCGCCATCAGCCCTGCGGAGCCGTTCGAGGCCGCGTTCGCCGCCGGAGAGGCAAAAGAGGAAGACCTGCTGACGGAAGTGCGCGGCAGCGACGGGCGGGTCATCGTCAGCTACCAGGCCGACAAACCGGAAATCAAACCCGTCCCCGACCCCGCCAAGGCCGCCAAGGACCCGAAGGACATCGCCTCCATCGAACAGCTTTTCCTCACTGGGCAGCATCTGGAACAGTACCGCCACGCCACCTACGACCCGACTGAATACTACCGGGAAGCCCTGCGGCGCGAACCGGGCGACATCCGCAACAACAACGCCATGGGGCTGTGGCTCATGCGCAAGGGGCAGTTCGCCATGGCCGAGCCTTACTTCCGCAAGGCCATCGAGACGCAGACCGAACGCAACCCGAACCCCTACGACGGCGAACCATACTACAACCTGGGCTGGAGCCTCCTGATGCAGGACAAGGCGGACGAGGCTTACGACGCCTTCTTCAAGTCGGCATGGAACGCCGCCTGGCAGGACGCGGCCTACTACAACCTGGCCGCCATCGACTGCCGCCGCAGCAACTTCGAGAAAGCACTCGACCTGATCGACCGCTCGCTCGTCCGCAACTGGCACCACCACAAGGCCCGCCAACTGAAAGCCTCCATCCTGCGCCGTCTGGGACGCAAGGACGAAGCCCTCGCCCTCATCAGCGAATCCCTCAAGATTGACCGCTTCAACATGGGCTGCCGCTACGAGCAATATCTGCTCACCGGAGACCATAAAGTGCTGGAAGAGATGCAGCATCTGATGCGCGATGCGGCTCATCCCTACATCGAATATGCCCTCGACTTTGCCGTGGCCGGACTGTACGACGAAGCCATCAGCCTGCTGGAAGGCTATGCCGCCACACAGACGGAAGTCTACCCGATGGTACACTACGCGCTGGGCTACTTCTATTCACAGAAGGGCGACAAGGCCACAGCCAAAGAATACTACCAGAAGGGCGAGCAGGACAACCACGCTTACTGCTTCCCCAACCGCATCGAGGAAGTGAACATCCTGCAGGATGCCATGCAAGTAAACTCCGACGCCTGTCCGAAGGCCGCCTACAGTCTGGGCAACTTCTGGTACGCCGCCCGACAGTACGACAACGCCGTCAAGTGTTGGGAAGCTTCCGCCCGCATGGACCCGGCTTTCCCCACCGTATGGCGCAACCTCTCTCTGGCTTACTACAACAAGCGGAACGACAAAGACAAGGCCGTGGAGATGTTGGAGAAGGCCTACCGGCTGGACGAAAGCGACGCACGCATCCTGATGGAGCTGGACCAGCTCTACAAACGCTTGGGACGGCCACAGGAAGAACGCCTCGCCTTCCTCGAAAGCCATCTGGCCGAGACGGAAAGCCGCGACGACCTCTCCATCGAACGCATCACGCTCTACAACCAACTGGGACGCTACAAAGAAGCACAAGCGTTAATCGCCGCCCGCAAGTTCCATCCCTGGGAAGGCGGCGAAGGCAAAATCACGGGTCAGTACACCCTCTGCCACGTGGAACTGGCCAAGGCCGCGCTGAAAGAGGAACGCTATGCCGACGCACTGGCCCTGCTGCAAGCCACCGACCAATATCCGCACAACCTGGGCGAGGGCAAGCTCATCAATGCCGAGGAGAACGACATCTGGTACTACAAAGGACTGGCCTACCGCGGGCTGGGCGATGAGGAGAATGCCCGCAAGTGGCTGCAGAAAGCCACGCAAGGCTCGGCCGAACCGCAGCAGGCGTTCTTCTACAACGACCCGCAGCCGGACAAGATTTTCTACCAAGGGCTGGCCTGGCGTGCCTTGGGCGAGGAAGGCAAGGCACGCGGACGCTTCAACCGCCTCATCCAACACGGCGAGAAACATCTGTTCGACCACTGCCGCATCGACTATTTCGCCGTGTCGCTGCCCGACCTGGCCATCTGGGAGGACAACCTGGACAAGCGTAACGCCATCCATTGCAACTACGTGATGGGCTTGGGCTATCTGGGACTGGGCGACAAGGCGCACGCCGTGGAATACCTGGACAAAGCCCGCGCCCTGGACATCAACCACCAGGGAGCACAAATCCACCGTGAACTATGCGAATCAGCAAGCAAGTAATCTGTAAAATGCCGACGGGTGCCCCGGTCTGCGGCTTCCGGCTGACGAACTCAGCCGGAGCCTATGTGGAACTGACCAACTGGGGCGCCCGTTGGCTTTCCGCCGTAGTGCCGGATACCCGTGGCGGAATGTCCGACGTGTTGCTGAAACCGGGACATCTGCTGGCGGACGAGTTCTATATGGGAGCCACCGTGGGCCGCGTGGCCAACCGCATCGCCCATGCCCGCCTCATCCTCGACGGGAAAGTATATGACCTGGAAAAGAACGACGGGGAGAACACGAACCATGGCGGCTTCTCCGGTTTCCACCAGAAGCTGTGGGACTGGGAAATCCTGCCGGACGGCATCCGTTTCACCCTGCATTCGCCGGACGGCGAGGGAGGCTGGCCCGGAAACGTGGACGTGACGGCGGAATACCGCTGGAACGATGGCAACGAACTGACCATCCGCCACACCGGCATCACCGACCGCCCCACTTGGCTGAACCTGACGAACCACGCCTACTTCAACCTCAGCGGCGACGGACGCAAAGTGACGGAACACGTGCTGCACATCCCCTCGCGCACGATACTGGACACCACCCCGCAGTTCATCCCCACCGGACGACGGACGGACGTAAGCGGCACGCCCTTCGACTTCACCCACCCCAAGCGTATCGGACAAGACTTGTATGCCGACAACGACCAGCTGCGGTGGAACAAAGGCTACAACCACTGCTATATACTAAAGGAAGAGAAATCGGACGCGATGGTGGAAGCCGCCCGCCTGTACGACCCCGCGACGGGCCGCGCCCTGACCGTCAGCACCGACCTGCCGTCCGTCCTGCTCTACACCGCCGGCTACTACACCCGCCCCGACACTGCCGTCTGCCTCGAGACGCAATACTGGCCCGACACGCCCTCGCATCCCGGTTTCCCCTCGTGCCTGCTCCGTCCGGGAGAGACTTACCGGCAGACTACGGTGTTCCGGTTCACCGTCTGAACAGGACTGCACCGGGCTTAGCCTGGAGGAAATTGCAAAACTTTAAAAATCCCTACCCTTTCTTCCGCGCCTTGTACTCCGTAGGCGACATGCCCATGTATTTCGTGAACTGGCGGGAGAAATAAAGAGCATCCTCATAGCCCACAAGAGGACTGATTTGGCTGATTTTCAAATCTGTGAAATCCAGATAACGGCAGGCTTCCTGGATACGGAGATACCCCAGATAACGAAGGGGCGGCGAACCGGCCTTCTCCTCAAACACGTTGGAAAAGTAAGACGGGGAAAGCCTCACCTCACGGGCGATGTCGGAAAGACGGAGCTTCCGGTTCAGGTTCTCCTGCATGAAGTGTATGGCACGCTGCACCATGTCGCCTTTGTCGGGTGTCCCCACGAAACGGCATTCGCGGTACTCGCCCAGGAACTTCATCGAACCCAGAAAGTGGAACAGGCTGGTAGTGGCATAAAGCATATAGTTCTTGTTGTAGCCCGAGCTGACCGCCCCGTAAATCTCCTCGAACAGCATCAGCCGCTCCTTGATGCGGGAATGAGCGGCGGGGAAGATGTCATGCGGACAACTGAATCCCACGCTGAAAAAGGCCGCCTTCGCCCCGTCGAAATGTATCCAGTAGATAGTCCACGGGGCCTCTGCCTTGCTGCCATAGGCATGTGCCTGATACTTGGGAAGGATAAAGAACTGGTTGGCCACGACCTCATACCGCCGGCCTCCCAGCCTGAACCATCCCTCGCCCTCCACACAATAAATCAACACATATTCCTGGGCCTCCTCCGCCGTGCGCTCACAGTAATGGAAACCGGCATGGGGATAGTACCCGATGTCGGTGATGTACAGCTCACGCCCCAGCGGGTCGTGCTTCAGCTCGTCAACCAAGAAACCGGGCAACACCACTATCCGTTCGCCCTTGAAACCTTCCTTTATCCGCGGCATAATTCCTTTCCTGTTGGATTTCCCGCTCCAAAGATACGGATTTCCATGATTTCCCCCTTGCTTTTTCCGTTTTAATCCTTACTTTTGCGTCGAATCAGAACCTGAATTTATGAGAAACTTCATGAGAAAGAACGCATGGGCCGTCATGGCTCTGGCCTGCACACTGTCCGGCTGCGGAGGACAGGCATCCCCAAACACCGGAAACGAAACCGCAACGGACTCCACCCTTGACCATCCGTCTGATGTCCGGACAATACAAACGGGAAGCGTGACCGCCACATGGATTCAAGACAACGCCGGAGAGAAACTCATGCCCCGCACACTGTTCGCCCAAGCGCCGGACGCCCTCATCGACAGCCTTTCGCTTCAAAACGGCATCCCGTCTACAGTCAGCACGTTCTGGGTGGAAACGCAAGGCATCCGCATCCTGTTCGACACCGGCCTGGGCGCACCCGACAGCCGCCTGCTTCCCTGCCTGGAATCCCTCGGCGTATCCCCCGCCGATGTCCGTTACGTTTTTCTCACGCACTTCCACGGCGACCACATCGGAGGATTGATGAAAGGCGACAGCGTGGCATTCCCCCAGGCGGAAATCCATGCCGCAAGGACGGAATATGACGCTTGGATGAAAATGCCGGAAGGACAAAAGAACCAAGTTGCCAAGACCATGGAAGCCTACCAAGACCGGTTGCACCTCTTCGAGTTCGGCGACACATTGCCGGGAGGCGTTGTCGCCTTGGAAGCCACGGGACACACGCCGGGACACACCGTATTCCAAGCCGGAAAGCTGCTCGTCGTGGGCGACCTGATGCACGGCGTGGCCTTGCAGAAGGAACATCCCGAAATCTGCGCTTCATACGACATGGACGCCGAAACCGCCATCGCCACCCGCAAGCGCATCCTGCAATACGCCCGGGACAACCACCTGACCATGGCCGGCATGCACTTCCCGGCTCCGGCTTTCATCACGGAATAAGCCCCCAGGGCAATACCCAAGCCTGGGCATCGGAATCAAATATGGAGCTTGATGCCGACGGCCAGGCTCAGGATTTGCCTGAACTTGATGCTGCGGTCGCCGAAGAAGGTACACAAATCGGTATCGCACGCTCCCAGCTCGTAATACAGCGAGATGTCCTGCACCCACCAGTCGGACACGTCCGGAATGTCATACATAATGCGCTGCCCCAAGGACAAGTTGGCCCGTATGCGGGTGGAGAATCCGTAATACCCTTTCGGATAACGGTCCGGCTCCCGCGTCCAGAACTTCTCGTTCAACACGGACGAAAGGAACATACTGCACGACAAGGGCTGCACCACCCACGCACTCTCCTTGACGCGCAACCGCCAAGGCACGTAGGACTGCTTGACCGTGAAGACCAGCTTGTGACGCTCGCTCTCGAATTTCGGAAGGAAACCGAACATGAGGTCCGTCTCCCACTGCTTCTTCTTCCCGTACGTCCATCCCGTCCCCAGGGAAACCATCCCGATACTTCCAGCGAACTGCATCTTATAATGGTCCGGGATAAGCCGCTGCCACATCTCCATCCGCCGGGTCATCATCTTCTCATACCGCGTGCGGGCCGAATCGGCCTGCGCCCCTGTCTCTTGCGCTCCGGCCCGGGAAGGCAGGAGTGCCAGGCACAAGCTAAAAAGAACAACGCTCAATCTCATACCCCTCCTCCTTGATGGTGATGACATAATATCCCCGCTTCCCGATGGTCGTGCAACCGTAATACATCACGCCGTCGCCGAAGTAGTCTTTTTCCTGAAACGAGTGCTGATGGCCGAACAGGCAGAACTGCAGGCCGGGAAAGCTGGTGACATACGCCTCGAATGCTAGCTCCACGTTGTTGTTGAACTCGTCGTCGCCGGGCGGCACGTGCATGGCCACGACGGTCTTCTCCACCCCTTCGGGCCAGTCGCGCAGCTCCCGCTCCATGAAGTCGAAGTTCGGCACCGGATGGCTGTAGTCATACTCCAGCGCGTTCGTGTTCAGGCAGATGAAACGGACGTTGCCCGCCGTGAACGCGAAGTTGTCCTCGCCGAATACTTTCAGATACACGTCGAATCCCGTGCCGAGGCAGTCATGGTTTCCCAGCAGGCAGACGTACGGCATGTGCAGCTTGTTCAGGAAGTCGCGCGACCAAAGGAACTCCTTCGTCTCCCCGAAGTCGGCCACGTCGCCGCCGTGCAGCACGAAGTCGATGTCCCCGCGCCGGTTCAGCAGGTCCACCACCTCCTCCGTCTCGTCATACCTCCGCTGCGTGTCGCTGATCATGGCAAAGCGGAACTCCCGCTTTCCCCTCGTCTTCTCCTCTATCAGCCGGACGTTCTTCGCCGTCAGCCCCGTCTCGCCCTCGATGCGCGTGTCGTACGGGTGGTACTCTATCAGCTCGCATCCCTGCAAGAGAAATGCGCACAGAAGAAACAGCCCCACCGTTTTCCATTTCCTCATACATTCTTCTTTTGGAGGCCAAAGATACGGCTTTTATGCCAAGCGGAAGTGTTCCAAAAGGTATGTTTCGTAGCAGAAACAAGCAAAACGACCGCGCACAGCCCCCATAGGCTGTGGCGCGGCCGCTTATTCCCCGCTCCAAGACCTCACCGGTTCACCTTTACCGTCCGGTCTCCTACCTTTATAATATATACGCCGTGGCCGGGGAGAGCGATGTCCGTGCGCCCGCCTGCGGCATTGACGCGTGCCACGAGCGTACCGTCCACGCTGTAGACCTCAACCGGGCCAGCCACTCCTTCCACGACTATGCCGTCGGCCGTGACAGCCACGTCTTGCTGTCCGTCGGTCATCGTTGGCCCTATTCCCGTCGGACCTATGGCCTGTATGTTTCTGAAGTTTTTCCGGATCAGTCCGAAACAAGAGGATTCAAGCTGGCACGGCAATCCCTTTGCAGCATCGGGAGCGCGACACTGCGGCATAGTAATGAAAACAAGAGAAATGCAACCGGAAGGCTTACAGCATACGCCAGCCGGCCTCAAGGAAAAGCCCGGCCTCGTTTTTACCCCCGCAAATTCTACAACAACCTGTAAGGCAGGAGCTTACAAAGACATTCCAGACAAAGGCGTTCTTCATGCTGACAATCTCTGAACTGTAACCCAATGCAAATATACGGTTTTATCTTCAAACCGCCAGCCTTACGGCCACGGATAACGCTCGCGGATGGCCTTGATGCGCTCCGCCGGCAGCGGCGGCACGCCTTCCAACGGATAGGCCAGTCCCAAGTCCTTGTATTTGAACACGCCCATCGTGTGATAGGGCAACCATTCTATCTTCCGCACGCAGCGGTAGGGTTTCAAGTATCCGACCAGCTCGTCCAACAGGCGGTCGTCGTCCGTCAGGCCCGGCACCACCACGTGGCGGATCCACACGTCGATGCCCCGCCGTTCCAGCTCGTCCAGCAGGCGCAGGGCGTTTCGTCCGTCCGAGCCGCACACCGCCCGGCACAATTCCGGCTGCAGGGCCTTGATGTCCAGCAGGACCAGGTCCGTGAAGTCCAGCACGGAGAGCGTCTTTTCGTTATAAACAGACCCGGCCGTGTCCAGCGCGGTATGGATGCCGGCCTCACGGCACAGGCGGAAGAACTCGCGGCAGAAGTCCGGCTGCATCAGCGGCTCGCCGCCCGTGAGCGTCACCCCGCCCTTGGCGATGAAGCTCTTGTAGCGCGACACCTCGTCCAACAGCTGCCGGGGCGTCAGCTCGTACTTCACCGGAGCGTCCGCCCGCCAAGTATCGGGGTTGTGGCAATACCGGCAACGGAGCGGACACCCCTGCATGAAAGTCACAAAACGAATTCCGGGACCGTCCACGGTCCCGAAACTCTCCAATGAATGTATCTTGCCCGTCAAAGGCTTTTCCATACCTATTATATATTATAAGGAGTGGTTGATGGTGCGCGAAAGCACGTCCAGCTGCTGCTCGCGGGTCAGCTTCACGAAGTTCACGGCATAGCCGGACACGCGGATGGTCAGCTGCGGATACTTCTCCGGATGCTCCATGGCGTCCACCAGCAACTCGCGGTCGAACACGTTCACGTTCAGGTGCTGTCCGCCGTCGGGCGTGAAGTAGCCGTCCAGCAGGCTCACGAGGTTGTCCACCTGGATGCCGCGCTCCTTGCCCAGCGTGGCGGGCGAGATGGCGAAGGTGTAGGAGATGCCGTCGTGCGCATGGTGGAACGGCAGCTTGGCCACGGAAGCCAGAGCGGCCACGGCCCCCTTCGTGTCCCGCCCGTTCATCGGGTTCGCGCCCGGCGCGAACGGCGTGCCGCCCCGGCGGCCGTCCGGCGTGGTGCCGGTCTTCTTGCCGTACACCACGTTGCTCGTGATGGTCAGGATGGACTGCGTGGGGATGGCGTTGCGGTACGTCTCGTGCTGGCGGAGGTAGTCCATGAACTTCTCCGTGATTTCCACCGCAATGGCATCCGTGCGGTCGTCGTTGTTGCCGTAAGGCACATAGTCGCCCTCACGCTCGAAGTCCACCGCCAGGCCGCGCTCGTCGCGGATGACCTTCACCCGGCAGTCGCGGATGGCGGCAAGGGAGTCGGCCACGATGGAGAGGCCGGCGATGCCCGTGGCGCGGATGCGCTGCACGTCGCCATCGTGGAGTGCCATCTCATACGCCTCGTAATCGTACTTGTCGTGCATGTAGTGGATAATCTTCAGCGCGTTCACATACACCTTGGCCAGCCAGCGCATCATCTGCTCGTACTTCTCCATCACCTCGTCGTAGTCCAGGTATTCGCTTGTGATGGGCTCGAACTTGGGGGCCACCTGCACGCCGGTGCGCTCGTCGCGCCCGCCGTTGATGGCATAGAGGAGGCACTTGGCCAGGTTGGCCCGCGCCCCGAAGAACTGCATCTGCTTGCCGATTTTCATCGGGGAGACGCAGCAGGCGATGCCATAGTCGTCGCCGTAGTCCACCCGCATCAGGTCGTCGTTCTCGTATTGGATGGCCGACGTGTCGATGGACACCTTGGCGCAGAACTTCTTCCAGTTCTCCGGCAGCTTCTCCGCCCACAGCACCGTCAGGTTCGGTTCGGGCGCCGGGCCGAGGTTGTACAACGTGTGCAGGTAGCGGAAGCAGGTCTTCGTCACCAGCGTGCGGCCGTCCACGCCCATGCCGCCGAGCGATTCCGTCACCCACACGGGGTCGCCCGAGAAGAGGTCGTTGTATTCCGGCGTGCGCAGGAAGCGCACGATGCGCAGCTTGATGATCATCTGGTCCACCAGTTCCTGTGCCTCCTCTTCCGTGAGCTTGCCCTCGCGGATGTCCTTCTCGATGTAAATGTCGAGGAAGGTTGAGGTGCGGCCGATGGACATCGCGGCGCCGTCCTGGTCCTTCACGGCGGCCAGGTAGGCCAGGTAGACGAACTGCACGGCCTCGCGCGCGTCCTTGGCCGGACGGGTCACGTCGAAGCCATACGCGGCACACATCTTCTCGAAGTCCTGCAAGGCGCGGATCTGCTCCGTCACCTCCTCGCGGTTGCGGATGATCTCGTCGTTCAGCTCCTGGATGTCGAGACGCTTCTGGAAGCGTTTCTTGTCCTCTATCAGGCGTGCCGTGCCGTAGAGGGCCACGCGGCGGTAGTCGCCGATGATGCGCCCGCGGCCGTAGGCGTCCGGCAGGCCGGTGATGATGGCCGAGCGGCGGGCCGCCAGCATCTCTTCCGTATAGGCCGAGAACACGCCTTCGTTGTGCGTCTTGCGGTATTTCGTGAAAATCTCCTTCGTCATCGGGTCGAGATGGTAGCCGTAAGCCTCCAGGCTGTTCTCCACCATGCGGATGCCGCCTTTGGGGAAGATGCCGCGCTTGAGCGGCGCGTCGGTCTGCAGCCCGACAATCACCTCGTTCTCCCGGTCGATGTACCCCGGGCCGTAAGTCGTGATGCCCTGCGGAAGCTTGGTCTCGGCGTCGTACACGCCCTTCTCGCGCTCCACCTTGAACATCTCCGTCAGCTTGTTCCACACTTTGCGGGTTTTCTCCGACGAGGGTTTCAGGAACGAGTCGTCCCCTTCATAAGGAGTATAATTGTTTTGGATGAAATCACGCACGTTGATTTCCTTTCTCCACAAATCGCCTTTGAAGCCGGCCCAGCTTTCGTTGTTGACTTCCATAAAATCTGATAAGATAAAGGTAACCGCAGGAACTATTTCCTTGCGAGCCGCAAAGTTACGGAGTTTTTACGAGATTCCCCATACCGATTTGTAGGTATTTCAATTTTAGATTGGGGCATGGCTGCCTTCGCCGTCCCCGCGTCTCCTGCCCTTCCTTCATAAAAAGTCATAAAAAAGCAGTCCGCATGTTAAGAGATTCAGACGTTTTTTCATACATTTGCGCATTAACCTAACTTCCTAACTTGTATGATTATGAAAAAGAAAGGAATCTTATTGGCCATAACATGGGCGTACACGTTCGTCCTCCACGCCCAAGACTACACCTTCGGCCTCCAACCTGAAAACACAAAGCCCGACCGGATTGAGACAGTCTCCAATGGCGCCACGCGGTTCGTCTTCCCCGCCGGGACGGATTTAAACCAGTTGGGGTTGGAAGCCGTCCTGCCCGAAGGTGCCACCGTCTTCCCCGACCCTGCCACGGCACGCATCCGCGACAACGAGCCGGAAATCTTCACCGTCACGTATGCGGACGGGACGCAGAAAGCGTTCCCCTACTATTTCACCGCCGGAAGATGGTTCTCCGTCGTGCTGTTCGGCGACCCTGAAATCAACCTGACGGACCGCACCGGCAACAATGCCAAGCCGGAAAACCTGTCCCGGTGGGCCGACGGCATCATCCACATGGCGCAAAGCGGGCGGTTCGCCTTCCGCACCCGGCCGGACATCCGCCCGGCAGCCGACCTTGTCATCTGCATGGGCGACATGGACCAGGACAGCGAGAAAAGCGGGGATGCCATCAAGGCGGTATTCGACAAATTCACCTCGGCCGGCATACCCTTCATCACCATGTGCGGCAACCATGACCTCGTGCCGGACTATTGGACCGGGAACGACCCGGACAAAGGGCTGACGTTGGGCGTCAACGACGGGGGGAGCCACTGCAACGACGTGGCGCTCGGCATGGTCAGCGACTACCTTTCCGCCGCACAGGACCTCGGCATAGAGAATGTGACGCGTTTCACGCAAAATGAGGGAAAAGTGCAGCCCTCGCCCTTCACCTTCACCTTCAAGGGCGTACGCTTCTACGTGGGGCAGACCTACTGGTTCCAGAAGCCCTACGACAAGCCCAAAACATTATTCAGCAGTGCCACATACTACGCCCCAAACGGCATCATCTCCGCCCTTGAGGCCTTCGTCAGCGACCCCGTGGTGGCGGCCACCCCGTCCGTGTGGATACAGCACTACCCCATCAGCTGCGAGGACCGCTGGTGGCTCGACCAGAACGACACGGGAATGAGCATCGCCCCGGAAGACACGCCGGACTACGCCACCGCGGAAGCAAAGCGGAACAAATACATGCAGCTTATCGCCAAGACGAAGAACCCGGTCCACTTCTCCGGACACAACCATGCGGAGGCGGCCAACCCGCACGCCGCCGGCGGGACCGCCTTCAAAGACCACGTAGCCCCCTATTTCGCGACCAAAGGGGAAGCCTTCCTCATACTCTGCCATGAAGGGGAAGGCGTGAAAGAGATACAAACCGTATGCTTCGACTATTAAAAGACATTGCCATGAAACAGAACAAGACCCATACCATACGCCCGGCGGCCCTCGCAGCCCTCCTCGCCGCATTCACCCCCCAAGCCCTGAATGCCGCCGTGGAAGATGTCACCACGCAATACATCATCAACGCCACATTCGACGGCAACAAGACACCGTGGAACATCGTGTCCAACATGTCCAGCACCACCCAGGAAAACCACACCCAAGAGTTCTGGACATCCGATACCAGCAACGGCTACTTCCAAATGAGCCAGACCGCGAACGACCTTCCCGACGGATTCTACCGCCTCACCGCCAACGGCTTCACCCGCTCCGGGGGCGAAACCGCACAGCAGACCTGCCTTTATGCCATTTCCGGCGGAAAAGAATATGCCACGCCGCTGAAACTGCTGCACAGCGAGACCGCAGCCTACGGCAGCACCCCGGACAACACCGCGCAAGCGTCGGAAGCCTTCTCCAAAGGCTACTGGCTGAACACCATCGACGGCATCGAGGTGACAGGCGGGAAGCTGACCATTGGCGCACGGAACTGCGGACAGCTCCGCGCCGGCACCAGCAGCGGCTCATGGACCATCCTGGGCAACGTCCGCCTCTACCGCCTCACCGGCAGCGACCTGCAGCCGCTCATGGCATCCGCCCTTGAACAGGCCGGGACGCTCGCGGACGGAAGCGACGACGCCGGACTGGCCGAAGCCATACGCGCGGCCTCCGCCGTCACACCCGGCGAGCTGACGTGGGAAGACATCAAGGCGTTGGAAAAGGCCATGGATAGTTTCCGCCAGACGCGGATGCTGGCGGCCACAGCCGACCGCCCGGCCGACGCCACCCACCTCATCCGGAACGCGGGGTTTGAAGACGGCTTCACGCCATCCCTCCCCACCGCCAACGGAGGATATGCCTCGCCCAACGGATGGACACTCGCTTACGGCCCCACGCACACCAACAACAATATCGGGCGCGGCTCCTCCACGCTCATGCAATCCGGATACGACAACACCGTCGCCCCGACCGAAGGCAGGCAAGCCTTGGCCGCCCGCATGAGATGGACCACCGCCAGTGTCCTGGACCTGAGCCAGCCCCTGTCGCTCCCGGCCGGACGCTACACGCTGGCGGCAGACATGGGCAACCTGGGGGCGACCGAAACGGCCACGCTCGCCCTCACGGCCCCCGACGGCACCGAACTATGCCGGCTCACGCCTTCGTCCGCCACGCCCTCCACCCAAGAAAGTCCCGCCTTCGACTTGCAGGCAAGCGGCACATACACCTTGAGGGTCAAGCTCGTGCAAAGCAGGCAAACCGACGCGCGCATGGCCGTGGACAACCTCCGCCTCACTTATTACGGGACAGACGCGCTCACCCCTGCCGCACAAGCGGAGGCTTTCATGCCGACGCTGAACCGCCCGCTTGAGACCTTCATCCGCTCATTCAACGGGAAAACCATGCAAAAAACGGCATGGGAAACACTGCTCTCCCGCGTGAAGGAAGCCGAAGGCCTGAAAGATGCCCCCGGGGCTACCGCCGCCGACCTGAAGGCAGCGGCGGAGAACCTGGAAGCCGCATTAAAGGCCGCACGGCCCTCGCTGGACGCATACGACAGGCTGGCGCGCACCCTCAGGCTGTTCGCCTCCACGCCTTTCCAAGACGACGCGGCATTCCAAACCGCCTATGCCGACGCACAGGCAGTCCTCACCCAGGCCGCGGCTGACGAGGAAGAGGCGGATGCCGCCAACGCGGCCCTGCGCAAAGCCTACATCGCCTGCCTCGTGGCACATGCGGACGGAACGGCGATAGACGCCACGTCCTTCATCGCCAACCCGGACTTTGAAGAGGGCGAACACACCGTCCCCGCACAGGAATTCAACGTCTACGAACCGGAAGGATGGACCGTGGAATTCGCTTCGGACGGACGGGCGACGGGGTACAAGCATATCCGCGCCATCCCCTACGGGACCGCATACGACGGCACCACCCCCGAACGCCCGGACGAGGCCTGGGGCGGAAACGCCCTCTATTTCCGGACCAACTGGGAAGCCGCACACCAGATGCGGGCATGGCAGGAAATCGCCCTGCCCGCCGGGCATTACCGCCTGTCAGTGGGAGCCAACCATCTGTCCGGCACGCCATCCACCCGAAGCTCCTACCTGCAACTGCCCGACGGGACACGGCACAGCCTCTGGCCTGCCGGCACTGCCTCATGGGAAACCCTGACACAAGAATTCGAACTCGAAGAGGACGGGGACGTGACCCTCTCTTTCGGATTCACCACCCCGGGAGGGGACAACGCGGTGAAACTGCTGGTAGACCACATACAGCTGGAACTGTTGGCGCCTGATTACGTGTCAGACTATCTTGAAGCCTTGTCCGAAGCAAAGGAAACCAGGGGACAAGTCGAAGAAGCCGCATTCCCGTCCGTCGCCTCCGCCATCGACAAGGCCATCGGCGCGGGGGTGGACGACGGAGAGGAAGCCTCTTTCACCGCCGCCACCGGTGCGCTGAGAGAAGCCTCGCGCTATGGCCGCTCGGCCTGCTCCATCGAACTGTCCACCGGAAACGCCACCCGCCTCATCGCCAACCCGGAAGCGGACGACGGGACAGAAGGCTGGACCGTCACGCAAGTGAGCACCCTGGACAAAGAATCTTATAAAGGAATCCAGGACAATTACTTCGACGGCGGGGACTGGAACGCACAGGCATGGAAGGCATCCATGACACAGACCTTATACCTGCCCGAAGGCTATTACGCCTTGTCGGCCACCGGACGCTGCTCGGGAAACACCACGCTGACCTTGACGGTAAACGGAGACACCATCGGATTCCCGCCGGAAGGCAACAGCGGGGGCAACATCCACGCCTATGCCGGGGAAAACAGCGCGGAAGCCGGAACAAACAACGGGAAAGGCTACGGGTGGAACCGCCGCCACCTCGCCTTCCACCTGGCGGAAAACACCGCCTGCACACTCAAAGTGGAAGCCTCGGCGGACGCCCCCGAACAATGGTTCTCCATTGACGGCTTCACCTTGTCCTATGCGGCCGCAAAAGGAACGGCAAAGGCGGAGGACGGAAGGATCACCGCCTCCGGCATCATCGGGGCCGAAGACCTTGCCCTGCTTGCCGACGAGGAGACACGCTCGGCCGACCTGCGCGGGCTGAAGGGCCTCATCGGCGAACCCGACTGGCCGGAGGACATGAACCCCAACTGCATCATCTACGCTCCTGTCGGCTTGTTGGAAAAATCCACCAACATAGTATGCAACCACATCTGCACCAACCTGTCGCTCAAAGACAAGATGCCGTTCAACGCGCCGGAAGGCTTCGTGGCCCGGACCGCCTCCTATGCCCGCACGGCTTACACCGACGGCTATCCGGAAACGCTGGTACTTCCCTTCGCCGGCACCGCCCCGGAAGGATTCATCATCGAAGAGGTGAGCGAAGAACACGAAAGCCATCTCAAGACTTCAGCCACGGCCGACGAGACACTGGCCGCCGGCAAGGCCTACCTCATGACCTATTCGGGCGAAACGACGGACACCCAGACCACTGAACTCACGTTCACGGCCACGGACGCCGACATCGCGGCCTACGAGGCACCGGTCGAGGAAGGACTCTTCGGAAGCACGGACTTCTATTACGTGGACGGCACCACGGGACCCGTCTACATGCTCTCCGCCACGGACAACAGCTTCAGGCTCGCCGCCGCCGGATCATACTCCGCCCCGTTCCGCGCCTGCTTCAGCCCGTCGGCCCCTACGGCCCAGGCCAACCTCAGGCTCATAAGAGACCACACCACCGGCATGGCAAGTCCGGACGACGGGACGGCAGGCAATGCCCCCGTCAACGTTTACGACACGGCCGGGCGCCTGATACGCCGGAACGTCGAACGGGACGAAGCCGTCCACGGCCTGCAACGCGGAATCTACATCATCAACCATCAAAAAATCTACATCAAATGAACAAGAAACAATATATCCACCCCATAGTGGACACCACGGACGTGGAGTCCGGGCAAATGTTTGCGGGCAGCATATCCCTCTCCTCGGACAAGGAACAGGTTTTCCAAGGGGATAACCGCACCAACCGGGCAAGCGAATTCAACGAAAGCCTTTGGTGAAGGAAGGACCGAAAAGGAGAGGCGTGGCTAAAAAAGACAAAATGGCATTTTGTCAAAACGTCAAAACCGGCACCGCGAGAATCGCGCAAACGGGAGCAAGGACGGGCGCGAGCGAAAATGCGCGAACCTCGCGGGCCTGCGGGAATGCAGGATGAAAGCCTGAAGCCGGGTTTCCGCGACACTTTGCCGCCCGCCACGGGACGCCGTGCGGACGGACGCCGCCCCCGCGTCAGCCGGACGGGGAGGAAGGCTTGCAAAAAGGCAGCCGGATTTTGCACGCGCACGGCCTCCAATTAGAGGGAAAAATCCGCCCGAAGCCCCGTTTTTCCCCTCTTTCCACACTCCCGGGAATTTCTTTGCTGAAAGAAATTTGCGTCTTTGCGGCAAGAAATAAATTTCTTTCAGCAAAGAAATTCCATTTTTGCCGCACAAAAACGCCCGCCAAGGCGGAGAAATGCTCCATACGGACAGTTCTCCCGCCTGTTTTTTAACACTTCGCGGTCTATTTCCGTGCTTCCTCCACGCCGAACCGACGCGGAAAATTCCGGAATACCTTCCATTTTGACAAGAAATCCCAAGTTCTGGCGACAATCCGACACCGGTGCAAAAGAAAATTCCTCCCCGCCGAAACCCTGCCGCCCCTTTTCCTGCCGCACAGACGGGATTTCCCTACCACGCAGCGAACGGCAGGTTTCCCTGACGCGACGGGAAAGCCTCCCACGCCCGCCCCATGCCCTCCATGCCGCAAACACGCGAATAAACGATTAAATCATTGGGACACTCAAAAAACTTTTGTAATTTTGTCCCGTAATACGAAATCGAACAAAAATGAATGTTTTAGAGTTAAGCGAACAAGAAATCGTAAGAAGGAACAACCTGGACGCCCTCCGGGCCATGGGCATCGACCCTTACCCGGCGGCGGAATACCCGACCAACGCCTATTCGGCCGACATCAAGGCGGAATATGATGACAATAACGAGGAGAAACGCCAAGTATGCATCGCCGGACGCATCATGAGCCGCCGCATCATGGGGAAAGCCTCGTTCATCGAACTGCTGGACTCCAAAGGGCGCATACAGGTCTATGTCACCCGCGATGATATTTGTCCCGAAGAAAACAAAGACTTATATAACACGGTATTCAAGAAGTTGCTCGACCTGGGCGACTTCGTGGGCATCAAAGGCTTTGTCTTCAAGACTCAGACAGGAGAAATCAGCGTACACGCGCAAGAGCTGACCGTACTGGCCAAAAGCATCAAGCCGCTCCCCATCGTGAAGATGAAGGACGGGGAGGTGTACGACTCGTTCGACGACCCTGAACTGCGCTACCGCCAACGCTACGTGGACCTGATTGTCAACCCGGGCGTGAAGGAAACCTTCCTGAAGCGGTCCGCCGTGCTGAAGACCCTGCGCGCCGCCCTCGACGAGGCAGGCTATACCGAGGTGGAAACGCCCATCCTGCAGTCCATCCCCGGGGGAGCCAGCGCACGCCCCTTCATCACCCACCACAACACGCTCGACATCGACCTCTACCTGCGCATCGCCACCGAGCTCTACCTGAAGCGGCTCATCGTGGGCGGATTTGAAGGCGTATACGAAATCGGGAAGAACTTCCGCAACGAGGGGATGGACAAGAGCCACAACCCGGAATTCACCTGCATGGAACTCTACGTGCAGTACAAGGACTATAACTGGATGATGGACTTCACCGAACGCCTGCTCGAACGCATCTGCATCGCCGTGAACGGCACCACGGAAAGCGTGGTGGACGGGAAGACCATCAGCTTCAAGGCCCCCTACCGCCGCCTGCCCATCCTGGAAGCCATCAAGGAAAAGACCGGCTACAACCTGGACGGCAAGAGCGAGGAGGAAATCCGCGGCATCTGCAAGGCCCTGGACATGGAAATTGACGACACCATGGGCAAGGGCAAGCTCATCGACGAGATTTTCGGCGAGTTCTGCGAAGGCACCTTCATACAGCCGACCTTCATCACGGACTATCCCGTCGAGATGTCGCCGCTCACCAAGAAGCACCGCACGAACCCGGGCCTGACCGAACGGTTCGAGCTGATGGTGAACGGCAAGGAGCTGGCCAACGCCTACTCCGAGCTGAACGACCCCATCGACCAGGAAGAACGCTTCCAGGAACAAATGCGCCTGAGCGAGAAAGGCGACGACGAGGCGATGTTCATCGACCAGGACTTCCTGCGCGCCCTGCAATACGGCATGCCGCCCACCAGCGGCATCGGCATCGGCATCGACCGCCTGGTGATGCTCATGACGGGGCAGACCACCATACAGGAAGTGCTCTTCTT
Source organism: uncultured Paraprevotella sp. (assembly GCA_944320765.1). GTDB lineage: Bacteria > Bacteroidota > Bacteroidia > Bacteroidales > Bacteroidaceae > Paraprevotella. The sequence goes on from CALUIS010000010.1 coordinate 31,991, forward strand.
CCCGCAAATGCGCCCGGAGAAGAAAATCCCGAAAGACGGCCCGGCCAAATTCGCGGCCATCGGCATCGGCGAGGAACTGGTCCCCGTGCTGCAAAAGGCAGGCTACAATCTGGTGAGCGACATGAAGGACGGCAACCCGCAGAAGATACAGCAACAGATAGGGGAAATCATCAAGAAATACAAGCTCGGGATGGAAAAACCTTCGGTCGACGAAGTGGCCGGATGGATTGCCAACCTGTAACAACCGCAAGACATGGGAGATTGTGGAACCATAGCCATCATGGGAGGCGGCAGCTGGGCTACCGCCATCGCCAAGATGATGCTGGAGCGAAACGACACCATACATTGGTACATGCGGCGGGACGACCGCATCGAGGAGTTCCGCCGCCTGGGCCATAACCCGGCCTACCTGACCAGCGTGCATTTCGACGTGGACCGCATCTTCTTCTCATCCGACATCAACAAGATCGTGGAAGAAGCGGACACCCTGATTTTCGTCACCCCCTCGCCTTACCTGAAGAGCCACCTGAAAAAGCTCAAGACCCGCCTGCGCGACAAATTCATCGTGACGGCCATCAAGGGCATCGTGCCCGACGAGAACCTGGTCTGCTCGGAATATTTCCACCAGATATACAATGTGCCCGACGAGAACCTGGCCGTGCTGGGCGGCCCCAGCCACGCCGAAGAAGTGGCGCTGGGGCGGCTGACCTACCTCACCATCGGATGCGCCGACCTGGGGAAGGCGCAGATGTTCGCCGACATGATTTCCAGCGAATACGTGAAGACCAAAATCAGCGACGACGTCATCGGCATAGAATATGCCTCCGTGCTGAAGAATGTCTACGCCATCGCCTCGGGCATCTGCAACGGCCTGAAATACGGCGACAACTTCCAGGCCGTGATGATGGCCAACGCCGTGCAGGAAATGAACCGCTTCCTCTCGGTGGTACACCCCATCGAACGCAACATCATCGACTCCGTATACCTGGGCGACCTGCTGGTGACGGGATACTCCAACTTCAGCCGTAACCGCGTGTTCGGCACCATGATCGGCAAGGGCTACAGCGTGAAGAGCGCACAGATAGAAATGGAGATGATTGCCGAAGGATACTACGGCACCAAGTGCATGAAGGACATCAACAAGCTCCTGCACGTGAACATGCCCATCCTGGACGCGGTGTACAACATCCTCTACGAACGCATCTCGCCGAGCATCGAAATCAAACTGCTCACCGACTCATTCCGATAAACTCATGATTGTTTTTAAATAGTGTAAAAAGATGAAGAATATCCAATTAGACATCACAAAAGCGGCCCAGTTCCTGAACGCGGACGCCATCGCGGCTTACGAGCCGCAAGTGAAAGCCGCACAAGAGGCTTTGGAAAACGGCACCTGTCCGGGCAACGACTTTTTGGGCTGGCTCCACCTCCCGTCGTCCATCACGCCGGAATTCATCGCCGAACTGAACGCCACGGCGCAAACGCTCCGCGAGAATTGCGAAGTGGTGGTGGTCGCCGGCATCGGCGGCAGCTATCTGGGCGCACGCACCGTCATAGAAGCACTGGGCAACAGCTTCCAATGGCTGCTGAACGACAAGAAAAATCCCGTCATCCTGTTTGCAGGCAACAATATCGGCGAGGACTATCTGGCTGAGATGTGCGATTACCTGAAGGACAAGGCATTCGGAGTCATCAACATCTCCAAGAGCGGCACCACCACCGAAACGGCGCTGGCTTTCCGCCTGCTGAAGAAGCAATGCGAGGAACAGCGCGGCAAGGACATGGCCCGCAAGGTCATCGTGGCAGTCACCGATGCCAAGAAAGGCGCGGCGCGCACCACGGCCGACAAGGAAGGCTACAAGAGCTTCGTCATCCCCGACAACGTGGGCGGACGCTTCTCCGTACTCACGCCGGTAGGCTTGCTGCCCATCGCCGTGGCGGGCTTCGACATCGCACGGCTCGTGGCCGGGGCGGCCGACATGGAGAAAGCCACGGCCTTGGACGTCCCCTTCATGGAAAACCCTTCCGCCGTCTACGCCGCATGCCGCAACGCACTGTATGCCGACGGCAAGAAAATCGAGATTCTGGTGAACTACCAGCCCAAGCTCCACTACCTGAACGAATGGTGGAAGCAGCTCTTCGGCGAATCGGAAGGCAAGGACCACAAGGGCATCTTCCCCGCCGCCGTGGACTTCACCACCGACCTGCACTCCATGGGACAGTGGATCCAGGACGGCGAGCGCACCATCTTCGAAACCGTCATCAGCATCGAAGAGCCTAACCACAAGGTCCTCTTCCCCACGGACGAAGAAAACCTGGACGGCCTGAACTTCCTGGCCGGCAAGCGCGTGGACGAAGTGAACAAGATGGCCGAACTGGGCACGCAGCTGGCCCACGTGGACGGCGGAGTACCCAACATGCGCCTCAGCGTCCCCAAATTGGACGAATATTACCTGGGCCAGCTCATCTACTTCTTCGAGAAGGCCTGCGGCATCAGCGGCAACCTCTTGGGCGTGAACACCTTCAACCAGCCGGGCGTGGAAGCCTACAAGAAGAACATGTTCGCCCTGCTCAACAAGCCGGGCTACGAAAAGGAAAGCGAAGCCATCCGCGCCCGCCTAAACCAGTAAGCCCATGTTTGAGACTGAAAGAGACACATACCTGAAAAGACACGGCTTTGAGGCGGCAAGCCTCAAGGCCGTGCTTTTTGACATGGACGGCGTGCTGTTCGACTCGATGCCCAACCATGCCTCTTCCTGGACGCGGGCCATGGCGCAGTTCGGCCTGCACATCACTCCCGAAGAGGCTTACGAGAACGAAGGACGGACCGGACACGGCACCATCAACATCCTGACCCGCCGCCAATGGGGCCGCGACGCCACCGAAGAGGAATGGAAAAAAATGTATGACGCCAAGTCCGAACTGTTCAAGCAATGCCCCGAAGCCCCGCAAATGCCGGGAGCCTGCGGACTGCTGCAAAAGGTGAAGGCCGAAGGGCTGACACCCGTCCTGGTGACCGGTTCGGGCCAGCTGAGCCTCATCGACCGGCTGAACCGCAACTTCCCCGGCATCTTCCGGAAAGAACTCATGGTGACGAGCTTCGACGTGAAGCACGGGAAGCCCGCCCCCGAACCCTACCTCATGGGGCTGCAGAAAGCGGGCATCCGCCCGTGGGAAGGCATCGTGGTGGAAAACGCCCCGTTGGGCGTACAGGCCGGCACGGCGGCCGGCATCTTCACCATCGCCGTCAACACCGGCCCGCTGCCCGACCAGACCCTGCTCGACGCCGGAGCCGACCTGCTCTTCCCGTCCATGCAGGCCCTTTGCGACCAGTGGGAGGAAGTGCGCCGGACCTTCACCGCCACAATCTCTATCTGAAACATTGCATTACAGAATCAAGCCATGAAACTATCCGAATTCCTACAGCATGACCGTTTCGCCCGCCAAGCCGGCGCGGAACTCCTCACCATCGAACCGGGCTACGCCAAAGCCCGTATGGAAATCACCCCCGACCACCTCAACGCGGCCGGAGTATGCCAGGGCGGCGCCCTCTTCACCCTGGCCGACCTGGCCTTCGCCGCCGTGGCCAACAGCTACGGGCAGGTGACCTTGTCGCTCACCGCCCACATCACGTTCCTGAAAGCGGTGTCCGAAGGATGGCTCTATGCGGAAGCCCGGGAAGTGTACCACCACAGCCGCATCCCCTACATCGAGGTGCGCATCAGCCAGGAAGACGGCACGCCCGTGGCCATCATGACCAGTTCGGGATACCGCAAGAAGGACACCCTGCCCGTAGCCCCCCTCACCGACACAACAGGACAGCCATGAAGATTCTGCTCGTAGAAGACGAAAAGGAACTGCGCGACACGGTCAAGGCCTATCTGGAACGCGAGAAGTTCGTGGTGGAATGCGCGGAAGACTACCCCGCCGCCATGTCCAAAATCAACGACTACGACTATGACTGCGTGCTGCTGGACATCATGCTGCCCGGCGGAAGCGGCCTCTCCGTCCTGGCCCACCTCAAACGGACGCGCAAGCAGGAGAGCGTCATCATCATCTCGGCCAAAGATTCCATTGACGACAAGGTGGAAGGCCTTGACTTGGGAGCGGACGACTACCTGGCCAAGCCGTTCCACCTGGCGGAACTCAACGCACGGGTGAAATCCCTGCTCCGCCGCAAGAAGGCGGGAGGCGACACCAGCATCGTGATAGGAAACCTGACCCTGACCCCCGACACGCGGAAAGTGTCGGTGGACGGCACGGAGCTAAGCCTCAACCGCAAGGAATTCGACCTGCTGTACTACTTCATGAGCAACCCCAACCGCCTCATCAACCGCACGGCCCTGGCCGAATCGGTCTGGGGCGACCACATCGACCAGGCCGACAGCCTCGACTTCATCTACTCCCAGGTGAAAAACCTGCGCAAGAAGATGAAGGCCGCCGGCGCGCAAGCCGAAATCAAGGCCGTATACGGCTTCGGATACAAACTGTCTTTCGACCCTTAACCCACCACAACCCGCATGAGACTCCTGCGCTACACCCACTTGAACCTCTCCGTGCTGCTCTTCCTGCTGCTCGGCGGATGGGGCACGTTCTTCTATTTCACCATCATCGACGAAGTGATGGACGAGACGGACGACGCCCTGGACAACTACCGCGACATCATCGTGGGCAAAATCCTGGCCGACTCCACCCTGCTGACTTCCGAAGACCAGGTCATCCACAGCTACAGCATCCGCCCCATCACCCCGGAAAAAGCGGAAAACTACCGCGAACGCTTCTACGACGGGAAAGTATACATCGAAACGGAGAACGAGTTCGAGCCTGTGCGTATCATGAAATCCTGCTTCATGGCCACCGACCTGCAATACTACGAGCTGGAACTGCGGCTCTCCACGCTGGAACGCGACGACCTGATCGCCGCCATCCTGAAATACCTCGTGGCACTCTACGCCGTGCTGCTCTGCTGCCTCGTGTTCTCCACGCGCCTCATCCTCAAATCCGTGTTCCGCCCGCTCGACCGCCTGCTGGAATGGCTTAAGACCGTGACCCCCGGACAGCCGGCCCCGCCACTGGACCCCCATACGCGCATCCTTGAATTCCGCACCCTGAACCGCGCCGCCCTCGACATGCACGAACGGACGGAAAAGGCCTACCGCGAACAGAAAGAGTTCATCGAGAACGCCTCCCACGAGCTACAAACCCCGCTGGCCATCGTGCGCGGCAAGCTGGAACTGCTGGCCGACCATGACAACCTGAACGAAGAGGAACTGAAGGAAATCGACGACATGTACCGCAGCCTGAACCGCGCCGTACAGCTCAACAAATCCCTGCTCCTGCTCTCGCGCATCCAAAACGGGCAGTTCACCCAGACCACGGAAGTGGCCATGGCACCGCACGTCCGGCAGACCGTGGAGATGCTCTCGGACATCTACGAAGACAAAAAACTTTCCTTCGGTATCCGGGAAGAAGGGGGCTGCACAGCCCGGATGGACGAATCGCTGGCCCATACCCTGCTGGCCAACCTCATCAAGAATGCCATCGTCCATAGCCCGGACGGGGGACATGTCGATGTACGTGTCGGCTCCCGCGAAGTGGAAATCAGCAACGACGGCCCCTCCGCCCTTGACCCTCGCCAGATATTCCGCCGCTTCCACAAAGGCGACACGCTCCACAAGGAATCCACCGGACTGGGCCTCTCCATCGCACAGTCCATCGCCTCTCTATATAATATAGGTATAGACTACCGCTATGACGGGCGGCATCACTTCACGTTAAAATTCCCAAAATAGGGACATCCGGCAGAAGTTTCCCAATTCTTTCCAAATTCATCCCCTTACTTTGCGGTACAGAAACGAGATTACCAACCCTCAAAAACGTACCGTCATGAAGAAGACAATAGCCATACTGGCCGTGGGATTCATCGTCTCCGCCACGGCGTGCGCCGACCGCAAGGATGTCATCACCCGCAACACCGGCGACCTTCCCGCTCCCGCACAGGCCACCCTGAACAAGGAATTCCCGGAGGGCAAGGTGTCCTACATCAAGATTGAGAAGGAACTGTTCCAGTCCACCACCTACGAGGTGCAGTTCGTCCATGGCGCGGAAATAGCCTTCAACAGCAAGGGCGAATGGATAGAAGTGGACTGCAAGCGGGAAGCCGTGCCGGCCTCTTTCATCCCCGCGCCCATCAAAAGCCAGACGGACGACATGTTCCCCGGCGAAAGCATCACCAAAATCGAGAAGGATTCCCGCGACTACGAAGTGGAGCTTTCCAACGGTGTGGAGCTGAAGTTCGACAAGAGATTCCAGCTACGCGAAGTGGATTGACCCATCCCCAAATCAGACACTAAATCTTATCTATTCACCCATAAAAAAGTACTACAATGAAAGACTTGATGAAGAAAATATGGAAACCGGGCCTGGCACTGATGCTGCTTTCCGCCCCCGTACTGTTCGCCTGCGACGATGATGACGACAAGGACGAAGCATTCAACCCGCAAGTAGCCCAACTGGCCACCACGCGCTATCCGGGGGCTACCGTGACGAAAACCGAACGCGAACCTTTCGGCTACGAAATCGAGATGTGGATCGACGGCACGGAAGCCGACATGTACGTGGACCACAACCTCCAATGGCTCCGCACCGAGTTCGAGGACATGCCGTGGACATCGCTCCCCACAGCCGTCACCACGGCTTTCGACGCATCCGGCTACACTTTCAATCCCTACGAGGATGACGTGGACCGCATCGAATACCCCTACGGTGACACCACCGCCGAGTACTACCGCATCGAGCTGGACCGCGAACCCAAAGACATCATCCTGCTCTACAATCCGGACGGCACGCCCTACCAGACCGGCGGAAACACATCCGGCGGAGGTGACACGACCGGCGGAAACACACCAGACGGCAATAACCCAGACGGAGGAACGCAAGGCACGATAGACCGGCAAGCCATCACCGATGCCGTGACCAGCCGCTATCCCGGAGCCACCGCCGTGGAGGTTGACCGCGAGCCATACGGCTACGAAGCCCAGTTCTACCTGAACGGGCAGGAGGCAGACATGCACTTCGACACCAATTACCAATGGCTCTACACCGAGTTCGAGGACATGCCTTACGCATCGCTCCCCACAGCCGTTACCGCAGCCTTTGAAGCTACCGGCTATTCCTTCAATCCTTATGAGGATGACGTGGACCGCATCGAATATCCCGACGGTGACACCACCGCCGAGTACTACCGCATCGAGCTGGACCGCGAGCCGACGGACACCGTCCTGCTCTACAATCCGGACGGCACGCCAAGAACCCGTTAAAGCACTCAAGCCCCACTCAGATTAAGCCCATCCGGCGGTCTTCTTTCCCCAAAGAAGGCTGCCGGATGCTGATATGGCAGCATAAGAGAACCTTTAAGACTTGCTTGTTTCAAAATAAAATCGTTCCTTTGTATCTATCAAAAGCGACGAACCATCATGAAGTATCCGATAGGTATCCAAAGTTTCAGCCACCTGAGAGAGGACGGTTACGTGTATGTGGACAAGACCGCCCTGATATACCAATTGGTCAAGAACGGAAAGGTCTATTTCCTCAGCCGCCCCCGCCGTTTCGGCAAGAGCCTGCTGGTGTCCACCCTCAAATGCTACTTCGAGGGGAAGAAAGACCTGTTCAAGGGGCTGGCCATGGAAAAGCTGGAGACCGAATGGAAGGAGTATCCAGTGTTCCACATCGACTTCAATGGGGACAACTTCACCCAACCCGGCACGCTGGAAAAGAAAATAGAATACCACATCGCCACATGGGAGACCGTATATGGGAAGAACCCGCTGGCCACCACCATGGGAGACCGATTCGCCTACGTACTGTCCCAAGCCCGTAAACGCCACGGCCGCAGATGCGTGGTGTTGATTGACGAATATGAAAAACCCATCCTCGACGTGCTCGACACGGGATTGAAAGTGAAGGTGGGTGAACAAGACATGCTTCTGGAGGACTGGCACCGCGAAATCCTGAAAGGATTCTATTCCGTGTTCAAGGCGGCGGACGACGACCTGCAGTTCGTGCTGCTGACCGGCGTGACGAAATTCTCACAAGTCAGCGTGTTCAGCGGATTTAACCAGCCGGCCGACATCAGCATGTCGGAAGACTATGAGACGCTGTGCGGCATCACGCAGGAGGAGCTGGAACGATATTTCCCGGAACCCGTCGCCACGCTGGCCAAGAAGTACCGCACCACGCCGGAAGAAATGCTGGAAATGCTGAAACGACGCTACGATGGTTACCACTTCAGCGGCAACCTGACGGACGTGTACAATCCATTCAGCCTGCTGAACGCTTTTTCAATGAAAGAACTGCGCGACTACTGGTTTGCCAGCGGCACGCCGACCTACCTGATACGCCTGCTAAACCACACCCACGAGGACCTGAACGAACTGACCGGAAGGTATTACGCCCCCCGGGAGTTTGTGGACTACAAGGCCGACGTGGAGCGTCCGTTGCCGATGATATACCAAAGCGGCTACCTGACCATCAAGGACTATGACCTGGATTTTGGCACGTTCCTGCTGGACTTTCCCAACAACGAAGTCAAGAACGGGTTCATATCTTTAGCAGCTTCGGACTATCTGAAACCTAAAGAAAATCTGAACAGTTGGATTCGTGATGCCGTTTTGGCTATGCGCAAAGGTGACGTAGACGGTCTGCGCGACCTATTCACCTCTTTCCTTTCCAGCATCCCCTACACCATGCGCCGCAAGGAGGACGAGCGCGAGCGCGAACGGTATTTCCACTACACGTTCTACCTCATTTTCCGCCTCATCAGCGTCTATACGGCCTATACGGAAAAGGCACAGAGCCAAGGCCGCGTGGACTGCATCGTGGAGACACCGGACTACATCTACATCTTCGAGTTCAAACTGGACGGCACGGCCGGCGAGGCCCTGGCACAGATAGAGGAGAAAGGCTATGCACGCCCCTACGGTTCAGACAGCCGACAGCTATATAAGATAGGTGTGAACTTCTCCTCCGCCACGGGGACGGTGGAGGATTGGAAAGTCGGCTAAATCCGTCTATATCCATCTCACTCCACCCCTCTGAGCGGTTCGTTCTCCTCGGGAATGACTTTCTTCGCGCTGGTCTTCGCCCCCAACTTGATGAGTTTGTTGGCCGCGCCCACCACGCTCAGGCGACCGTCCTTCAGCTTGTCGACCGCCTTCTGATAGGCGGTGGAAGCATCCTGCAACTTCTGCCCCATCGTCTCGAAATGGCCGATGAAGTCGGCCACGCGGTCGAGCAGCATCCGGGCCGTCTCGAAAATGGCCTCCTGGTTCTGCGCCTGCCGCACCTGCGTCCAGGCAATCTGGATGATGCGCAGAGCCGCCGTCAGGTTCTGTTCGCCCGTGACGAACACCCCTTTCGAGAAGGCTTCGCGCCATAAGTCCGGTGCCTGGGCCAAAGCCAGCTGGAGCGCCCCCTCGTTAGGCACGAACATGATGACATAGTTCAATGCCTGACGCGGCGGCTTGATGTAGGCACTGTAATTCTTCCTTGCCAGTTCGTCCACATGGTTTCGCACGCTCTTCACATGCCGCTGCAAAGCGGCGGCTCGTTCTTCGTCCGTCTCCGCGTTCTGATAATCCACAAAAGCCGTGAGCGACACCTTGGAATCGATGATGGCATCCTTCCCATCGGGATAATGCAGCACGGTGTCGGGAATCATGCGCTGTCCGGTCTCCTCGTTCAGTATGGCCTTCCCCTGCTTGTCGCGGAGCAACACCTGCTTTTCATAATGCACCCCTTCCGTGAGTCCCTGGCTCTCCAGCAGCTCGTCCAGAATCAATTCCCCCCAGTTGCCCTGCACCTTGCTCTCATTGCGCAAGGCATTGGCCAACTTGTCCGCCTCAGCCCCGATTTCGACCGTACGCCTCATCACGTCCTCTATGGCTTTTTCCAACGTGGCCGTATTCTTGACATGCGTCTCGCGGCTCTGGTCCATCGCCGTACGCATCTGCCCGATGGTCTCCTTCAGAGGATTGATGATGGCGGACATCTGTTCGGTGTTCTGCCGGGAGAGTTCCTGCGTGCGCTGCCCCAGCATCTCGCGGGTGGCATTCTTCAGTTGCTCCTCCACCAACCGGAGCTGCTCTTGGAAATGCCGCTCGCGTTCCTCCCCTTCGTGCAACACCCGCTCGTGGAGTGTCTGCAGTTCCGTCTCCGCCCGTTGCTTGCCGGAAATCAGTTCCCGGTTTTCGCGGTCTAACGTGTCCGCCCTTGCAGCCAACTTGTCCAATTCCTCTCCCCTTGCTTCCCACAAGGTTTTCCAAGATGCCACGCGGGCCTTGGCCCAAAGCCAGACGGCTGCCGCCCCCAGCACCAGCCCTGCCATAAATCCGATAAAATCCATTCCGTAATCCTCCGTCCTTATTTCCGAAAACAAAGGTAACACAAAAAACGGACCGAAGCCCGCTCTTCTAAAAGGAATCCGGGAAAAATACTCTCGCACGAAGCATCAAAACTCCGGTTTTTTGCCTAATTTTGCGACAACTTAAAGAAAGGACACATCATGAACGAGACAAGCACAACCGGAAAATCGAAAGTCTACTACACGGACTTCCGCTGCAAAACAGATGAAGGACCTGTGGACAAACTGAAACGCCTCCTCAAGGCAGCCGGTATGGAGCAGATGAATCTGGACGGCAAGTTCGTGGCCATCAAAATGCACTTCGGCGAACTCGGCAACCTGAGCTTTCTCCGCCCCAACTACGCCAAAGCCGTGGCGGACTTGGTAAAACAATGCGGGGGCAAACCGTTCCTCACGGACTGCAACACCTTGTATCCCGGCAGCCGCAAGAACGCCATCGAACATCTCTACTGCGCTTGGGAGAACGGATTCACCCCCATGACCGTAGGATGCCCCGTCATCATCGGCGACGGGTTGAAAGGGACGGACGACACCGCCGTACCCGTGGCCGGAGGGGAATATGTGAAGGAAGCCAGAATCGGACGCGCCATCATGGATGCCGACGCGTTCATCTCCCTGACGCACTTCAAAGGACATGAGATGACCGGATTCGGCGGAACCATCAAGAACATCGGCATGGGGTGCGGCTCACGGGCCGGCAAGAAGGAACAACACTGCAACGGGAAACCCGTCATCAACGAAGAAGCCTGCCGCGGTTGCAAAAGGTGTATGCGCGAATGCGCCAACGACGGGCTGGTATTCGACGAGACACGGAAGAAAATGACCATAGACCAGACACGCTGCGTGGGATGCGGACGCTGTATCGGGGCCTGCAACTTCGATGCCATCGACTTCGCCCAGGATGCCGCCATCAAGGAACTGAACTGCCGCATGGCCGAATATACCAAGGCCGTGGTGGACGGCAGGCCCAACTTCCACGTCTCCATCATCTGCGACGTGTCCCCCACCTGCGACTGCCATGCGGGCAACGACACGCCCATCATCCCGGACGTGGGCATGTTCGCCTCATTCGACCCCTTGGCTTTGGACCAAGCCTGCGTGGATGCCTGCCTGAGGCAGACGCCGCTCCCGGGCAGCCAACTGACGGACGAAATGGCCAAGCCGCACTTCCACGACCGCCACGACCATTTCGACAACACCAACCCCAACACGGAATATAAGACCTGCCTGGAACATGCGGAGAAAATCGGGCTGGGCCGCCGAAACTATGAACTGCTCCGCGTAAAATGAAACGACCCTATGGAACTACTGCTTATCAATACCTCAAGCCCATACTACAACGAGGCTGAGGCTCTCATGAAGGATGCTTTTCCAGCGGAAGAACGCCGTCCGTTGGCCGAACAACGTGACTACACGGACCACCATCCGCTCTTCCGCCCGCATGTCATATTGGAAAACGGGAAATTCGCCGGATTGCTGAACTTCTGGCATCTGAAAGGATTCATCTATGCCGAACACCTGGCCACCCTGCCCTCGCTCCGGGGCGGCGGATTGGGCCGGCGCATTATGGAAGAGTTCATCCGTCAGGCCCAAGGACCTATCGTCCTGGAAGTGGAACCCCCTACGGACGAACTGAAACAACGGCGCATCGGCTTCTACCAACGCTGCGGCTTCACGCTGTGGGAACAGCCATACATCCAACCGCCTTATTCCGACCAACTGCCGTCCATCCCCTTGAGGCTCATGGCACACGGCCACATTGAAGAGAACCAGGATTTCGACCGCATCTGCCGTGCAATCTACACCAGCGTGTACGGTTGCACACCCGAAAGGGCAGACCGGCTGCTCGCAAAGGAATAGCCTCATGGAAAGCCTGAACGCCATCATCAAGTCATGCAGCGATTTCCTATGGGGATGGCCCATGGTCATCATCCTGCTGGGTACCCACCTGTTCCTCACCGTCCGGCTACGTTTCCCACAACGTAAGTTGTTTACCGCCATCCGGCTGTCCGTCAAGTCGGACGGCTCGGCCAAGGGGGATGTGAGCCAGTTCGGCGCGTTGGCCACGGCCCTCGCCGCCACCATCGGCACAGGCAACATCATCGGCGTGGCCACGGCTGTCACATTGGGCGGGCCGGGAGCCGTCTTTTGGTGCTGGCTGACGGGCGTGTTCGGCATCGCCACCAAATATGCAGAAGGGCTGTTGGCCGTGAAATACCGCATCCGCACGCCCCACGGCAAGATGGCAGGCGGCCCCATGTACGCGCTGGAACGGGGGCTGCACATGAAATGGCTGGCCGTGCTGTTCTGCATCTTCACGGTGTGCGCCTCGTTCGGCATCGGCAACCTGGTGCAGAGCAACGCCATCTCGATGCTGTGCTACGAGACTTACCAAATCCCGCAGGCTTATACCGGTACGGCCATCGCCGTATGCGTAGCCCTTGTAGTCATCTTCGGGGTGAAGGGCATTGCCCGGGTCTGCACGGCATTCGTCCCGCTCATGGCCGCCCTCTACGTGCTGGGCTGCTGCTACATCCTTTTCGTCAACGGAGCGTACGTGTGGGACGCCCTGAAACTCATCCTTGAGTCCGCCTTCAATCCCGCAGCGGCCGGTGGCGGCTTCGTGGGCGGCTCCATCATCATGACCGCCCGCTACGGCATAGCCCGCGGACTGTTCAGCAACGAGAGCGGCATGGGTTCGGCCCCCATCGTGGCCGCTGCGGCCCAGACCCGGAATCCCGTCCGCCAGGCATTGGTATCCTCTACCGGCACGTTCTGGGACACGGTGGTCATCTGCGCCCTCACGGGCCTGGTACTGGTCTCCAGCATCCTGGCCTATCCTGACATCACGTACGACGACGGAGCCGCGCTCACCAAGGTGGCTTTCGAGAAGATTCCTTATATCGGTTCGCCCCTGCTCATCTTCGGCATCGTGACCTTTGCCTTCTCCACAATCCTCGGCTGGTGCTACTACGGGGAGAAAGCCATCGAATACCTGAGCGGAAAGAAATGGATGCTGTTCTACCGGGGAGTATTCATCATCTGCTCTTTTCTCGGTGCCATCACCCAACTGGCCGTCGTATGGAACTTCGCCGATTTGATGAACGCCCTGATGGCCCTTCCGAACATCGTGTCGCTACTCTGCCTTTCCGGCATCGTCGCGGCTGAGACAAAAAAGTACTTATGGGAAGACCGGCTGGACGAGGAGGCCGACCCGGAAGACAATCCGACCTGACGGCGGGAACAGCCTCACGGAACAAAAGTGACCTCCACCTTCTGAAAGCCCAATGCCCGGAACAAAGCTGTAAACTGGCCACGGGCATTGGCTTCGGCCCGCCGCAGGTTGGACGGCGTGAGAGCCTGCCGCAGCATCTTGCGGTAAGCTTGTCCGTACAAGCTCATGCGGTCTTGGTTCGACCATTTGCCGCTCTCGTAAAACACCCGCATACGGGCCTCATCGATGAAATCCTTATCCAGCAAATGCACTGCGGGCAAGCGAAGCGACACCGTGTCTCCCCGTACCGCCGCCCATCCGTCCTCCACACGGGCCATGTCGATGCCGATGCGCGGAACGCCGGAATAAATGACCACCAGACGGTCATCCGAAAAGAACCCCTTGCGCAAGGTGTCCGCCACGACCTCCGACGGCATGGAAAGGAATTCCCATTGCCCGATCCGCTCAATGCGGCGCACTTCCTGCGAGGTCAGCTCGATGCGCCGGTCAAAACCGACGGAAACATCCACTCCGCCGGCACGAGACCACCACACTGCCGCCCCTGCCATGAGAACCACAACAACTATCACGGCCAACCATTTTACCGTGTTCCATCTTCTGCCTTTCATTTTCTTCCGATTTTCCCGGCCTCCCCCTCACGTTCCAACAACAACGGAATGTCCGCCTCCGTGAAACGCTTGCGGAAAGTCACCACGATATTCCGGTCCTCATATCCCAATCCCTCCAGCATCGGCACCAACACATGAGCCGCATTCTCACGCGCCATTTCCAAGATTCCCAAATCGGGTACGGATTTCAGGATTTCCTCCTCCCCCTGCCGCGTGAAGTCGGCCAACTCGGCCGAAGTATAGTCCGAGCGTGTCAAAGACACGAACTGCCTCACTTCCTCATGGTCTATCCGCGAGGACGAGACCACCACCCGCGGGTCGGGCAAGGTAATCACGATACGGTCACCGGAACGCAGGACATTCTTCTCACTGAATCCGGAGAAGTCGATATAAGCCTTCAGCGTCACATCAATGGGAACCGCCACCTTGCGCTCGCCAATAGGCACCTCCATATCAAACTGCTGCTGGAATATATGCCCCTTCACTCGCAAAGGGTCGTCTTTCAGCACCAGTTTGTGTACCTCATACTCTGCCGTATGAAGCCGGGCGCACTCCTTCACCTGTAGTATCAGGGAAAGCGTGTCGACATGCGGCTCCTCCTTCCCCATCCCCCGGCCCTCACAAGCCGAAAAGACAGACACGCCGAACATACAGATAGCGATTCCCCATATCCTCATTCCGCTTTCACGATTTTTTGACCGTCCACGATATATACACCAGCTTTCAACCGCCCCGGCAATTTTCCCCCGGCATCGGTCTGACCACAAAGCACGCCGCCCACGTCATAAACAGGACGGTTGCCTTTTTCAGCCTCCGCCCTGGCATCCGTCACAGAAGTGAAATCATCGAACGTGAATACCTGGAAATTGTCAAAGCAGCACCAGTCCGATGAAGTCACCGTAGAAACCGGGCGGCGCAAACCGAACTGCAAACGCCCGTCCTCCACATAGACCAACAGATAATTGGCATAATGCTCCGCATCGGCCGAGAACAAAGCATTGGCCGAAACCGTGCCATTGGCAAAACCATTCAAGGAATTGTCCCCATCATAAGGCAAGGCATACAAAGACCTCACCGGAACAGAAAGATCTTCCGCAAAGAACTGATAGTTCAGCCGCTCCACCCCTTCAGTGTAATCGCGTCCCGAACCGTCATTGTCGCCGTTACGCTCAAAAGCCTGACACTTCACCAGATAATACCCCGTCTCCAGGTTGCGTACGGTTTGCGTGAGAGAAACAGAATAGTCCACCGCCCGCAGGGCGAAGAACTCGGCCACGCCATTGCCCGTTCCGGCTGTGCCGTTCACGGTCCAACCCGTAGTCCCGTTGCTGAAATCACCGTTCCGCACCGACACCTCCGTGGCTTCCGCCGTCAGGCTCTGCCAATAAGCCTGCAAAGCTTCATCCAAAGCCGTGGCGGAAAGTTCCCACTGGGCGGCATCCTCAGAAGCCGCCACCTGAGCCGCATCTACAAGAGCCGACGACAGGCGACCGCCGTTGTATGCCCGGTCCAATGTCCCCTCACGCCCTTCTTCTCCTGCGAAATTAGCCGCTGCGGCATTTTCCATCGCTGTCTCCAGACGAAGCCGCGCTCCCAACCGGGCCACATCATCCTGCAATGTGGCGCGCAACAACTCCAAGTCCGTATCCTTCCCCTTGTCGGTCGTCATGTGTGTCCGCGCCTCACCGGCCAAGGCCTTCAGCATCCCGCTGCCTCCGGCCAAAGCCTCAGCCTGGGCCACCAACGACTTCAAGTCGCTCCATGCCTGCAACAAGTCATACTCCGTCCGCGTCACCTGCACGAACGAACCGTGCTGGGGCGACAGATGCCCCGTCATGTCCGCCGCCGGCTGCAAGTTGCGGAGCAAGGCATCCGCCGTATGGAAATGATACCCCAAGCGATTCCCGTAATTCACGTTCCCGATGTTCCACACATCGTCATTGATGCGGCGGAACACGCTGGAAGCCTCGTAAGCGTTCCCGTCCGTAAACGACGATACGGGGTCACTCCATTGGGGGTTCAGCAAGTCTGGGGTCGTGATGTCCAGAATGCCGCCGGCCGCATAGTCGCGGTAGGACATGTGATACAATCCGTCCGTCTCCAGATAGTTGATGTCGGCATCCAGCACGTTATCTTGCTTGTTGGCCCCGTAAAGCATCTGAAGCGACGTGATGCCCGTGAAATCCTCATTCGCCTTGGAGATGTAAAAGTGGTCGCAATCCCCGTTGTCCGTATTCCCCATGGCATAATAAACGTACGGGTCGCCCCCGATGAAGATGATTTGCGGCGCCCACACACGGCTGATCTTATCCGCCGTAAGCAGTTTCGTACCGGAATTGTCATAAATGTCCGTCACCGGATGCTCACGCACATACTGCTTCATGTCCTGGCGGGTATAGGTCCAGTTGATCAGGTCGTAGCTACGGAACATGCCGATGGAGTAGTTCTCCAACATGCTTGTCCCGCCGTCACGCGAACCATAAAGGTCTGTCGTCACGATATAATAACAGTTTCTCAAAGTATCCTTGGCCAGGAAAGCGTCGCGGCACCACGGCAGGTCCGTGCCGATGCCGTCAATGATTCCCTCCCCGCCATTCAGTTCATTGAACACCAGCCCCAGGTCTTCCTTCTTGCCCAAGGCGTAAGTGATGGTCTGCGACACCAAAGTTCCCGTTCCCGTCTGCGGCACCAGGTTCGGCATGTGGCAATACAGATAGCCGTACGCCCCGTCATCCGGAGCCACCACCACGTCCAGCGGCTCGTCGTACAACGGATAGCGGTCGCCTTCGTACACGACCGTCCCCTCCAGCGTACCGACCTTATGGGCCTGCGCCGAACGCGAGGTCACCGTGAACACGGAATCTTCAAAAGCGACCTCCCCGAGCGACGGGTCATCGTTCACGGCATGGAACGTCCATTCCACCTCGCCATAAGTGCACTCCAACGGCAATTCCACCCTGTTGTGCAGGTAACGCACGGCCTGTGCCAGATACAAATCCTCACGGTTCGTCGCCAGCACACGCTCCGCGTCCAACACGATTTCCTTCGACCGGGGGCAAGCCTCATGCAATGCCGCCACCTCTTCGGCCGGCAATGCCCGGTCGTAGACCCGGAAATTGTCCATCATCGTGTTCCGCATATAGGCATCGCCGCCAAAAGGCGAACGTCCCAGATAGTTGTCCTGCAAGCTTGCCCCGAAGGCCGAGGGCTTCAATGTGACGGTGGAAGAAGCCGCCTTCACCCCGTCTATATAATAAGTACACGTAGAGCCTTCCTGCACGAGGGTCACCGTGTGCCACGCATCCACCGACAAGCCCTTTCCGGAACGCACGCTCGAGGCCGCCCCATCCTTGATTTCATAATACCAACCGTTGTTGCCTGCGGCATTGACCAGCCCGACATAGGTGTTGGTGCCGTTAGTCAGCCCGTAGGCCCAGCAGAAACTGCCCAATGCGTTGTCCGCCCCGACGCAAAGGTCGATGGAAATCGTGTAATCACCGGACAAGGCAGCCATCACTTCCGGGCCGATGGCAGCACTCAGAAGGGCGTACCCATTACCAGTCCCCGTATATAACACATGATTCCCGTCATCCGTAGCGGCCACCCACGCACCTCCGCGCACTTCGAGCGGATACCGCCCACTATCATCCATAGCCGCCTGTTCAAAAGAATAGCACAATACCGGAGAGTTTTCCCCCGCCATACAAACTCCACCATATAACAGAAGGAGCGACAACATTTTCATTCGTGTGACATTTTTCATGATGCAATCAGTTATAAGAGCCAGATTAAAGTCCTACAATACGTTTGAACCGCTCAAAGTTACGCATTACATCCGTCATACGCAATAAAAGGCAACCTAAAATAAAGGCAACACTTGCCGGACTCACCTTTTTTTTGTTCCTTTGCGAGTATGTTGAAAAGAATACAAAAGATGAAAAGACGTTTCTACCTGCCGCTGACAGCCTGTGTCCTGCTGGGACTCGGCAGCTGTGGAGGGCACACGCAGCAAGACAGCCGCAACCTTGAGGGATATGAAAAGCCTGACACGACGAACGCCGTGCAGGAAATGAAAGACTACCACTACAGCGCGGAAGTGCGGGCCGGGGATGTCCGCTATGCCTACGACATCGTGCGGGAAGTCAACGACAGCCTCCCGCTCGTGACCGGCGACGAGGGGGCGCGTTATGCCGACAATTATATCCGCCTGAGAGTGAACCGCGAAGGGCGGCAAATCTTCAACCACGTGTTCGTGAAAGAAAGCTTCAAGGATTTTCTGGACCGGAATTTCATGAAACATGCCATCCTGGAAGGCATGGCTTTCGACCGCGTGGACGGCTCCAGCCTGCGGTTCGCCGCCAGTGTCTGCTATCCGGAATCGGACATCTACATCCCGCTGACCATCACCCTGTCGCCAGACGGCAGCTACCGGATTACGAAAGACGAGATTCTGGACACGGCCGCGACTTTGGATTCCGCAGATGTGGAGGAATAAGCCATGAAACGCATCATCCTTTTTTCCGTGCTGGCGGCAGTGCTTCTGGGCGGAGGCGTTTCGGCCTACCTGTTCCGCGACCGCATTTTCCCTTCCACGGATTTTGAGTTGGGCGACGAGTTGGGCGGCAACATCTTCCCGTCCCTCATCCTGGCCGTCGCCACGACGGACACGATGATCGTGCAGCCCGATGAGAAACCGGTGCTGGGCAATCCCAAGTCACACATCTCCATCCGGGTGGACAACCCGCGCCCCAACTCGCGCCTGAGAATCGAAGTGGCCGAAACCCCGTTCTTCAAACGCTCAGTGTCGGAATTCATCCTCCCCGAAGAAGACCAGACCTATACCGTCTACCCCGACATCCTTTGGAACTTCGACGCGTTGCGCAACAACGTACAGGCCGAACCGGCCAACGTGTCCGTCACGGCCACCCTCAACGAATCCAAGCCCACGCGGCGGACCCGCATCTTCTCCGTGCGGAGCGTCAACGAATGCCTGATCGGCTACAACGACAAGCAGAACCGCTTCCATAACACCGGCGTGCTGTTCGCGGCCTACGTCAACGAAGACAGCCCGCTCATCGACCAAATCCTCCGCGAGGCCCTGAACACGCGCATCGTCAACCGCTTCCTCGGCTACCAAAGCAAAAAGGCGGATTATGTGGACAAACAAGTCTATGCCTTGTGGAACGTGCTGCAACGGCGCAAGTTCCGCTACAGCTCCATCTCCAACAGCAGCCTGTCGAGCAACGTGGTCTATGCCCAGCGGGTACGCACGCTGGAGGACGCCCTCGCCTCCTCGCAAATCAACTGCGTGGACGGCAGCGTGCTGTTCGCCTCCCTGCTGAGGGCCATCAACATCGACCCCATCCTGGTGCGCGTCCCCGGACACATGTACGTGGGCTACTACACCGACCGCAACCACAGCCGCGCCCAGTTCCTGGAGACCACCATGATCGGCGACATCGACCTGGACGACTTCTTCCCGGAAGAGAAGCTGGACTCCACCTCGCAAGGCAAATCGCAGAGCGAGATGTCACGCCTCACGTTCGAGAAGTCCAAGGAATACGCCGCACGGAAATACTCCGCCGACAGCGCGCAAATCCACTCCCAGCCCCGCCGCTACATGTTCCTGGAAATCTCCAAGGCACTTCGGCGGAAAATCCAGCCCATCGGGAAATAAAACAGGGCGCGAACCCGCGCCCCGTTTGCCTTGATCCTAATCTTCCCGCTGCGGGTAATGCAGGTTGGCGTCGGTGATATGCTCCAACACCTCATGCAGGTATTTGGCCGACTCCCACTTGGCCATCGGCAGGTCGTGCAGCAGATAGTTGCCGCAATCCTGCGGCGCGGCCCCCGGCACATCGCCCTCGAAACCGGCCACAAAGCGGAACGTCTCCTTCATCAGGTCCACGATGTCGGCCGACTCCAGGTCGCCCTTCATCAGCAGGTAATTGCCCGTTAGGCAACCCATCGGCCCCCAATAGACAATCTTGTCCGCCCACACGGGATGGTTCCTCAGGAACGTGGCGGCGAGATGCTCGATCGTATGCAACGCCCCCTGCCCCAAAGCAGGCTCGCGATTGGGTTCCTTCATGCGGATGTCGAAGGTGGTGACCACCTCGTTCCCCACCTCGTCCTTGCGGGACACGTAGATGCCGCGCAGCAGGCGGTTGTGGTCAATCGTAAAACTCGGAATCTTTTTCATCTTATCTTCTAATTAAACTTTCAGTCCAACGTCGCGGGGAGACTCTCCAGGAAGGCTTTCACCACCCCGAAGGAATGGTCGGCCAGCGTCTCCCAGAAATTCTCATACTGGTCCCAATGCTCCTTCGCCCCCGGCGTGTCGCTGACGACCCGGAAGCTGATAAACGGCACCTTATACAAATGGCACACCTGGGCGATGGCGCCGGACTCCATGTCCACGGCCAGCCCTTCGGGAAACTCGGCCTTGATGGCTTCCAGCTCGGAAAGGGCCGTCACGAACTTGTCCCCCGAGCAAATCAGGCCGACATGCACCGGCACGGGAGACGGCAGCGAGGCCGCCACGCGCACCAGCCGCCCGTCGCACGCGAACCGGGGGGGCAGGCCCTGCACCTGCCCGTAGGCATTGCCCATGCCGCACCACACATCGTGGTACACCACCTCCGAGGCGGCCACCACGTCCATCACGCCCACGCCTTCGTCGATGCCTCCGGCCACGCCGGTGCTGACAATCACGTCCGGCTGCATCCGCGTGATGAACTCGCAAGCCCCCACTGCGGCATTCACCTTCCCGATGCCGCACTCCATGATATATAAGGTGTTTTCTCCCAATTTTCCCACTACATAGCGGAACAGCCCCGCCTGCTCTTCATGCAGCCCGTCCAGCAGCCTGGCAAGCTGTTCCCGTTCGGCACTCATGGCCGCGATAATCCCTATCTTCATAGTCACATTGCTTTAATCGCCTGCAAAAATACAACTTTTCCGCCACTCATTCAATCACAAGCGGGACAAAAGGCTGCTCTTTCACCTCGTCCACCGGCACCGAACGGTAAGCCGCCTTGGCGAAATCTATCGTTTTCAGGTCAATGCTGCGGATGGCACTGTTGTACATCGTGCGGTAATAGAACACCAGGTTCTTGAGGTCCGTGGCCGATGTCCACTGCGTGGCGCTCGGGATGTCCGCCGGCACCTTCCCGTCCGCGAACTCGATGCCCACGGGGATGTCGAAATTATTAAGGATTTGGAACGCCTGCGCCACCGTCCGACCGGCCGTGGCCTGCACGGGCGACGAAGCCTGGTAGAACGCCGCACGAACGAACCGCGAAGGCGGCGTCACGTCGCCCGGGAGTCCCAGGAATCCGCTCCCCGCCCCGAAAGCGGACAACGTGGCTCCGCCCAGCCGCTTCTTTTCCGCCCCGCCGGGATAAAGGTTCACATAATTGTTCAGATTCGTCATCTGCCATTCAAAACCGGGAGAATTGGTCAGCACGCCCAGCTCGTTCTCATAGAAATGCGGCTGCCCGTCCACAATCTCCAGCACCACCTGCCGCCCCGAAGCGTCGGCGATGCGCCAGTGCGCCGTGGATGCCCGCGGGTCCGACGAGACGACATGCACCTTCCGGAGTCCTTCCTTCGCCTCTTCCACCGTCTTGAACGAGGCCAGCATCCAAGGCACCAGCTGCAAGTCGGAGATGGAACATTCCTTCTTCGCCGGGTCATACGCCTCGTATCCTCCATACTGCGGGAAATAGAACAACCCCGCGGACAGGCCGGCCTCGTTGAGTCCTTCGGCCACGAAGTCCTCCAGTTCCACAGCCACGCCGACATAACCGTAACGCGCCTCAAACTTCATCCCTTCCCTTTTTCCGCCCGTCACGTAAGCTTGCTGCGCATATCCGCGCGGCACCACCACATAACGGCTGTCCAGGTCGCTGCCTCCCCACTCTATCGTCCGGGCCAGCACCGTGGCCCCGTCCGCCGACTTCAGCGTGATGCCCGTACAAGCCTCGGACACCGCCGGGAACAGGCAAGCCGCCAGTCCCCACATTATCCATTTCTTTCTCATTTCCATTTCCTTTTAATTGGGTTGTCAATACATTCCGATATGCGGCAAAGTTATCCAATCTCCCCCACAAAAGCAATTTTCGGGAAAGAAACTTCCATCGGAAACGCCCGCAACAACCTTATTTAACGCTCCTCCCGACAAGGGTTCACCGCAACAAGTTGAAAACCAATAAACAACAAGCACCATACCTGAAAGTGCGGTGACTCCCTTACGCAAAGGCGTTCACCCTATCCATCTGAAATTCAGCACACCTGAATCCTGCGAACCCCACCGCAACAAAACTGACAGAAAGAAGAGGAGACAGAACGCCTTACCACACTCCAGACACCCGCTTGCCGCACAGCGGAAAACATCTCCCCGCAAAGCGTCACGCATCTTGCCGCACAGAACCGAACGCCGCTCATGAATCCAAAGGACCAACAACCCTCTTGACAACAGCAACATCAAATCAATCAATCGCGTCTAGAAGAATGAAAGCCGCCCAATACTTCGGATTTGCATAAGGTCGCACCTTCTTCATAACAACCCTATTAGATTTTTTCATTCGTGCCTGCTCCCGTGCATGCGCAGACAATAGATGCCGACCGCTATTTTCTACAGCTTCCTTCTCTATTTCATATTCCCTTACATAACGTTGTGCTTCACGTAAAGCCTTATACCGATTCATCCCAGACATCAGATTTGCATAAAACCGTGTCATCAACTTTTGCGTGGCCACATCATCAACCTTCCAAAGACTCATCAGCAAAGTATTTGCCCCTGCTTTCTTGAAACCACGCTGCAACCCCCAAACCCCATCACCCATTACTTCTCCCAACCCGGTTTGACAGGCAGAAAGTACCACTAAATCTATATTCCGCAAATCAAGTTCTGAAATTTCTCTTGCCGTGAGTATGCCATCATCAACATTAGCTGGAAAAAATTTCCCAAACAAAGCATTATTTGCCCCCGCAAACAGCAAGCCAGAACGTGTCATAGCCTTATCCTCCATACCTACGTGATTTCCAGTAAAAGCCGATATAAAGCCAAGCATCGAGTTCTTTTGCGATTCTCTTTCATTCCAATAAAATCCATGTGTTGCAACATGTAAAAAATTCACTTTCCCTCCAGATATTGACTTAAAGGAACCTTCGGAACCTTCATTCCCTTGCAACAAAGTAATAGAAATATCGGACTGAGCCAAAATACGACCAATATATTCCACCTCTGTTTTCGTCGATGGAAGATAAGAGACCCCACCTCTTAAATTCAAAGAATCTACCATGCTTTGGGAAATGTGTTGAACTTCTCTCCCTCTACTCTTGTTCGCTTTATCATATTGAGATATTGCTTGTAAATCTGCATCATAAAAAAGCCCGCCATATATAACTCCAGACATCACATTATCCCTATTTCTCGTTTCAATCAACTTGGACGTGGATGAAAGCCTATACAATTCATACTGTTCGGCAATCAAGCTTCCATCTTGGGTAACAAAGTTTTCTATGCCAAGCACATGCAATATGCCAACAGGCGAAAAATAAAATCTTTTTGCATCTGGACATTTTGACACGATAGGCCCCCATACCAGATTGGCTGCTGATGCGTCAGTATATGGTGCTGATATTTTTCCCAAATCTGATTTGGAACATATATAGATAAATTCCGGAGTCTTACCAGAAGATAAGATATTTGCATAATAATATTCTTCATCATTTTCTTCATATGAGGTAAATTCTACAGCATATTCACCAGGATGAAGTTTCTTTTGAACATCATTCCAACGGCGACTCAATTTTTTCGTATAATCGCCAATGAGCTTGGAATCAAGATTTAACTGAATCTCCAATTGCCTTTTACGTTGCAACAATGAATCCATAGACCAACCCATATATCCCGCATTATCCATATATGATTGCGTCTTTATCAATTCACCAAACTTTTTCTTAATAACATCATCACCCGACGAAAGAATCAACTCTCTCAAATTATCACTGGCATTAAGTTGAATTTGCTTTGTAAGCAATGCATCGTCATATGCTAAAGCGCAGATACTGTCATCGCCTAATTGTGCTGCATATTTTGTCACTACATTTTGGGAAATCGTTCCCATAAGACGTATATCCACCCCACCGGTAGCAACAGAAGAAGGACCCACTAACGACAACCCCAAATAAATGGATTCGTGCATATGACAAACGAAATCGCGGAGCAATGATTTGGCATCCTCAAATAAAGAGAGACTGCAATATGCATCAATCAATGGAACATAAATATATGTTATTTGAGGTATTTGTAAGACATAACTGACAGAACCGGTCAGACTCAGTTCAAAATCAAAAAAACTATGCAACTCGTTCAACGGCACATTATGAGACAACAAATATTCTCCGCTATTTTTAACCACCTGATACTCTTTCTGCCTGCTCCCCTCCAGACATGACCGCATAAGCATACTCTGGTAATCAGTCGTATTCTCATAATCGGGCAATTGTTCCATATTCGTTTTAACTTCCCTATTTAAACGAAATGCATTAGAATAATCTTCGCATATCATATAAATAATTTCCTCATGCACCAATTTCCTTATCCTATCCTTTATAGACTGTCCCCTCATATCATATGCCTCTTGGATAAGCTGCATCGCACTTTTAACATCTCTATTCATACCGTACGTTTCTGCCATACTTTCAAGCAAATTGGGATAAATAGATTCTGCCTTAAGAGAAGAGTTTCTGGTAAGTATTTCTTCTATAAAGTTTAAAGCCTGTGAATTATGGCAAGCATTGTTAACAATAATCAAGAGCTGAATTGCAAGCTTAGGACTTTTAAAAACGACCTGTGGAACAATCTCTTTCCCAAATATTATGACAGAATCCATTCTACCCAGTGACATGAAATTATTAACAAGCCCCTGAAAAGATGAGAAAAAATTCATTTCTGACAAAGGAGAACCCTTTTCATCCAGCAACTTATAAATAACTTGTCTATACTTCTGATTTGCCTCATTCCAATTTCCATACCGAGAATTAAGAGTTGCCTGTGTCAAAATATCAGCAAGTTGCATCTCCTGAAAATCCACTCCCATGTTCTCCCCGTCGAACAGAAAAGCCAAAGAATCAATGAAAACATTCATATCCCTCTTCTTATCAAGTTCCAACGCCGAACGAACGTTTCCTATATATTGTTGAGCTACTGATAATTTCAATAATATCGTTTGATAATTAAGATGTTTCTCCCCCCATATATTTTTCGCAATTTCCAACATCTTTTCCAAGTATGGAACTTGCTCTTCCATACAGAAACAGTCTTTCTGATTGTCTAATGCATTATAATATAATTCCGAACCATCTCCATAACGTTCCTTAATTTGCTTACTATAATCTGCTAATAAATCTCTTGCTCCGACTGTGTCACTTTCAATGAACAGCAAATCTCTTGCATAGCCACAATAAAACTTCTGATAGTCTTCATTTTCTATATTCTCTGAAAGTCTATTCAATCCTATCCATTCTTTCGTATATTTAGAAGATTCTTCAAACAATTCTTTGGCTCTTTTCTCATCTATATTTCCTAATAATCTCAACCAATCATAGCCATTAATTACGTTCTTTAAGGCAGCCCCATATTGGGGTGCTTTTTTCCCAAACACATGTTGAGTGATGTTTAAAGCCTCCAAACGTAACGTAAGGATTGAATCATATTGAGATTTCAGAACATATTGTCGACAAGCCTTATCTATCTGCTTGAGTCTTTCTGCATTACAGGAATCAACCGTCTGAGCCGAAATCATATTTCCTGCTGCAAACATCACGAAACAGAAAACAAACAGTATTCTTCTCATGATTGAAAGAATCGGAACACGAACAAAAAATTATACATTCAATTATTCATAAAACCCTCTCATCATCTCCATGAAAAGATTCTTCATTCTTCCTGCTGAATATTCCCCAAAATCTATTATCAATTTCTCGGCATCTATCCATTCACCATTTACATATTCTTTTATAGCGTAACTTCCATCCGTAAATTTTGATAAGATTTCTGAACTTGGTATCTTTATCTTCCGATCAGCATTTTCAACA
Organism: uncultured Paraprevotella sp.; assembly: GCA_944320765.1. GTDB lineage: Bacteria > Bacteroidota > Bacteroidia > Bacteroidales > Bacteroidaceae > Paraprevotella. The sequence goes on from CALUIS010000010.1 coordinate 58,362, forward strand.
ACCTTAAGATTACCTTCTGTTTTCACTTCATCATAAGTATCATACACACCACTCCTTAGTTCAGGACGATACTCTTTCCATGTAGAAGAGTTTGTCTTAACCAAATACCCTCCCTGAAAACAGCATATAGGTTTCCCTCCATTGTCACTATCAAAATAATCATACCTGCCAATCAAATTCCATGTCGGTTCATCTTTCCACTTTTTCTGATCTTTATCATAGGTATAAACACCACCATTAATTTTCTTAGGGATTGCCACAGAAGGAGATGAATCCATTTTTAAATAATAATAGCTATCGTCAGCATTATATTGAACATATTCTCCTTTGGCACCAGTAATAATCTGATAAACCGTCCATGTCTCGCCATTTTTCACATAATAGCTTTCCTCTGTCACAAAAAGTCCTGTTGTCTGGGCTACACAAAGTTTAGCACACAAAGACATCACTAAAAAAAACAAAAATTTAGCTCTCATAATATATAGTTTTAATGGTTATACTCCTATTTTTCAATCATCGGTGAAGCTGCCTGTTTTGTAGCAGATAAAGCTGATGTAGACGTTGTTTCAATCCCCAACTTATCTATCACGTCTTTCGTAATAATTCCAACCGGAGCTTTAAGCGTAGTAATCACCCACGCTTGAGTCAACTCATCCCAACGTTGATTAGAAACCATCTGCCAACCTGCAACAAAAATATTCCCTTCTTTCTGCATTTTCTTGCGATGTTTACAATCTTTCTTCCAGTTTGCACGATATTGTTCTGTTACATCACAAGTTTCCTTCAGATCTATGGACAATTTATATTCCCCAGTTCCCCAACTATTTCTATAAATATCATTTTCATCTCGATATCCCATAAAAGAACGCGGAATAATAAAACTTTCCCCTACAACATCATAAGCAGAAGGCTCACCAAACCTACGGACATATCGTAAAAATCCCTTTTCATCTAATGAATTTTGGCCAACAGGGATATTAATATAAAACTCACCAAGCAACTGGTCCTTTTGTAATTGAACAATCTCATTCATCCATGAAGATGTCAATTTGATATTCATGGACAGACTAAAATTCTGACGCTCGGCAAAAGTAAAAGGCAAATTGAACGGCGTATTAGGCAAATTGGAATGAGTAGGACTGATTATCAACGTATCAAGAATCAACTCAAATTTTGAATGATTGATAATACGATCTATTTTGGAACGATCTATATGGCAAGAAATATAAAATACCGTATCGTTGCCTTCCTTACGCAAGCATCCAATCCCATCAAAACGCATTCCTTTCGGATCCATCGCCCCGTCAAAAGATGTCTCTTTATAAAAATCATTCATCTCTGAAACAGTATTTATAGTTGTTTCATACACATTCTCAGCTTTCACCATTTCTTCCCACTCCTGTTTCAACCTCGAATTACGTGTTACTAACGAAGCTATAGCGTTTACGCCCAAATCCATAAAAGATGTGACATAACCTGAAGCTATGCCTTTTACAGCCTCCTTGCTTGCATTAAACAAATCACCCAAATAGCCCCTCGCACCCTGCTCCTCATATTGTCTGGCTATTTCATCTGCCAAATCATCACTTGTATAAACAAAAGTTTGATATTCTACCTGCTGTGCCATTCCCCAAACCGGCACAAGCATAAATATCCAAATTAAAAAAGACGTCTTCATAATATATAATCTATCATTTAACTAATCATATAAAATTCCCTTCCATCACAGTCCGCCTGAACTCGAGAGTCCTCCTCTCACATCTCAGCACAAATATACAAAGATTTTTAAATATCACAAAAAAATCAGTTTTTTATTTGTCAAAATTAAAATCTGTAGAGCCCAACAGCAAATGCAAAGTTAGTTGAAGTTTCTGAAGAAACGCTCTTTCGGTGCATCAAAGTTTAGTTTTTCCCTGGGCCTTCTGTTGAGTTTATACTGCACCTTTTTGATGTATGCGTCGGTAAAGTCATTGAAGTTGGCCTTTTTAGGGATGTACTTTCTGATGAGCTTGTTTGCGTTCTCAATGGCCCCCTCTGCCATGCGGAGTATGAATCGGCAAAATAGACGATGACTTTCTCGTGTCCTTTTCGTGCCAGCCCTTTGGTGATGGCAAGATGTGCGGCGAATTCAGACCCGTTGTCGGTGGTGATGGTGTTTAGGCGTGTCCTGTATGGGAACAACAATCTGACCACCGCTTTCGCTGTCGGCAGTGCCTTCCGTCCTTCCTTGAGCCTTTTCATGAGGATGAAATTGGTGGAGCGTTCCGTCAGTGTGAGTATGGCATGGCCGTATGAGTCCACGATGGTGTCCATCTCCCAGTCCCCGAAGCGTTTGCCGTCGGCCTCCGCGGGCCGTTCGTGTATGCTTGTGCGGCAGGGGATGTTGGCCGCCTTGGTCGGACGCTGCCGCCTTGCACGGCGTCTGTACTTCAATTCATGGAGCATATGCCTGGCCAGTTTCCCCGTCTTGTCGGCATGGACGTGGTTGTAAATGGTCTGCTTGCAAATGCATATGCCCACCTTTCGGAGCACGCCGGCTATCTGGGCTGGCGACCAGTCCTCCTCTATCATGCGGTCGACACGCCACCACAGCTCTTCCGGCTTGCGGTGGTTGCCCTGCAAACCGTGCCTGCGACTCTCACATTTGGCCTGCGCCTGTTTCCATACATAGCTGCCGTCGGGTTTCGCGTTGCGTTTGACTTCCCGGCAGACTGTTGACACAGAGACCCCGATATCCTTTGCTATGCGGGTTTTGCTCCATTTCCTTTTCAGTCCAAGATAGATTTCGTACCTTTGGGCCTCGATTAGTTGATTTGACATGGCAATACAAAGTTAATTAATCGTTGGGAGGCTTCGGCCTCCCTTTTCGTTTTTTGTATTGCTGTCGGACACTCCCGGGGGCTTTGCGCCCCCGCCGTTTGGCGTCCCCCGCAGTGTTTTTCATAGTTTAGGGCTTGCGCCGAGAACCGAAAAACGTTGCGTTTCTATTTGGACACTTCAGTCAAAATTAAAATCAACTTTTAACCCGAGGCAATCTACATTCCCCCACTACAATCCTGAAACAACCATACTCCACGCCATCTCATCTCATTCATAATCCGTTATACATTTATAAAAGGAATATGAACAAAGAGAGAGCGAAAGCCCAAACAATCATCGACATCAAGGGTAAATCAGGAAGATGGCGGGAATCTTGGACAAATCCGGCAAGGGACGCTTCTTCCAGTCCTGTACCGTGCGGGTCTTGATGAACTCCTCCGGGCAGGTGATGCCGGCCGCCACGCAAAGGCGCGTCTGCGGACGGCAAGCCTGCAACAACGTGTCAAACAGTTTGGCATTGCGGTAAGGCGTCTCTATGAAAAGTTGGGTCTGATGCTCGGAATAGGCCCGTTGCTCCAATGCCTTGATGCGCCTGACGCGCTCCGGCGGGTCGATGGGGAGATAGCCGTTGAAAGCGAAACTCTGCCCGTTGAAGCCGGAAGCCATCACGGCCAGAATCATGGACGACGGCCCCACCAATGGAACGACACGAAGCCCTTTGCGCTGGGCTATGGCCACCACGTCGGCCCCCGGGTCGGCCACAGCCGGACAACCGGCCTCGGATATCACGCCCACCGGCAAACCTTGTTCCAACGGACGGAGATAAGCGGCGAACTGTTCCGGGGCAGCATGTTTCCCCATGGCAAAGAAAGTCAGCCCGTCAATGTCGATGTCCCGGTCCACCTTCTTCAGGAAACGGCGCGCCGAACGCACGTCTTCCACAATGAAATGCTTGATGCCGCGGATGATTTCCGCATTATAATCCGGCAGGACACGCGACAAAGGCGTATCCCCCAACGTGACAGGTATCAAATAAAGAGCCGGCTCCATCACTTCTTCTTGTCTGACGGGTGATAACCCGATTCGCGAAGCATCTCCTTGTAATCGTCCATCCGGAGCAATTCTCCGATGGCCATATCCGGATGACGCTTCATATAATGGTCCACAATCTGCCCCCCCAGCCACAAGCCGATCTGGTCCGGACAGTCGTCACTGACATAAGGCGTATTGGCACGAGGCTCCATGAAATAACGAATCATCGTCAAGTCCGAAGAATCCAGCAGACCTTCTCCCGACAGATGCCTCCACACCTCCGCCTCATGCTGACGGAACCAACGGACCCGTTCTTCACAGAATCCCACTTCCTCTTCCAAAGTGATATTCCGACAATGAGCGATCACCCAATGGATTTTCCCGAAATCCGAAATATAATCCAACAAGGTATAGACCCGCCCCTCCTGCAACGGATATTCGTGCGACAAATAGAAGAACAAGGCATCCGGCACCAAACGGCTCCGGTCCATGACACGCCGCTGATAGGCATGATAATACTTCTTGTACAAAGGATAATCTTTCCCCAGATATTTATCCAGACTGATGCCCAACAGGCTGTCTCCCACCACAATGCTTTGGTTCAGGCCGGAAATCTGGGCATACATGAAAGGTATCGTGAACGACGGATTGGCCTTCTTCACCTGATGGAACACGGAGAAGATTTCTTTCTCTTCGCCACTCAAGTCGGTATATTCGTTATGCACATCCTCCAACAAGACCTGCATCGTGGAGTCCAGATAAAAATCCCGCAAGCGTTGGTCGATATGGGCATCCTGAACGGAACCGACAGCCAACACGTCCTCAATCAGCAAACGTGTCGGCACCGGATACTCCGTCTTCATCCGTTGGAGAGAAGAAAAACTGTTCAAAGAAACAAATTCATCCACCAAACGGTCGTAACGGAAAATCTTCTCTTTCTTGCCAGAAAGACTGTCCCCCCACCAAGACGAAGGTGTCCACTGACAAGAAGAAAAAAACACAGTCAGGCTTATGAGTAAAATGAAAATCCGTCCCAATGCTTATCTTTTGTTAAATCCGCATACAAATGTACAAATAAATAGATTGTCAGCCAAACATTTTCCTAAAAAAAGCAAAAAAAGATGTTCAATGGAGCAGCTTTGAGTATATGCGACAGCCTTTGACGTAATAATCCCACAAAATGCTGAACGGAGCCTGCTCAGGAATACACCCTACAGTCGCAAGGGACAGATTCTCCTTCCGCGAAAGCACCAGGTACGGTTTCTGCCTCCTAAAATCCCGGCGGGCCTGAAACACGGCACGGAAAGAACCATACTCGCCCTTCAACAAGAACTGCAAGGCCGCCAACCGATCCAGCCAGAAACGCCAGCGCATCACCGGCCTCAAACGGGACTCCGGCAGATTCTTATAAAGCATATAGAGGTTGTTACGGAAATTCAGATAAGTCTTACGGGGATTCTCCTTGGGCAAAGTCCCCCCGCCCACATGGTAGACCACAGCCGAAGGCACACAGGCGACACCATATCCCCGGCTGCGCAAACGCCAACAGAAATCAATCTCCTCCATGTGGGCAAAGAAACGTGCATCCAGCCCGCCGGCCTCACGATACACGGCACTACGCACCATCAACGCCGCCCCCGTGGCCCAGAAGACAGAGGCTACCGCATCATACTGTCCTTGGTCGGCCTCCACCGTCCCGAGAATCCGCCCCCGGCAATATGGATACCCCAAAGCATCCATATACCCCCCGGCCGCCCCGGCGTACTCGAACTTGTCCGGCTCGTGCCAACTCATGACCTTAGGCTGGCAGGCCGCCACGGCCGGATGGGAGTCCATATAACCCACCATAGGCTTCAGCCAGTCATCCTTCACTTCCACATCCGAATTCAACAACACATAATATTCCGCCTCTATGCGCGACAAGGCCTGGTTGTACCCCTCGGCAAACCCATAATTCCGGTCCAGCAAAATCGTGTCCACGCGAGGGTATTCTTCCGCCAGCCATGACAAGGAACCGTCCGTGGAAGCATTGTCGGCCACATAGACCCGCCCACGCGTATGAGCCAGCACGCCCGGAAGGAAACGGCGCAGCATTGCCTCGCCGTTCCAATTCAAAATCACTACCGCCACTTTATCCATCACACTCCCCTCCTATTTATAACAAGGTGGCACGAAGGGCCGAACGGCCGGCGTTGAAATCTTCCAGACGGACACGCACGATGCGATTGTCCCAATCTCCCTTGAGCGGCAACTCCACACGGATATAATTTCCCGTGAAACCGTGCATCACCCCTCTGGTCCTGGACTTTTCCAACAAGACTTCGGCCTCGCGTCCGATATGTTTCCGATAAAAAGCCTCCCACTTAGCTTGGGACAAATCCAGCAACCGCTGGCTGCGTCGGTGTTTCTCCTCTGGCGACACCTTGTGGGGAATCTTCAAGGCCATCGTCCCCGGTCGCTCCGAATAACTGAACACATGAAGTTGGCTGACATCCAAGCTTTCTATAAAACGGCAAGCTTCCTCGAAGCAGTCCTCAGTCTCCCCTCTCGTTCCCACAATCACATCCACACCGATAAAAGCATCCGGCATGAGCGCCTTCACCCGCGCCACCTTGTCCGCAAAAAACGCGGTGGTATACCGGCGATGCATCAACTTCAGGACCGCATCACTCCCGCTTTGCAACGGGATATGGAAATGGGGCATGAAAGCACGGGAAGCCGCACAAAACTCCAGCACCTCGTCTGTCAGCAGATTCGGTTCGATGGAAGATATGCGGTAACGGGCTATCCCCTCCACACGGTCGAGAGCCTTCAGCAGGTCCAAAAACGCCTCCCCCGTAGTCTTTCCGAAATCACCGATGTTCACGCCGGTCAGTACGATCTCCCGTCCTCCTGCGGAAGCCACCTCTTCCGCCTGACGCACCAAGGATTCGATGCTTCCGTTACGGCTCCGGCCGCGGGCATACGGAATGGTACAATAAGTGCAATAATAATCGCAGCCGTCCTGAACTTTCAAGAAATAACGGGTACGGTCACCACAAGAACAGGAAGGCATGAACGTACGGATATCCTTCGCCGATACCGCATGAACCTCATGGCAGGCATTTCCCCAATCCCGTCCTTCCGTCACATGCGGCAGACGTTCTGCCAAATAATGCAGAATCTCCCCTTTCTGTTCCGCCCCCAAAACCAGATCCACCCCATCAATGGATGCCACCTGCTCCGGCTTAAGCTGGGCATAACAACCCGTTACCACCACAAAAGCCCCCGGATGCTGCCTCACCAACTTGTGGATAGCCTGACGGCACTTATGGTCGGCCACCTCGGTCACCGAACAAGTGTTCACCACACAGATGTCGGCCTTTTCACCTTCCTTCACCGTCTCCACGCCAGCTTGCCCTAACAGTTTCCCCACCGTGGAAGTCTCAGCAAAGTTCAGCTTGCACCCCAATGTGAAATAAGCGGCCTTCTTTCCCTCAAAAACAGACGTTTCTGCCATATACCTATTATATTATAGCCTGCACATTATTAAGAAAACGTTGCAAAGTTACACATTTCCATGAGAAATACAGCCTCCACTTAAAAAATTAACACAACACAAGTTTCTGATTCATTGCATATTATACTCAACATAAAAAAACACGCCAAAAAAAACGAGGGTAAAGTGTACAACATATCAAAAAAGTATATACCTTTGCAGTGTTTTAATAAGCAATTGATTGTTTTACAGATTTAAAAAGCAAAAAAAATGAAAAAGTTAGCATTTATGTTCGTAGCTTTCGCAGCTATTTCTTTCGCTTCTTGCGGTAACAAGACTTCTCAGGCTGAAACTGCAGCTGACACTGACTCTGTAGCCGTTGAGGAAGTTGTTGTAGAAGAAGTTGCCGACAGCACAGTAGCTGATAGCGCTGTTGTTGATAGCGCCGCAGCTGAAGCTGCCGCTCCCGAAGCTGAGTAATTCAAGCCACGGACTTAAAAAGAAAAGAGGCCATGCTCACCGCATGGCCTTTCTTTTTGCCCTTTTCGCGCCAACCTCAAATCCAACCAGCCACATAAAAAAAAGAAGAACACCCACTTCAGTATGGATGTTCCCCTCATTTTATCAACACACAATTAAAATCGCACTCGATAATACAAAATCGGCACTTATGCCTCTTCTGCCACCACCTCGAAAGGTATTTCGACAGAAACTTCCTTGTGCAGATTGACCGTAGCCTGATAAGAACCCACGGCTTTCACATCTTTCACCACAATCCGCTTGCGGTCGATTTCAAAGCCCAGCTTCTTCAGCTCATCCGCGATTTGCAAGCTGTTCACAGAGCCATAAACGACACCCGTCGCGCTGACTTTCGTAGGAATCGTCAACGAAACGCCGTTCATCTTCTCAGCCAAAGCCAACGCATCATTCTTGATTTTCTCCAACTTATGAGCGCGCTGCTTCAACTCTTCCGCCAACATCTTGCGGGCAGACTCAGAAGCAATCACAGCCTTTCCGGTAGGAATAAGGTAATTGCGGCCATAACCCGACTTCACTTCCACAATGTCGTTCTTGTAGCCCAAACCTACAACATCTTCTTTCAATATGAGTTCCATACTTATTCCTCCTTATAAATTATTTCATCAAATCGGTTACGAATGGAAGAAGTGCCAAGTGACGGGCCCTCTTGACAGCCTGAGCCACGCGACGCTGATACTTCAAAGAAGTACCCGTAATGCGACGGGGCAGAATCTTCCCCTGCTCATTCAAAAACTTCTTCAGGAATTCGGGATCCTTATAGTCGATATACTTGATACCGCTCTTCTTGAAACGGCAGTATTTCTTCTTCTTCACGTCGACGGTCGGCGGAGTCAAATATCTGATTTCTGATTGCTGTGCCATGATTTAATCCTCCTTTTTAACTTTGTTATTTCTTCTCTTCTCAGCATATTCTGCTGCGTACTTCTCCATCTTTACAACCAAGAAACGAAGCACTTTCTCGTCACGACGGAAGTTCACCTCCAACGTCTTAATCACTTCCGGCTGAGCCTTGAACTCCAACAGGACATAGAATCCGGTGGACTTCTTCTCAATGGCATAAGCCAACTTCTTCAGGCCCCAGTTCTCCTCATTGATGATTTCCGCACCGTTGTCGGTAAGGATACCCTTGAACTTGGCGACCGCTTCCTTCATCTGATCGTCAGACAAAACGGGAGTTAAAATGAAAACGGTTTCGTATTGATTCATAATACGTTAAATAAATAATTAATACTGTTATGCAAAAATGCGGTGCAAAATTACGGTTTTATCCGCTTTCTTGCAAATTTTTCGGATAATAATTCGCGGAAATCCGGCCACGGCACTCACAAAAGACAAAAATCCACGTAAGTTTAATGAATTTTAAGGCAAACGCACGACCGCAGTCTCTAAGAAATGTCCTACCTTTGTAAGACAGAACAAATATGAAAGACATGAGCGAACAGTTCAACTTTGATATCAAACTTATTTTTGCCATCTTGAACGGAAAGGTATCGGCTGCCATCAACCGCAAGCTCTACCGCAACTTCAGACAATATGATGTGGACCTTACTCCGGAACAATGGACCGTACTGTTATACCTGTGGGAAAAGGACGGTGTCACCCAGCAGGAACTCTGCAACGCGACCTTCAAAGACAAGCCCAGCATGACCCGACTGATTGACAATATGGAGCGGCTGAACCTTGTGGTGCGGATTGCGGGAAAGACAGACCGGAGAATCAACCTTGTCCACCTGACCAAAAGGGGGCGTGACCTGGAAGAGAAATCAAGGTTCGTGGCCAACAAGACCCTCAAGGAGGCCCTGAAAGGACTGAGCATAGAAGAATTGAGCGTCAGCCAAGAGGTATTAAGGAAAGTATTTTCAAATACCAAAGACTAAAATCCGCCTTTCTTGTCTTTTTTTCCATAAAAAGTTTCGGCATTTAAAGAATTATGCGTTAATTTGTAGGCCGAATAAAGGAAAACATAAAAAAAGAAACATACGATGAACAGTTTTTTGAAGAATTTAGGTATCCTCATGATTGTGTTGGGAACTGTAGTGTTGGTCCTGAGTTATGTATGCAACTGGCTGGATTACAACTGGCCTAACGGATTGGCGTTGTTGGCCATCATCGCCGGCATCATCGTCCATATCATCATGAACAAAAAGATACAGGATTAAAAAAAGCAATCCCCCGGACCTGCAAGGCCGGGGGATTGCTTTTAGCATGGCCTCTATTTCCCTTACTCCTCATCCGTGGGGACAATCAGGCGATATCCCTTCCCGTGGACATTGTTAATCTCAATGGAGGGGTCGTCTTTCAGGTGCTTGCGCAGCTTGGTGATGTACACATCCATGCTCCGGGCATTGAAATAGTTGTCATCAATCCAAATGGTCTTCAAGGCCAGTTCACGCTGCAACACATCATTGGCGTGGGCACACAGCAAAGACAACAGTTCGCTTTCCTTTGTCGTCAGTTTGGTCTGCTTGTCGCCGATGGCCAGAATCTGGCGTTGCGTATCAAACGTGAACTTACCCAATTTGTACATATTGGTCTCTTTTACCTTCTTCCCTTTCACGCGACGCAAGATGGCCTCCATGCGGAACACCAGTTCCTCCATGGAGAACGGCTTGGTGATATAGTCATCCGCCCCAATCTTGAAACCGTCAAAGACATCTTCTTTCAGATTCTTGGCCGTGAGGAAAATAATAGGTACTTCTGAATTCACCTGACGGATTTCCTGTGCCAACTGGAAACCATCCTTCTTCGGCATCATCACATCCAGCACGCACATCTCGTAACGGTTCTTCAGAAACGCACGGTAACCGACTTCCCCGTCTGGGCAAAGATCAGCCTCATACCCCTTGGCCTGCAGATACTCTCTCAGCAACATGCCCAGACTCTCGTCGTCTTCGCACAACAATATACGCAATTTCTCTTCCATAATCTTTATCATTTAATTGTTGGTAATGTGATTATAAATTTTGTTCCCTGTCCATACTCGCTCTCGGCGTGAATCGTGCCGTTCTGCAAGTTTACAATTTTCTTGACGTAAGCCAGTCCCAGCCCGAAGCCCTTGACATCGTGTTTATTCCCGGTATGCACCCGATAGAATTTCTCGAACACCCGTTTCAAATCATCCTTTTGGATACCAATACCGTTATCCTCTATCGAGATGTTGATCTTGCCCCCCGTGTTCCACGTCCGAAGGGTCAGATGAAGATCCACATCGTCCCGCTTGTACTTGACGGCATTGTCCATCAGGTTGAAAATCACGTTGGTGAAATGCATCTCATCCACATAGATTCCTGCGTCTTCCGCCCGGAAATCGGAAGAAATGCTTCCGCCGTTCTGCGACACCTTCAACGTAAAAGTCTTGATGACACCGTTCAACAACTCATGCGCGTCCAGCTCCTTCTGCTTGAAAGCGATGTTGTCCCGGTCATAAAGAGACATCTGCAACACTTTTTCCACCTGGAAGCGCAAACGTTTCGTCTCGTCGTTGATGACGCGGGAGAGATTCTCGTACATCGCCTCGCTTTTCTTGACAGACTGGTCGGCCAACATCTGTGCCGCAAGCGAGATGGACGAGATAGGGGTCTTGAACTCATGTGTCATGTTATTGATGAAATCATTCTTCATCTCCGTCACTTTCTTCTGACGGAATATCACATAAATCGTATAGACAAACGTGACGAAAAGGATAATGGTAAAAGCCAAGGCCGGAATCATCATGCGGGCCGTCTCCAGCAGATAAGCGTTCATGTCCGGAAAATGAATCCGGACGATACCTATCCGACCGGCAGGATCATTGCGGAACAGTACCTGGGAATAAGAATAGTCCTCACCCTTTTTCTCGAAATCCGGACAACGGTACACCTCACGTCCGTCATTCGTGGACACCGTAAAATGGTAAGGGATACTGATTCCGTTATTTTCCAAAGCATTACGGATGTCCTGGTCCAGCAACTTAAAATTAATGCGTTCCTCCAAAGGTTTCTCGCTGGCCTTATATAATATGGTATAGATAACCTCATCCAACAATCCCTTGCGATAGACATAGGCATTCTTCACGTATTCCCGGAAGGACTCCGAGGCTTCGTCTATCGAACGGTTTCGGTCGGCACGGAGCACCTTGGGCATTGCAGCAGGCCGCGTCACGACTTTATGCACATCAAAACCTGGTGTCCCTCCCCCGTTACCCGCCAGAGAATCGTCTCCGGCCGGAACCGCCGCGTCCCCAATGGCAATCCCGGGACAGACGCCCTTCGTCATGTTGTCGTGCGCGAAGTCCTCCAGATAGCAGAACGTCTCGTTCTGCTCCAGGTTTCGCGCCGCCTGGTTCAGGCTACGCACCACCGACTCGTCGAACTGCTCCTTGCGCATCTTCACCATCTGCTCGATGTAACGCATCTGCAGCAGGAGGAGTCCCAGAAAAGAAACTCCGATAATGATACTGACTATCCAAATCGTGAACTTTTTCATGTGGGCAAATATACGCATCAGAAACGAATGTTCTCCCATCCAAAGAAGAAATCCCATCTGTTTTTTAACGTTATTAACTATAATCGCCCGAGAAATGCTTATATACGACATTTCCCGGGCGACTATTCTTAAAATCCGTATGGGCTTATCAATCCTCGCTGCCTTGCTGAGCCTCGAAATCCTTAATCAGTTTTTCCTGCACATCCATCGGCACCAGTTCGTAGCTGGCAAACGACATGATAAAAGAAGCGCGTCCGCCGGTAATGGAACTCAATGCCGTGCAATAGTTGGACATTTCCTTCAATGGCACCTTGGCAGTGAGCTTCTCATAGCCGTTCTCGCTGACCATCCCCATAATCATGCCGCGACGCCCCTGCAGGTCGCTCATCACATCCCCCATCTTATCTGTCGGAGTAAAGACCTCCACATCATAAATCGGCTCCAGGATCTTCGGCCCCGCTTCCTTGAACGCCATGCTGAAAGCATTACGCCCGGCCAGCATGAAAGAGATTTCATTGGAGTCCACGGGGTGCATCTTGCCGTCATAAACAATGACGCGGACATCGCGGGCATAGCTTCCCGTCAACGGGCCGCGCTCCATGCGCTGCATGATTCCCTTCAGGATAGCCGGCATGAAACGGGCGTCGATGGCGCCGCCCACTACGGAATTAATGAACACCAGTTTGCCTCCCCACTCCAAAGGTACTTCCTCCTTGCTGCGTGCGTTCACACGGTATTCCTGCCCGTTGAAACGGTACACTTCCGGCTCCGGCATCCCCTCATAATAAGGTTCCACAATCAGATGCACCTCGCCGAACTGGCCGGCGCCGCCCGACTGCTTCTTGTGGCGATAGTCCGCACGCGCCGCCTTGGTGATGGTCTCGCGATAAGGTATGCGCGGCTCTTCAAACTTGATGGCGATCTTCTCATTGTTTTCCATACGCCATTTCAAGGTACGCAAATGGAACTCACCCTGCCCGTGTACCAAAATCTGGCGCAACTCCTTGCTTTGCTCAATCACCCACGTAGGATCTTCCTCACGCATACGGTTCAAGGCATTCATCATCTTTTCCGTCTCGGCCTCATTCACCGCCTTCACGGCACGGGTGTATTTCGGATTGGGATATTTGATGAAATTAAAGCGGTTCTCACAATCTTTCCCGTTCAGCGTGTTGCCGGTCTTCACATCCTTCAGCTTCACGGTACAGCCGATGTCACCTGCCACCAGTTCTTCCACCTTGATGCGGTTGGCCCCGGCGCAAACAAACAACTGCGACATGCGTTCCTTCGACCCACGGTCGGCATTACCCAAGTCATCCCCTTCATGCACCTTCCCGCTCATCACCTTGAAATACTGCACCTCGCCGATATGCGGTTCCACACCGGTCTTGAAGAAGTAAAGCGAAGTAGGACCGTTCGGGTCGGGTTCCACTTCCATCCCCCTCGTGTTATGGACCTTAGGCATCTCGTCCACGAAAGGCACGACATTGCCTAAGAACTCCATCAGGCGACGCACGCCCATATCCTTGCCCGCACAAACGCAGAACACGGGGAACATGCTCCGCGAAGCCAGTCCTTTCCGGATCCCCTCGCGCATCTCGTCCTCTGTCAGCGTGTCGCTGTCAAAAAACTTTTCCATCAATGTCTCGTCATTCTCAGCCGCCGCCTCCACCAAGGCTTTGTGCATCTCCATGGCCTTCTCCATCTCCTCTTCCGGAACCTCCTCGATTGTAGGCGCCCCCCCTTCGGGTCCCCAGGAATATTTCTTCATCAGCAACACGTCTATCAATGCGTTGAAGTCCGGACCGGTCTTCACAGGGTACTGCACAGGAACGACCTTGTTCCCATAAATGGAAGTCAGCTGCTCCAGGATAGAATCATAGTCGCATTTCTCATCGTCCAACTGGTTGACCAAGAAAATCACAGGTTTGCCCAACTTCTCCGTATAGCGGAAATGATTCTGCGTCCCGACCTCCGGGCCGTACTGCCCGTTCAGCAACAACACGGCCGTGTCCGTCACGTTCAACGCCGTAATGGCCGCCCCCACGAAGTCATCAGAACCCGGACAGTCAATAATGTTCAGCTTTTTGCCGTTCCACTCCACATGGTAAACCGTGGAAAAGACCGAATAACCATATTCTTGTTCCACCGGGAAATAATCGCTCACGGTATTCTTCGCCGTAATCCTTCCACGTCTCTTAATCAGTCCCGCCTCATACAACAAGGCTTCGGTAAGTGTTGTCTTTCCAGACCCGTCATTTCCCAACAGGGCTATGTTCTTAATCTCGTTCGTTTGATATACTTTCATCGTGTAACATTTTAAGGTAACAACTAAACGGCACGAAAATTAGCAATAAAATCGCATTTCGCCAACTAATCTCCGTTTTTGTTGGCTATGTTTTTAAACATACTCCAAGGAATCCTTTTTTTCCGTACATTTGTGCCGTCTTATCACACCTTATTATTTATTATGGCCGGCATCTACCTTCACGTCCCATTCTGCGCAAGCCGTTGCGTATATTGCGACTTCTACTCCACGCTGCACTTGGAAAAAAGGAAAGATTACATTGCCGCACTGACCCGCGAGCTACGCCTGCGAAAGCACTACCTGGAACAGGACGGACAAACACCCGCCATCCAGACGGTCTATATCGGCGGAGGAACTCCGTCCACGTTGGACACCCCCCTGTTGGAAGAAGTCTTCAACATTTTATATGCCACATACGACATCGTCCCCCAAGCGGAGATCACTCTCGAAGCCAATCCTGACGACCTCACTCTCCCCAAAATACATGAACTCCGCACCCTGCCCGTCAACCGCCTCAGTATCGGCGTACAAACCTTCGACCCGGACAAGCTCCGCCTGCTCCACCGCCGGCACACCGGCATCCAAGCGCTTCAGGCGGTAAGCGACTGCCAGGACGCGGGATTCGAGAACATCAGCATCGACCTGATTTACGGCCTGCCACGACAATCCCTTGAAGAATGGGATGCCGACCTCTCCACGGCTCTCAGCCTGCAGGTGCAGCATATCTCAGCCTATGCCTTGATCTATGAAGAAGGGACCCGGCTATGGAAAATGCGCCGGCAGCACATCGTGGAAGAAGCCGACGAGGAACTCAGCCTCAAAATGTTCGACCACCTCATTGACGAACTCTCCGCCAACGGATTCGAGCATTACGAGATTTCCAACTTCGCCCGTCCCGGCTTCCGCTCGCGCCACAACTCCAGCTACTGGCAGGGCATTCCCTATCTGGGTTGCGGACCGTCCGCCCATTCCTACGACGGGCAAGACCGGCAATGGAACCGCCCCGACCTGACGGGCTACATCGATCATGTAGGCAGGGCTTCCCGTCCGGCAGACTTCGACAACGCCCCTTGGATTGAAAAAGAAGAATTAAGCCTATACGAGAGATACAATGACCGCATCGTCACCGCCTTGCGGACTTCGGACGGCCTTGACCTGAACCGGCTGAAATCAGATTTCGGGCAAACACTATACGACCATTGCCTGCAAGCCGCCGCCCCGCACCTGCGGGACGGCCTGATCGAAAGGATTTCCTCCACAAGAGAAAAGCAGGTCCCGAACGACCTGCTTAAACTGACGCGCCGCGGCCTCTTCCTCTCCGACGGCATTATGAGCGACCTGCTGTATGTGGCAGACTAATTCCGCATTTCCTGATAAGTGATTTCATAGAAACAAGGATACACATTGGACGAAGCGTCGCTGTGTCCTTGCGAGTGCGGGACAATCAGACGCACCTTGGCGATTTCCTCATCCTCGGAAACCTGACGGCCGATATTGATATATGTCAATGGCACCAGCCAGCCGGCAGGCACTGCTTTCGAGCCATAATATTGATACATCGCCCCGCCCCCATTGACGGAAGTATTGAAGGATGCCGTGAAGGTGCCGTAAGTGTTCGTCACATCCATAATGTCCGGATTCGTCTGCCAATAAGCCGAATTGTTCGTGGTCTGCACGGAATCCCTCAATATGTTGAACTCCGTATAACGGCAGATGATGCGTTTCTGCTGCCCGCTTTTCAGCTTCTCGCCGACCCCTTTCCGCACAATCTGCATGTAAACGCCTGTATTCTCAAAGACCACATACTCGTTCCGTTCCAGATTGGTCGTACTATCTTGGGCATAAAACGTCCCCTCCGAGATGGTATTGATTTTACCCACGTGAATCAACTCTTCCCCATCGCTCGTACGGATAACCACGTCACGGTTCAGGAAAGCAGAGATGGCATCACGCTCCTTCTCCCGTTGTTCGGCATACGTCTCGCCGTCGTCACAACCTTGCAATCCCCATCCGGCACCAGCCAGAAGTAACAACAAATAAAACACTTTTTTCATCTTGTCTTCTTTTTTATTTGCCCTTTAATAACGGCGCATATTTTTTCAAAGCCTTGCACACCAGTTCCACAGCATTCTCCATGCCGCACGAAAGCTCTCCTCCGGCGGCGTTCAGATGCCCCCCGCCATTGAAGAATTCCGCCGCCATCGCGTTGCAAGGGAAATCATCCACCGACCGCAACGACACCCGGATGACCGGCCGCTCCGTATCCTCACGCAAGAACACCGAAAGACGCGCCCCCTGAATCTGGAGCGGAATATTCACAAACCCTTCCGTATCACCCTTCTTATGGGAGAACATCTTCTGCTCCTTACGCGTCATCGTCATCAACGAAGCATTATACTCCGGGAAATTCTCCAACTTGACATACAACATATAGCCCAACAAGCGGAAACGTTCGGCCGAATAGCTGTAAAATACGTTCCGGTAAATTTTGTCTTTGTCAATGCCTTTCGTGAGCAGCTGGCCCACAATATAATAGATGTCACTCCGGTTGGAATTGTAAGAGAAACACCCCGTATCCGTCATCATGCCGGTGTACAGACAGACCGCCTCCTCGTAGCTCATCGGCTCCAACCCGTCCAATTGCACCAAAATGCGGAAAAGCAGTTCGCACGTGGAACTCATGTCCTGACGCGAGACACTCCACTCGCAAAAATCGACCGGATCCAGATGATGGTCTATCATCACCTTGGGTACATCCAAAGCCAGCACCGGCTTCTTCAACCCCAACAGACGGTCGGGCGAATTGAAATCCAGACAGACAACCAAATCCGCCGCGGCCACAACCGGCTCCACCTCCGCCTCATGCTTCTCATAGACACGGACCTGGTCCGCTCCCGGCATCCATTTCAGGAAATCGGGAAAGATGTTCGGCACCACCGGAACGGCATCCTTACCCTTCCGCCACAGATAATGGGAAAAAGCCAACACTGCCCCCATGGCATCCCCATCAGGCGACACGTGGCAGGTGACTATGATATGTTTCGACTCGTCCAGCAACGCCCCCAAACGGTTCGCTTCATCGGCGGACAAGAATTGGTCTGACATAAAACTCCATTTTTCGATTTCAGCCTACAAACTTACGAAAAATCTCGGTTTCTCATGCCATTTGAACAAGATTTTCAGCTTTTTTCTATCTTTACCCATGAAACCGAAGTCTTGCATACACGAAGCCTGCCTCACGGCAAGGGGACCTTCAACGCACCCTCTCTCTTCATGTCGTAGCAATTCCAGTCCAACGCCTCGCATTCTGCGGCATAACGCAACCGGTCACCGTCCCACAATGACGCGTCGAGCACCACACAATGCGGACGGAACAGACGGGCGAGAGACTGCAGGTCTCCCGTAAACCCTCGGCAGACATACAGATAATCCACATCGGCCAGTCTCTGGCTTGCCATATCCTTCCAACGGTCGTCAGACAGCACCAAAAATGACAAACCTCCCATCACGCACACCAAACCTTGGCGTGAGACCACAGCGTCATCTCTGAAATCCCCCCAGACCCACACTGGGACGGCCGTCAGTTTCTTCTTCCAAAAACTCTCCGCAATATACGACATACGTTCCCGCACACGGTCTGAACCTGCAGTGAACAGATAGGAACAAGACGGGGAATAAATCACATGCACAGCCGGACAAGAAGGATTGTTGTAGAACACCACTTCCCCATGCGGCCTGTCAGCCCAACGACATACCGGAAAAGCCAGCAGCAAGCCTATCATCATCCCCATACAGACTTTCCAGCGCATGGCCTTGTAACGGAAAGGACGAAGCAACCAAATCCCCAATACAATATAACACAGCACGGTAAAACAGAAACTCCAATCGGTATGCACCACCGCTCCCGGCCATCCCGCCATCCAACGCAGGCAACCGTTCTGGCAAGCCTCCAAAAAGCCAATGCCACGAGCCACGACATCCGGCCACAATCCGGACAAGCTGGAAAGCAGCAATACCGGCATCCCATAAATCAACAAAGCCGTAATTGGAGAAACCAACAAGGTAGCCAAAGCGGAATAAGGCGCAAAGGTGCCGAAACGGAATGCCACCAAGGGTATCGTGAACAACTGGGCGGCGAAGGAAACCAACAAGCTCTGAAATACCCACCCCACATAAGGACGGCGCATCAAGGGCAAATCCTGATAACGGGGACATAAAAACAAAATGCCCGCCATTGCCAGAAACGACAACTGGAAACCGACATCATAAAGCAACAAAGGATTGCCACACAACATCAGCATCGCCGCCAAAGCCAGAGAATTGATGGAGAAACCGGAACGCCCCATCAAGGCGCCTGCCAGCATCAAGGTATACATCACCGTGGCCCTCACCAAAGAAGGAGGCAGCCCGGCCAGGAAAGCATATCCCCAGATCAGGACCAAAGCCAGCGACACTCCCAAGATACGCCACAACCGTTTCCTGCAATAATCCAGCAACAACACATTCAGCATTCCCACCAGAAAAGTAAGGTGCATACCAGACAAGGCCAACACATGACTCACCCCCACACCGGCATACACATCCTTCAATTCATCGGACAAAGCCGACTGGTCACCCAAAGTCAGCGCAGCGAAAAAAGCCAGCTCTTCCCCTTGCAGGCCCGCTCCATGATACAGCTCCACCAACTTCCCCCTCAGCCGCAAGGCCCTCACCCGCCAGTCCGTCCACAAGGGCAAAGTGCCATCCGCCCTCTCCCCGCTTCCCGGCCTCACCCACCCTCCCGAAGGAATAAAAGCCTGGCCGGAAATGCCTTTCACGGAAAGATATTCCACATAATCGAACTCTTCCGGATTCCCGCGGTTCACCGGCTTCCGCATCCGGCCTTCGCACCACACCTCATCCCCCACCCTCAAAGCGGCGGACAACGAATCCCGCGCAAAAGAAAGCCGCACCCGCCTCCTCTCGCCCGACACGCCGTCCCGGCCTCCCACCAACACGGCCTCCGCACCAACGGAACGCGGGGTCGCCTTCGGCGTCCCCGTCAAAACCACATGATACACCCTCTTCCCTTCCGGCCATACGTATCCTTGCACCTCGCACCATACCCCGAAAGAACGCCACGCGCCAAAAAAGAAAAGCAAAAGGCAAGTCCAAAGGCCGAAACCCGCATGGAAATCCAGCCGCGAAGCATCCCCAGGACACCGGAAAGAAAGGATTCCCGCACATAGACATCCCATCCCGGCACACAGCACCACGATGGAAAGCCACAAGTACAAGCCTGAGATTTCCCCCGCCTCCTCCCACAACCAACGTCCCAACCACAAACCGGGAAGGAATGGTGCAACCATCCTGACGAAAGGATACTTACGCCAGAAGTCAAGAATCCCGACAGACAGAACCTTACAAATTTTTCAAGAAACAGATTTCTTTCGACGGGTCGTCCGCACGGAACACCGCACTGCCTGCCACCAGCACATCCACTCCCGCATCAATCAACTGCCGGCCCGTCTCATGGTTCACGCCGCCGTCCACCTCTATCAAAGCTTCCGAGCGGCTTGCGTCGATCAACCGACGCAAGGCACGTACCTTGTCCAATGTATGGGGAATGAACTTCTGCCCTCCGAAACCGGGATTGACCGCCATCAGCATCACAATGTCCAAATCCTCGATGATGTCCGCCAAAGTGGAGACCGGAGTGGCCGGATTCAACGTCACCCCCGCCTTCATTCCCGCCTCTTTGATTTGCTGCACGACACGATGCAGGTGCGTGCAGGCTTCTACATGCACGTTCATGGAATAAGCCCCAAGGGCCTTCACCTCATTCAGGAACTTCTCCGGCTGCACAATCATCAGATGCACGTCCAATGGTTTCTCACACAATTGCGCCACATATTTCAGTACCGGAAATCCAAAAGAGATATTGGGGACGAACACACCGTCCATGATATCGATGTGCAGCCAGTCACATTCGCTGCGATTAATCATCTCCATCTCCGATTTCAGATTCGCGAAATCGGCGGACAACAAGGAAGGAGCCACAAGATGCTTCATAGTACACATATTTTAATACGCACAAAGGTAAATCAAATATCCAATATGCGCAAGACGACACGCCGCAAAATACACGCCGTCACTTCAAAATCATGCGGGCAAACTCACCGTCCCCCGTCTCTACCTCTTTATAGTTACGGGCGAACAGTTTCAGGAAAGCGATGGTCTTCCGCGAAGGACGCAGGATTTCTTGGGGTAAAATCATCTCCATAAGCTGCCGGGGTTTTTAGAATTATATCTTTATAACGCCCCGGCAACCTGTTTAGTATGCCGCTCTAAAAATATTTTATGAGATAGCCTGGAAAAGCTCCTTCTTACGGGCCATCTTGCGCAAGTTCAACAAGGCATAGCGCATACGCCCCAAAGCCGTATTGATGCTGACCCCCGTGATTTCCGCGATTTCCTTGAACGACAGGTCCTGGTAATACCGCATGAATACGACCTCTTTCTGGTTCTGCGGCAAAAGCCCGACTAACAATTTCACTTCCTCCAGCACTTGTTCCTTCACCATCCGGGCTTCCACATTAGGCTCCGCCAGCTTGATGCTGTTGAACAAGTCGTAGTCCACATCATCGTCCGACACGCAATTCTCGTTACGGGCCTGCCGGAAGAAATCTATGACCAGATTATGCGCGATACGCGTAATCCATGCCTGAAACTTGCCATTCTCCACATAACGCTTCTGCTGGATGGTCACCACGGCCTTCATGAACGTCTCCTGGAATATGTCATTGGCCACATCCTGATCGCGCACCACAAAGAAGATATAGGAAAATATCTTCTCTTCGTATCTCTCCAGCAAAGCGTCAAAAGCCTTATTATTACCTTCGGCATACAATTTGACCAACATCTCGTCAGTCAAGTTCGCTAAGTTCTCCATTCCATTCTGTTTTTTATTATTAAGTAGAATGTTCCGATAGGCAATAATGGTTTAATTATGAATAAATGTATTAACGACATGCAAATAAAAGAAGAAAATCGGAAATATACAAATTTAGAGGATAAAAAGTAACACGTCTGCCTTCGTTTTCTCTCCGTCAGACGCCGATCGGGGAAGAGGAAAGACAAGGCGCATCCCCGTCTTCCCTCTTCCCCGATCCGCTCAGCGTATGGCTTATTCCTTCTCCTGCCGGTCCGAAATGTGGTCGCCTTCCGTGGGAGCCAGCACCTCGTCAAAATCCGTCAGCCCGGCCTTCACCAGTATATTATACCAGGCAATCAGCTTCTTGATGTCTGTGGGATACACGCGGTCACGGTCATAATTCGGCAGGACCTTCGCGAAATATCCTCCCAGTTCCTCTCGCGAGGCTTTGCGGTAATCAAAAGCGGCAACTTGTCCGCCCTCCAGTTTCTTGAGGCTGTCAAGCACTTCCCTCAAAGGCACCTCCCCCTCATCCGTATACATTGCTATATCAGCCAGGGAAATGACCTTGTCGGTGGAAAAGGCCGGCATACGCTTCTTCGCCTCGTCCAACGTCTC
Organism: uncultured Paraprevotella sp.; assembly: GCA_944320765.1. Lineage (GTDB taxonomy): Bacteria > Bacteroidota > Bacteroidia > Bacteroidales > Bacteroidaceae > Paraprevotella. Next base: position 80,535 of record CALUIS010000010.1, read on the forward strand.
CACCACCAGACCGCGGTTTCCACGCGAAACCAGCTTATACAAACCGGGCTTGCCGGAAATTGCCAAAATAGTTTCTAACATAATCCTGAGTTATATTTTATTTTTCAAAACGGTTGCAAAGATAAGCCATCAACACCTTTTAATCAAAATATCGCTTCTAAAAAAGCTTAATCTCCACACGGGTTTCCGCCACAACCCGCCGCAACACCTCCTCCAGCCTCCGTTCCACATCCGAGTTCCCGTCATTATCAATGATGTAGTCCGCCTTGGCGCAACGTTCCTCGTCAGACATCTGGGCTGCCATACGGGCTTTCACCGCCTCCTCCGATGCGCAGTCCCGCCGCATGGCCCTTTTCAGGCAGACGTCTCCCGGAGCACGCACCAACAACACCTTGTCTACCAGACGGTCAAAGCCCGATTCAAACAGAATGGCGCATTCCATGGCCACCAAAGGCCGCTCCTGCCGTTCCACCCACGCCAGAAAGTCGTCCCGCACCACCGGGTGCACCAACCCGTTGATACGCTCCGCATGTCGAGGAGAAGCAAACAGATAAGAAGCGATTCTCCTTTTATCCAAAGCCCCGTCCCGAGTATAGGCTCCAGGCCCCAGCAATGCCGTCAGGTCCTGCCGGATTCTTTCCGACTCCACCATCAACCGGCGTGCCTCCTCGTCCGTATTGTACACCGGAATCCGCCAGCGGGACAACATGGCCGCCACGTAACTCTTGCCGCTGCCTATTCCGCCCGTGACCGCCAGCCTCACCTTATTCACCGCCCTCCTCCTGCACTTGTTCTATCAGATAATCCACTTCCGCCGGATCAATCCGCACATTGGAGACCCCGGGAGGCATGGATTTCAAATGCAGCCGTATCTTGGGTCCCTCATTCTGCAACAGCTCCTCATACGTGACCGCCAGCACAAAATCATCCGCCGTAATGCTCTTGAACCGACTCATCCCCACCCGGAAATTCACCTTCACCTTGGATGGAAATGTCCGAAGATCCTTGCTTGCCGGAAAATTCAGCCCCACAATCGGAACTTCCACCGTCTTCTCCGTATACAAATCCACCAAAACTTTCAATTCCACTTTATCCGGGATAAACTTGGCCCCCCTCACCTTGTGAAGCGACAGCCTCGCAGCCTTGTCCTCGTCCAGTCCGCTCCAAGCCACCGGAACGGACGACACCTCGGTGATGGTGTCCAAAATCGACGATGGGGCCAGAACCTCCACAGAGTCCGGACTGAACTCCACATGACGCAGATAGTATTCCGGCGAGGGTTCCACTGTTCCAGCCAAACGCACCGGCACTTTCTTACGGTCGCCCTTATTGAAAAAATACTCCAGTGTATCAGGCTTCAAAGACACGATGCGGGTAGACGACAGCAATCGGCCCTGCAGTCTCTTCTGCACGTCCGTCAAAGGCACAGAGACCCTTCCGGAAGCCTCCCCCTTGTCATACGTCCGGTAATCCACCGCCACCGGCGTCTGTTCCTTTCCATACAGATAACGGACCAACACTGTACCCTTGTCCCGCACCACCACATTCAAATCGTCAGGCAACTCTGAGGTGATGACCACGTCCGCAGGCACATGTTCCAAGTTTAAAGGAACTTTCAGTTCCACATCGAAATCCTCGTTCAACGACTGCAACAACCAAAAGGCCGCCGACACGAAGAAAAAGAACAAAAAAATCAAGAACTCCTTGTTTTTATGGCTTAACAAGAAGTTCTTGACCGTCTCATAACATTTCCTTATCCGCGTAGAATCCATTTCGGTCATTTACCTGAGGCCGCATCGGCAGGCGCACTGGCATACACAGAATTCTTAGCTATCTTGATTTTCACGCCGGAAGCGACTTCCACCATCAGGGTGTTGTCCATCTCGTTCACCTCCTTCACTTTCCCGTAGATTCCGCCTGCCGTCACGACATCCGTACCCGGCGTGATGCTGTTGCGGAATTTCTGGATTTCCTTCTGCTTCTTGTTCTGGGGGCGAATCATAAAGAAGTACATGATGGCGAAAATCGCCACCATCATGATAATCATGGACATGCCGCCACCTTGCTGCTGCAAAAAAATCGTCATTAAGTTCATGGTCTTTTACTCTTATTATTGGTTCTTACTAATTTTGTTTTCCGACATCAGTCTCTTGGAGATGGCATCCAACAAGCCGTTCACATACACCCCGCTCCGCGGCGTGCTGTAAAGTTTGGCCACCTCCACATACTCATTGAGCGACACACTCAGCGGAATATTGGGGAACGTCAGGATCTCGGCCAGCGCAATCTGCATGATGACCAAGTCCATCAGCGCGATCCGGTTAAACTCCCAGTTCTTAGTATTGTCACTGATCAGCTTCCTGTAGTAATCCGCGTTCAGCAAGGTGTTGCGGAACAAGCGGTGCGCGAACTCGCGGTCTTCCTCGTCCTTGAATTCCGGCAAAAGCTCCTGGTCTGCGCCGTTGGCCTCGTCAAAACGCTTGATGGTCTTCAGCACGAACGTGTCCACGATTTCCTTGTCATCGTTCCAATACAGGCTCATGTCCTCCAGCAGGGAATCCAATTCTTCGTTGTTGCAAATGATGTTCTTGTAAATCTTGCGCCAAAGCTCACGGTCTTCCTTGTAAGAAGACTCCCCCGATTCCATATATTCCTTGTAATACTCCGTCTCTATGATTTTCTTGTATAGCGACCGGACGAAGTCTTCCTCGTTGACCCAGCTTTTCTTTTGGTTTTCCCGGAAGTCCAGCAACTGTTTGTTCACTTCCAGCTGCAGGATGAAACGGTTGTCAATGAACTTCGTACTCGGCGGTTCCCCCACCTTGATACGATTATAACGGTTTTGCGCCGTCTCCACGGCACGGACGGCTATCCTATTGATTTCCACCATCAAAGCCAGTAAATAATGATACAAGTCATAGGCTTTTGAAAGGCTGAAAAACAACTCCTTCTCCGCAGTGTCAATGTTTTTCCCGCCGTTTTGGTAGTAAGCATACGTGATTTGGACAACCTTTAAGCGTATAATCTCCCTATTTATCATATAATATTATATATTGCGGTGCAAAAGTACGTATTTTATAGGTAAAAGGCCTATCTTTTCCCCCTTTTTTTTGGATGTTTTAAAAAATATTCTCAAATTTGAAGCAAATATCAATAAAACGCAGAATATATGGAAGATTTCAAGAAGAATCTGGAAAGCGACAAAGAGATTGTTTTTTCCAAATCCGTAAAAGCCGGAAAGCGCATCTATTACGTTGACGTGAAGAAAAACCGGAAAGGGGAGTTGTTTATCGCCTTGACAGAAAGCAAGAAAATCATATCAAACGAAACGGAGAACCCCTCCGTGAACTTCGAGAAGCATAAGATTTTTCTCTACCAGGAAGATCTTGACAAATTCCTGGCCAGCCTGACCGAAGCTGTTGAATATATCCGGAAAGAGCAGCCCGGAACAGATCCACAGCCTGCCGCAGACAACAATGACGGCGCAAACAGCCAAGAACTGCATATCGACATGGACTTGGACGACATACAGTTGGACGAGAAATAAGGTTTTCTTCCACAATTCCTTATAACAAGCCACGGAGGGGATGCGTCCCCTGGACGCATCCCCTCCCACGTACATCCACGGCAAGCAGCCGACATTAGACCGAGAAAGGCTCCACCAGCCAATGCTCTATGTTACGTTGTTGGGCACTAAAGTTCACGCCCACTTTCAAAACTTTCCGGGAATCCTTCGCGAAAGGCAGGGCATAACGCTTTTCATTGATTTGATCCATCGCTTCCTGCGCCGTTCCGTCCAGCTTGAACTCCATGACATAGACAAAAGAAGGTGTCTGCAGCACCAAATCTATGCGCCCTTCGCTTGTGTGATACTCCACTTGCGTGTAAAGCCCCATCAGCTTGAAGACGATGAACAGCACGTTCTGGTAATGACGCTCCAAGTCTCCTCCTGTAATCTCATAGGGAAGGTCGGCAAAGAAACTTTGCATCCGATGCAAAAACGCGTCAACATCCCCTCCCTCCACTTCACGCACGAACTGGCGGATTTGGAAAGGAGCGTCCACCTCCGTCGTATTGGCATAAAAAGGGAGCAAGAATTTCATGAACCCAGCTTCTACCTCCTCGTTTGGAAATCCCAGGGCATACAACCCGAAGCGTTTGTCATACCCCTTGATGGTCAAGTAGCCACTTTGGTAAATGACCGGAATCGGATTCAATGAAGACGTATGGATGCTGTTCAGCACATCCGCATCCGTCTCCACATGAGTCATGTCCTGCAAGTTATACCGGCTCTTCTTGAGCAGCTCCACCAAATAAGTAGGCGTGCCGGTCTCGAACCAATAGCTGCCGAATCTCCTGTTCTTAAACGTATTCAGCAGGCTGAAAGGATTGTAGATACCTTCCGTATTCTCCGCGAAATGATAACCGTCATACATTTCTTTCAACCTGCCGCAAGCCTCCTCATAAGAAAGCCCCTGCGCCGCAGCCAATTCATGGAGTTGCGGCTCCATATACTCATGAATCTCGCGTTCGGTTATCCCGCACAGCCCGACGAACCGTTCGTTCATCGAAATATCCTCCAGATTGTTCAGGTCGCTGAACACGCTCACCTTGCCAAACTTCGTCACCCCCGTCAGCAAGGCGAACTTGATGTAGCGGTCCATGGTCTTCAACACCCCATAGAAAGGCTTTAAGGAATTGCGGAAACCCTCCTGCAATGCCTCGTCACCAATAGCCTGCAACATCGGCTTGTCGTATTCGTCCACCAGCACGACGACCGGCTTCCCGGTTGTCTCATACGCCCGCCTGACAATTCCAGCAAAGCGCAAGGCCGGGGTGACCTCGGACGGGCGGCTTCCATAACGCTGTTCCCATTCCGTCAGGCTATCATTCAGCATCCGGTCCACACTTTCCGGTGTGTCATACTTGTCAATGTTCAAGTCCAGATGCAGCACAGGATATGCCGCCCATTCCTGCTCCAGCCGCTCCATCGCCAGCCCCCGGAACAGCTCGCGTTTTCCTTCGAAATAAGCCTTCAGGGTCGACACCAGCAGGCTTTTTCCGAAACGGCGGGGACGGCTCAGGAAGTAATAGCGTCCGGTCTTTACCAACTGAAAAATCATTTCAGTCTTGTCTATATAAAGATAACCGTCTTGACGGAGAGACTGGAAATCCTGTATACCTATCGGATATTTCATTTTGCCGAATGTTTAAGTTTCATAAGGCGAATATAGCGATTTATTCCATGAACGCAAATTCATTTCGGGAAAAAATTCTTTGGACAACTTATGCGCGAAAGTTGTCATCCGGCAATCGCATACGTCGGTTATGGACGTTTGCGAGCATAATTCCGCAAAACATGCACTCCATGCAGAGCATACTACAACCGGAATGTGGAAGTGGATTTTTATACACCTTCAAGCATCCACTTCTGACGCATCGCACCTGATCACGCCACGATCCATTTCTCTATGTTCCGAGCCTTTTCGCTGAAATTCACACCAATCTTAAAAAGTTTCCGCCGTCCGGACGTAAAAGGCAAAGCATACTGCCTCTCTTCTATCTGCCGCAGAGCCTCCTCCGCCGTTCCGTCCAACTTAAATTCCATGACATAAACATATCGCTCCGTCTGCACCACCATGTCAATACGTCCCTGTGAAGTGTGGTATTCCACATTCACATAAAGCCCCAACAGCTTAAACAAGATGAAAAGCACATTCTGGTAATGCAATTCCAAATCCCTCGCCAGTTCGTATGGAGAATCTGCCAGAAAACTTCTCAAACGCCCGAAAAAAGCATCCACATCCCCGTCCTCCACTTCACACACGAAACGTTCTATGGCAAACGGAGCCTCGTCTTTCTTCACCGAAGTATAAAACGGGACCAGAAATTCCATGAACCCCTTCTCCACCTCTTTGTTAGGGAACCCCAGCCGATACGTGCCAAAACGGGGATTATACCCCTTGATGGTCAGGTATCCGCTTTGGTAAATCACGGGCAACGGCTCGTCATCGCCATAAATGCTGTTCAGCACATCCGCATTGCCGACCGCTTCCGGCAAATCCTTAAGATTATAACGGCTACGCTTCAACAACTCCACCAGATAAGTGGGTGTGCCCGTCTCGAACCAATAGTTGCCGAATTTCCGGCTCTTAAACGTATTCAGCAGGCTGAAAGGATTATAGATGCCTTCCGTATTCTCCGCGAAATGATAACCGTCATACATTTCTTTCAACCTGCCGCAAGCCTCCTCATAAGAAAGCCCCTGCGCCGCAGCCAATTCATGGAGTTGCGGCTCCATATACTCATGAATCTCGCGTTCGGTTATCCCGCACAGCCCGACGAACCGTTCGTTCATCGAAATATCCTCCAGATTGTTCAGGTCGCTGAACACGCTCACCTTGCCAAACTTCGTCACCCCCGTCAGCAAGGCGAACTTGATGTAGCGGTCCATGGTCTTCAACACCCCATAGAAAGGCTTTAAGGAATTGCGGAAACCCTCCTGCAATGCCTCGTCACCAATAGCCTGCAACATCGGCTTGTCGTATTCGTCCACCAGCACGACGACCGGCTTCCCGGTTGTCTCATACGCCCGCCTGACAATTCCAGCAAAGCGCAAGGCCGGGGTGACCTCGGACGGGCGGCTTCCATAACGCTGTTCCCATTCCGTCAGGCTATCATTCAGCATCCGGTCCACACTTTCCGGTGTGTCATACTTGTCAATGTTCAAGTCCAGATGCAGCACAGGATATGCCGCCCATTCCTGCTCCAGCCGCTCCATCGCCAGCCCCCGGAACAGCTCGCGTTTTCCTTCGAAATAAGCCTTCAGGGTCGACACCAGCAGGCTTTTTCCGAAACGGCGGGGACGGCTCAGGAAGTAATAGCGTCCGGTCTTTACCAACTGAAAAATCATTTCAGTCTTGTCTATATAAAGATAACCGTCTTGACGGAGAGACTGGAAATCCTGTATACCTATCGGATATTTCATACTGGAAAGTATTTAAGTTTCATAAGGCGAATATAGCGATTTATTCCATGAACGCAAATTCATTTCGGGAAAAAATTCTTTGGAAAACTTATGCACGAAAGTTGTCATCCGGCAATCGCATACGTCGGTTATGGACGTTTGTGAACACAATCTCGTAAAATATGCGCTCCATGAAGGGCATGTTTCTACAGACTTATGCCTCTCATACGATTCTTTTCCGTATCTTTGCCTCCAAATCACGAAGAACGTATGGAAAAGAAAGTCATTCAAGAAATCATTTTATGGCAACAAGGGTTCATAAGAAACATTAAGCTGCAAAAGCGTGACATCCGAATTGAACCAACCGGGAATTACGTCTTTGTCGGCATTCGCCGTGCCGGAAAGACATTCATGCTTTACCAGCACATCCAACAACTGTTAAATGAAGGCCACGACATACGGGAAATCTTGTTCGTCAATTTCGAAGACGAGCGCATTGTCGACATGAAGAAGGAAGACCTGCATATCCTCATAGATGCCTATAGGGAACTTTTCGCGTATGAACCGATTATTTTTCTTGATGAAATCCAGAACATAGACGGATGGGAGCATTTCGCCCGCCGTCTGGCAGACGAAGGAAAGCGCGTATTCATTACCGGAAGCAATGCCCACATGCTGAGCCGCGAGATAGCCTCCACGCTTGGCGGAAGATTCTTCCTACAAGAAATCTGGCCGTTTTCATTTGCGGAATATCTGGAATTCAAAGGACTGCGGCTTGACGAACACTGGCTTCTTTCTCCACAAAAGGCCGATGTCGTGCGCTTGCTCGGAGATTATTTCTATTTCGGCGGATTGGCCGAATCATTTTCCTTCATAGACAAACGGCTTTGGCTCACATCGCTTTATCAGAAAGTGTTCTATTCGGATATCGTGATAAGGAAAAGCATACGCAACGAGAGAAGCATGGCATTGCTAATAAGGAAACTCGCCGACAGCGTGATGCAACCTACCGCCGTAAAACGCCTCCAGAACATTTTGCAAGGCGACGGCACTCAAATTAGCCGCACTACCATTTCGACATATTTGTCCTACCTGCAAGAAGCCTTTCTCTGCTTTTCGGTTTCCAATTTCACCGATGCGATACCACAACGCGCATTGATGCAGAAACACTATTTCTACGACAACGGAATCCTAAACCTCTTCCTTATAAACCCGGAAAGCAAACTGCTCGAGAACCTCGTGGCAATTTACCTGCTACGGAAATACGGCGAGGGGGTGTTTTATTACAACCGGAATGTAGAAGTGGATTTTTATATACCTTCAGAACAGCTTGGAATACAAGTGTCCTATAGCATCGCAGACCTTGAAACCCGCAAGCGTGAAACATCAGCTCTGGTCAAGCTCAATGCCTTCAGGCCCTTGAAGCGTTCGCTCATCATCACCTACAATGAAGAAGACCTCATTACCGTCAACGGCCAGGCCATTGAAGTCGTACCAATTTGGAGATGGATGCTGGAAAATGAGCCTTAACAGGCTCGTTCCAGCAATAAGCATCCACTCCTGACGCACCGCCCTTCACATACAAGGGACATCGCCTCGGCTATACAGGACGTCCGAATGATGACAGATTTGAGCATTAAAAAGAAGCCCGTCATTGACGTTTGTTTTGTCAAAGACGGGCAATTTGCGATGTCTTGAGTGATGTCGAACTCACGTTCAGTTTTGGACGCTTCTCTGTTGGATATTTCACTTTCCCCCTGCTTGATAGATTCCTGCCACTTGGTCGGCGATCTTTTCCCAATCATATTTGCGCATATCGTAATTGATATGTTCCAAAGGATGCTCCATTACGGCTTTTAACTTCCCGGCAAGTACATTCACATCGCCAACAGGGAAATAGTCCTCTTTGTTAAGATTTACTTCAAGGTTAGCCGGAATGTCACTTACAACCACTTTCACACCGTAACTCATGGCTTCGAGTAAGGCTATGGGCAAACCTTCATGGCTTGACGGTAGGCAAAATCCACGACAGTTGGCCAACAAAGAATGAAGCTTACGTCCTTTGATAAACCCTGTGAGAACGACACCGCTCCTCCTTGCCATGCCCTTTAGTTTTCGGGAGTAATCGTCCTCAAAATCCGTATCGCCGGCCAGCACCAGTCTTATGTCCGTATCCATTTCCTTTTTTACTTTCAGAAACGCCTCTATCAAGTGGTGCAGGTTCTTTTCAGGCACAAAGCGGCACATACCTAAGATATATTTACCCTTTTCAATGCCAAGCTCACGGAAGTATTCAGGAAAGTCGCACACTTCGGGCTGGGACACTCCATTATATATAAGGTGTACGTGCTGCGTCCTGCCGTACTTCTGTTTGATTAGCTTACGGATAACATCGGATATGACAATCACCTCATCCGCAAACAGGCAACCCATACGTTCGCCGAGCTTCAGCATCGTCTTTGCAGCAAAGCCCCACTTGTCACGGTCGTAGTCAGGCCCGTGATGGGTGAAAACGACCTTCATGCCCAACATCTTGGCATAAGGAACAAGCAATGCCGGACCTATGGCATGGAGGTGCAGGATGTCCGCTCCAAGCCGTTTCGCCTCATTGATGGCACGGAATGTATGGACAATCGCCTCGAAAGACTTTTTCTTCGGGCTTTCTATGTCCACCAGCCTGACACCGTTCCATTCCTTCAGTCCGTCGCAGACGTAACTTTTTCGCCTGATTACAATCACGTCGAAGCCACGCCTTGCCAGTCTCGGAAACAGTTCCTCGCAATGCGTCTCCACGCCCCCCATGACATTAGGAATGCCACGAGTGCCGGCCACTACGATTTTCATAAGCTTTCGTATATTAAAAAGATTAACTACCTTTGCCTTGCCGCAAAAGGACATCAGATGAAAAAATCCTCCACCTCCATAAAGGAAGCCCTCCAATATTCCGGCATCATCCTCCTTTCCGGACTGTCTGCCTTATGGTTATGGTTAAAAGGGAAAAGGATTAAATGATTTTAGAGGTCTGTTAGAACTTCTCCCTCAAATCCCCCTGACACGGATCCTGCCCCACATCACACCACTTCGGGTCGATGCATATTGGTTTCCCTTGCAGGGTACGGAGTCTATTCTCCAAAGCCCATTTCGTCGGATATTTGATATACTTGTGCATCACCGGACTGGCCGTACCCACCATCCAGCAGTTCTTCGGACACTTTCGGACCATCTGACGCACCTTCTGAGCCTGCTCACTCTCCCAGATCTCCATAAAGGGTTTGTCATGGATATTGCCCATACTTTCCTTCCAATACTTCTCCTCCAGACCGTTGCAAGGCATCACCTCTCCCCATGGGTCGATGAAGAAGTTCACCATGCCCGCCTCGCAAGGCAACATGCGCCGTCCGCCTTCGATATAGTTGATCAGCCCCATGTTGAACCAGGCGCGGAACCAGCTCTTCGGGTGCTTCTCCTGCAGCTGCCATTCTATCAGTTGTTTAAAGTTATTGCACACCTCGTCCTTGTTCGTGATTACATTGTCGCCCTTATGGAAATAGTAGGAATTGTGGAAAGCGGCAGTGGCGAACTCCATGCCGAGTGAAAGCGACAATTGGTAGAGCGAGAGCATGTCTTTAGAATTGTGGTTTGACACCGTGCAGCCGAATCCGATGTCCTTCAGTCCCATGTGTTTCAGGGTGAGCAGCGTGCGCAGTCCCTTGTCGAAACCTCCGGCATGGCCGCGCAATTCGTCGTTTTTCTGGCTCAGTCCTTCGATGGAGATGCGGATGCCTATGTTCGGGAATTTTTTCGCCAAAGCCACCACGCGGTCCTCGAACCATCCCGAAGTGGAAATCACGATACGCGGCGTATGCTTGTAACACTCCGCCACAATCTCCTCCAAATCCTCGCGGATGAACGGCTCTCCTCCCGTCAGGTTGATGAACTTCAGTTGCGGAAGGGACTTCAAGTCCTCCGCCTTGATTTCCTCCTGCCTATTCGTAGGATTCTTCCAGATATTGCACATCTGACAACGCATCGGACAGCGATACGTCAGAATGATACTTGCGTCCGTTGGACGCGGAATATTCGTATCAACCATATTACTAATAATTTTGTTTAATCTGCTTTTTGTATAAATTCATCAGTTTATGATAATATCCGTCCTCGCCGAAACTCGACGAAGCCTTCTCCGCGATAGCAGCATAGTTGAAAGAAGCGGAAAACATCCTTCCGATTTTGTCCGTCAGGTCATCTGCATTTCCGCTCTCGAATGTCATGCCGGTCACTCCCTCTTCTATCAATTCCGGAATGCCACCAATGCGGGCACCCAGCACGGACGTACCCAGACACAATGACTCTATCGCCGACAACGGATTGTTCTCGTACCATTCGGAAGGAATCACAGTGAAACGAGCTTTCCCGGCCAACTCCTTTATCTCTTCCCATTGCTTGAAACCGACAAACTCAATGTTCGCTCGCAGTCTACGGCTTTTTGCCTGTAGCTCCTCCACCAACGGCCCGTCGCCTATCACCTTCAATTTATACGGGAGACTCGCCGCCGCATCTATCAGCGTGCTTACCCCTTTTTCGTGCGACAGACGCCCAACGAAGCAGTAATAGTCCTCACGGTCATCGTAGGAATCCCGACGGCATTTCTCCACATCGATAAAATTGCACAGCACCTCAAGTTTCTCCTTGCTGAAACCGCCCTGTCCCATCTTCTCCGCCATGAAGCGGCTCGGACAAATGAAACAGTCCGTGCAAGACTCAAGCCTCTCCCGATTCCATTTCATTGCCTCACGGTATCCCACCCACGAAGCCAACGCGGAACCTTTTATGCATTTGTATTTCAGGCATGGCGATTTGTCGCCATTGAAGCACTCTTCGCAAATTTCCCTACCGTCCCGCAGGCAGTCATAACGCGGACACAGCAGTTTATAATCGTGCAGCGTCCACACCACCCGGATACCCCGTTGGTGTGCCAGTTCCGCTATGACCGGAGAGAGCTGGGTATGGATATTATTCAGATGCACCACATTCGGACGGAAATCATCCAGAAGCGCATTGAAATTCCGCCGCACCTCCCGTGAGCCGAAAGGTCGTGTGAAAGCCATCAACCTGCTCATGTCCTGCGGAAAATACCTCTGCCACGATGTGGACAGATTCTCCGGATAATCCATGGCAAACACAGCAACCTCATGTCCATGCGCCTTCAACAGTTGTTCCGTGTTGAGCAAGCACACACAGTCACCGCCACGGCGGTAATAAAATTTATTAACAAGCAAGATGCGCATAATAAGAACAAGGGATGATTTCGAGTTTATTTATTAGAAACGAATGACACATTCGGAAAATCTTTCAGCCAAGTTTGATAGAATTCATAATTCTTACCATAAGAGTTATCGTATATAACGACATCTTTGCCCAGCAATATAGACAATATAGCACCGTGTAACCTTGTAGTGTATATGATGGAATAAGGTGATATAAAACGTACCCCTTCTTTCGTCATCAGCCTGCAATGAATAGGGTAATATGCATTCCATATCACATTTAGAATTGTACGAAACGCAGCAAAAGGTAGCTTTTGATATAGGTTATTTAAGACTTTAGCTACAAAAGAAGCTTTGGTAAAACTGTGTTGAAAACTGGGCCAATCACTTACCTCATCAAAACCATCCCGAACGAAAATCCCATTTTTTGCAGTTGCCTCCACATCCACCCTTTCTATAAGAAGCCTTCCTTTCTTGTCCGGTTTACTATATTTTTGAAGCTGAGAATCTGGTATATAAAAAGCCATATCGGGTACAAGTAAACTTCGTTCTTCCACAAAGTACTTTTTTAGCAACTGATAACTTCGACCATCACGGCCACAAATATAGAGATTGTCATGCTGCTTTAGCCTTTCAAACCTTGCCTTCGCAATTATTGAATCTTTAAAATAGATAGTTTGAGGAAAAACTATAATACGAGTGTGCGGATACGTATCAACAACACGTTGCAAAAAATCAAGATGTTCCGGATAAAGGTCGTTAAAGTTACCCCCCCCATGTATGCATATGAAAGTATCGCTATCTATGTTGATGTTGAAACGGAATGTATTATAGGAATACACGCCTTTAACTTCAATATTCTTATTTGACAAAAATTCGATTTCCCCCCCCCAGATTAGGATGTCACCCGCATTCTCATGAAACGGCGCATCCAACACATAACACTTGGGTAACAATAATGACGAAAGCCTGTCATCTATTACAGCTTTAAGTTCCCTTTTATTGTGATATATCATTTCACTAACGAGTTAAATAGTTTCAACCATTGCGCCATGACCGCATCTTGTGAATAGCAAACAGACCTCGCATACGAAGCTTCCACCATTCGCTTTCGTAAATCAACATCGCCCATAAGAATCGATAATTTTTCAGCAAAACCCCGCTCATCATCTTCGGGTATCAAAAAGCCGGTTACATTATCTGCAATGACATCCTTCGGTCCACACTTGCAAGTATACGCAATGCATGGCAGTCCACAGGCCATCGCCTCCAACAAAACCATAGGTAGACCTTCATATGTGGAAGTCATGCAAAGAATTGACGATGTTGTATACAGTTCTTGTATTTTGTCTGTCGGCTTATGCAACAGCACGCTATGGTTCAGATCTAACTTATTGATTAATTTGCGATATACAGCCTCATCCTCTCCCGCGCCATAAATATGGAGGCTCCATTGTGGATGTTTACTACATATTAACCTCCAAATACGTATTAGTTTATCAAACGATTTTTGCCTATTGAAATGCCCTACTGCCAATACGACATTTTCCCGTTGAATCTTTTGTCCAGTATCAGAAAAAGAGGTCATATTCGGTATTACATATATATTAGAAAGCCTTGGCCACAATTGCTTATCCTCATGGGTAAGACAAACAAACGCATCGTATTTCTTTACCAGCCTTTCATCGTTCATGGTTTTCATTTTAACGAGAATAGACTTCAATCTACCATACTCATAAACCTTAGCCATAATATATTGGTAATCGTGATTAAAATGACATTCCAATATTTTTTTGCTTCCATCTTTTATTTTATACAAGAAATTCGCTTCACTGGAAAAGGTGGACACAACAAAGTCCGGTTTTATCTCATCAAGAAGAGAGGATAATTTGAGAAAATGTTGCTGGAATATCTTCTTTCTTCTGAAATACCATTTCCAATAAGAACAATTAGCAAGACTTTCCTGTATATTAAGCCCTAAATCTATGAGTTTAATATTACTATCCAGATAGTAATATGGAGGTAGACCGTTTTGGTCTGTCGTGATTATATAAACATCCCACCCCAATTTTGCCAAATAATTAGCCTTTAATGATGCAACTCTCCCTATGCCTCCGGGAGTGTTCATTTCTAGCAAGCAATAAACAATCTTCATTGAAACAGTCTGTTAATTGTTCCTTTTATAAATCCCTTTATATATTTATACCCTATTTTTAATATTAAAGTTCCTCTATTTAGCGTTCTATATGTCGTATGTATTTTATATGCTTCCTTTAATGTCATTTTGTAATTCTGTCCACTAACTCCACCGCAATTAAATACTACGACAGGAGTACAAACATGATAAAATGTGAATCCATTTAGTTTTAATCTTTGAACCAAATCAAAATCAGCACATATTTTATATTCTGTATTAAATCCATTCAACTCCAATAAATGCTTTCGTTGCATTAAAATGGATTGATGCGACATCATCCTTTTTCCAACTGAATCAGTTGAAATAGAATGTGAATATTTCCGCCGTCCACTCATATTTAATATGACATCACCATATAATACATCTGCTCGTCCCTTACTTTGTAACAAATTGTACAATCCGTCTTGTATTAAAAGGTCATCTGACCCCAAATAATAAATCCATTCTCCTTTGGCCATTCCCCAACCCTTGTTGAATGCATCATATATGCCTTTATCCGGCTCTGAAATATACCGAAAGCGGGAGTCTGCATTCACATATTCTTTTACAATTCCTACTGTGCCATCTTTTGACGCACCATCGACTATGATACATTCCCAATCTTGAAACGACTGGTTTAACACAGATTCCAATGCTCTCTGTAGTGTATTTGCAGAATTGTATGTAGCGATAATGATTGATATAGTTGGATTCATCTGTTTACTTATGTTTAGAACAAAATTGATTTATATGGTGCAATGCCGTTGATATATTGACTGACACTCACATAGTAATTAAGCACCACATCAAACTTATAGGTGAAATAAGCGCAACATACCAGCAGTAGTCCCGTTCTCAGCTTGTGTGGTATAGCTTTGTCCCGCACTATGATGGGCAACACCCAAATGAGAGAAATGATATAGAACAATACAAAACGGTCGGAATTGGTAGGCATCAGTTGGGAAAAAACATTATTGAGTAAGACTCCGTAACTAAATGACTTAACAAAGATGTTGTTTCTTGTCGTCTCAGACGCATAAAGATGAACAAACAACGCTACCATCGACAAGGGAATAAACGCCATCCAATTGGAGCCTTCCACCATGGTAGAATCAAAGTAGAAACCAACATCCCTACCAGTCAGTACTAAAATAGCATCCACGTAAGTTGACAAGCTGAGCATGTTGGCAAAAACTGCAATGACGCAAGAAACGGCCAACATAATCAGATAAGGCGTCACACGAAGGTTTATCTTGCAAATGAAGAAGAACGGCAAAGCCGCTATACTGGAAAAATGGAAGCAAACGCCCAATATAATCCAGAACATGACCTTCAGGTTATACTTCTGTCCGTTTGTATAGAGCATGTAGATGGCAATATACAAGCAGGAGATGGCCAAGCATTGGCGTATCATAGAGAAATAGTACACGCTAAAACTTAACAACGTACCTGCCGTTAGTAATAGAAACAAAGAGAGCGTACGAAATGGTGAATACTTATAGATACCCACCATCATGGGAATCATAGTGAGTAATGAAGTCGTGAATATAAAAAACATACTGCTTCGAGAGATGTAAGCAAGAAGAAAATTGAGAGCCGTATAGGCTGGTTCCATCTCGCCAATGGTTCGTCCATCAGTATAGCCTCGGTATGGATTGTTGAAGTAATACAGATAATTCATCGTATCCATACCTACGTTTTTATCTCTAAAAGCCACCATGCCGACCAGCACCACAGCTATAAAGATAAAAAACTTCTTGTCATATTTGTACTTATTCTGCTGCCACATGACAAGGATGCCTCCCCATAAGACGGCCATTAAGATATAGTAAATTCCCATAAGGTATATGAGTTCGTAGAAAACGGTTGTGAGGTTTACATCACAACGAAGCGTAGAGTTTTGATAATTGTAAGGAAGAGCGCTGCCAAGAATATTTATGCAATTGTTTTCTCTGCAATGCTATTAGCTGTTGGCGTTGCTCGGAAGAAAGGTTGGCGGCAAATGTCAGGCTCTCGGCAATGGGAACGCCATCTTTATTTGTATCAAAATAAATTGCCGCATCGCCCGCAATCTCTGGAAAGCAACTTCGCTTGTTGAGAATCACCGGGCAGCCATAGGCGTATGCCTCCAAAATAGGCATACCGAATCCTTCATAAAGAGAAGGATAAATAAACGCCATCGCATGGGCATAGAGATTGGCCAATGTCTTGTCGCTTGCTTTTATCTGTGTAATACTGTCAGTCAGATGAAGAGATTGTATTCTTTTCGTCTCGCTTTGACTGAACGGATGGCCTGTACATACTAACCTGACATCGGTTTTTTGCCGGTGAAACAAGGCGAAACCATCAAGCAATGCGGAGAAATTCTTGTAACCTCCACGACCTCCTACAAACAAAAAGTATGGAAAATCCACTACGGGTGGTTCTTCCACTTGCTTACTTTCAGGCCCCCCGTGATAAATCACAGTTACTTTTTCCTCAGGAATGTCCAATATGCTGATGATGTCTTTCTTTGTCGACTCCGACACGGCAATAACAGCCGATGCTTTTACCGCCAATTTCCTTTTCAATACTATATGACTGTTGTTCTTCTTAAAATATTGGGGAAACAGTTCGGGGGTCATATCATGTATGGTCAACACAAAAGGTTTACCTTTCAGGTAGGGCAAATAATAGTCATCAAAGAATGTGGGATGGAATACGTCAAAGTCTCCACGTTTCAACAACTCTATTGTGTATCGTTGATTGATACCTTCGGTGGAATGGAAATATGGAATATATTTGTTAGCAGCAGCAAAGAGTCTGCCTTTACCACGAAAAGATTTCCTGCAAATGAAGCGTTCAAAATCTATATGCTGCGGATAAGGCAGATGAGGCATGATAGTGTCGTGCAAATGGACGTTGTTACATTCCTTAATGCCTATCTCCCATTGCACATTCTGAGGCAAGTGGGCTATCAATTCGCAAAAGCATTTGGAAACGCCTCCAAACTTCTGCATGGTAAAAGCCTGACTGTCATATAACACTTTCATGATAATGCTTGATTTAAATATTCTTTTGATTTCATACGGATTGTTTCCAATCGCTTTTTAGCTTCAAGCCAGTCAATAGGTCGACTGGCAATCTCTTTATAGCTGATTCCCTTACGTAGAATTCTACTTCCTAAATTAAGATCCTGTAAAAGACCTGATATGCGGTTGTTACCTTGAGCGTTTTTCCCCGCCAAAGGGACATAGACAAAAGGAGTTTCCATAATAATAGAAAACACTATACCGTGGAAGGAAGTGGTCACCACTAGGTCGGCATTGTCGATGTCGGTCAGCCATTGAGCTATCGTGGCATAGTCATAGGTTACTTCCTCAAATAGTTCTCTTCCTGCAATATAACCACTTGCAGGGGTCACAACAACTTTACGATGATTTTCTTTGGCATATTGTTTCAAATCCTCCCAGTACAAATCTTCTGCGGAAGAGATGTTTATACTATAAATATATATGTATGGAGGAATTTGTTTGGGACTTTCCATCAAAACCGCATATGTTTCCTTGTCCAATAACAGCGTGGGGTCTACTACCTTAACAGCATCCCTACCGACTGCTTTACAAATAGCTATACCTGCATCCTCACGTACAGATACATAATCGAAGTGCATGAGTTGCTTCTGTAACTGTGGAAGCAAACTTTCCGGATAACTTTGCATAAAAAAGCTGGGTGCGTACGATATTCGTCTGATAGACTTATCGCCAAAATCAAGAAAGAACGCACGATTATCTGTCCTATTCAGAAGTTGTGCCCATACCTGATCACTACCAGTGATATAGCAATCAGCTTCAGGAGGGTTGGCTTGAAGTTCTGCCAACGTATGATATAGAACGGAGGACATCTGTAGTCGATTCTCTCTGAATGCGGAAAATTGTCTTGTCTGGTTCTTGGCTGCCAGTCGTTCAATCAGCTGACGTTCCCGCCTTCTGCATGAAAAAGAAAGCAACCTATTAATAATAGGGTATATCAAGAGAACTTTTGCCAGCTTCTTTTTCCATGATGATTTAGAACGGTTGCCCTCAAAGTCGTAGCGGATAAGAAACGGTTTGTGACCCTCTTTGCGCAAATATTGCTGCAACGCCCAAACTTGGAGTTGTTGTCCATAGTTGTCGTTTGATTGCCATAAGGTTATGATTCCAATTTTCATTTTTGGAGCTTTATAATTACAATTGGGATTGACATCGCGATATGTTCTTACGAATATAATTCATCACTTTTTGTCTTACGTTCCTGTCCATGCCCATGAACCATGTGGCAAAAGCCACGTTAATGACACTCATCAACATAATAACGACTGATGTCAGCCATTTGTTGGCAAAAAGACTATCCTGCAGACTGTAGAGGGTATATGGTATGGGAACCGCCACCACCGTGACTTTCAAACACGACAAGTACACAGACCTAATATCCCGCCATCTATAATCCGCAATCCTGATAATCAATAAAGGTTTTACGATTAATCCTAATACGGCATACAGCACCAACATGGCCCAAGCCAATGACACCGGAGAACAGCCATAACGGAACATCACGTAGACAATGGGGAAAGCCAGGAAGCCCAATGTGGGACTTATCAATGCGTTCTCACGGATTTGCCCCTTGGCATACAATGCCGTGTAGAATGACGTGTCGAACACCTGAAACAGGCTGGTGACGATGGCCAACTGTAAGAATACCGCAGTGTACTCCGGAACTTCATGCAGCCACAGCTCCAGCAGGGGTTGTGCCACCAAGCATATGGGCAGGCTCAACAACAGCATCAGGTAATAAGAATATTTGGTCGACTCCAAAAGCAGCTTTTTACTGCCTTCCAAATCCCCCGACGCATAGCGTTTCACGATCTGCGGATTGGCGGCGGTGCGGAAATTCTGCACGAACTGGTTGGCAGCCATATTCACTTGATTGGCAACCGCCCTGGCGGCTACCACCGCAGGAGAAAAGAACATATTAATCAGCACAATGGTGCCTTGCTGGTTCAAGGCTATGGAGGTATTCGCCCAAAGGTTCCATCCTGAATAGCTCAACACCTTTTTCGCTATGCTACGGTCCATCCGCCATCTGAAACAGGTTTCTGAAAAGTTCCGCACGCAATAGCAACGATAGAACAAGGCGATGGATATTTGCACCAAACACAATAACACGGCATACATTTGTAATTTATCCCACGAGGTGACAGTGAGCAAATAGACAATACCCAGCTTTAACGAGACCTCCACAATGCTCATATAAGCGTAAATGCCCATGCGTTCATGACTGATGATGGAGGCTGTATAAGGTACTTGCGTAATGGTGACCAAGGCTGTCAATATGGAAAGGTGATAGGCAAAGATTGCCGCCGACATCCTTTCGGGAGCGATTACCAGTTTATTATAAACAAACCACAATCCCACCGTCTCAGCAATCAATACCAATAACAAGGCCAGTACTATGTGCATCAGCAAAGTAGTGGAAAAAGTCCTTTTCAGTCTGTCCGAATCTTTCCGTCCCAATTCAAATGTAAGGAAGCGGGATGACCCTGTACTCAAAGCTCCGTTGAGGAAAGAGAGCATAGCCACCAGTCCTCCCACAGTCTGATAAATGCCGTAATCGTCCACCCCCAGCACCTGTAGCACCACACGAGAGGTGTAGAGTGACACCAGCATGGTGAACAGCATCCGGAAATAAAGGAATACCGTGTTCTTGGCTATGGTCTTGTTATTGCTTGGGGCGTACATCCTAAATCAATTACGGAATCCAAGTATGGCAGGAAAATATTTTCTCGAAATCAGAATAAGTACGTAACAAAATAACAGTATGCAGAATGAAAATGCAAGAACAAAAAAAACATCCATACTATCTATCCATCTTTTACAAGATATCATCAGCAATTGATGAAAACCAAGTATAACAATCGTTCCTTTTGATACCCACTCTATAAACCTGCTTTTAAAAGACAATATCTGGGATATACAACAAATCAGCAAAGTTCCCATAACTCCGCTGAGAATGAACAAAAAAGGATAGTTTCCAAACTTCATTGCATTAATGGACAAATGACATTGTGGCCGTCCATAATCCAAGTCAAATTCCGAACAAACGACAAGAATACCGAACGAACAAAGGGATATTATTAAATTTTTCCATTTTGGATTGCTTGTGATACCTAAAAATATCTTCTTAAATCGGAATCCTATATAGAAGAACATCAACCCAATCATTGAAGAGTCTATTCTTAGTGGAAGTCTATCCCCTATATAAATACCAACACCATATATAGCAAACGTCAACAATAAGATAGCGTTTTTCCGTTCTTCCGTATAAATTAAATTTATCAATAGTCTTATCATAAAGATGGAAATGCAGAACCACATAGGGCCTGAGTAATCCAGCGTGCCACGCCCATAAAAATCCCCTCCAGAAAAAATTCCCAACAAATTACGAATAAGAACGCGAAAGGAAAACACCCCGTTTGCATAGTCTGATAAAGAACCAAGCAACAGACAGATACAGGTGATAAGAAAATAGGGAAATAATATCTGTCCACAGCACTTTTGCAGTTGTGTCTTATTATCTCTCACATTGAAAAGCATCCCACTTATAATAAAAAATAGAGGCATATGGAATAGGGTAACAAAATAGGCCATATTCCAAATCGCAGTATTCCCGAAAGGGATATTTATATACCATACATAATGACCCACTATCACAAGATAGATGCCTATCGTTTTGGCAAAATCTACGAACAAAAGTCTTTCTTTCATTATCATAAATTACAAAATAGAGAAATCACAGTTGTCAGGGTCATAGCGCAGTCGACTGTTGATATTAAGGTCATCTATAGCTTTCATATCATCATCTTCCAGTTGAAAATCAAACAACTGAAAGTTACTATGCAAGTGGGCCTTATTACACGAGCGGATAAGAGGTATTACTCCGTTTTGTATATGCCAACGAAGAATTATTTGAACAAAATTCTTATTATACTTTTCTTCCAGCCGCTTCAGCAAAGGCAGGCGGACAAGACGGTCGTCATATCTTGCAATAGGAGTATAGGCTTCCACCATAATACTTTGTTGTTTATAGTATTCAATTAATGACTTTTGTGTGAACAGCGGATGAATCTCAAACTGTCCTATTTCCGGCCGATATTTACATATTTTGAAGATCTCCTCCAAATGATGCGGATGACAGTTGGCCACTCCCAGATGCTTTACCAATCCATCTTCATATAGCTTTTCCATCTCGCGCCATGTATCAAGATAGTATCCTGTAACAGGCCAATGGAACTGAAGCAGGTCTACATAACCCACATTCAATCCCTTCAAACAATTCATAAATTCATCTCTCACTCTATGTTCTCGTTGCGCCCTGTTACTCACGCGTGTCGTAATGAATAAAGTATCAGAGGACACGCCACTCTTTCTAATGGCTTTCCCTATCAAGTTTCCATTGCCGTAAGCTGATGAATAGTCCAGCAATCTGTAGCCTGTACGGAAGGCATAACTGCAAGCTTCCACATACTCACGTTCCTGCTGTGGTTTTAAGTATAGCTTATTATATACTTTGAAACAAAACAATTCTATTCCTTTGTGTTGCTTTTTTATTTTTGGAGTATATCCAACACCACCAGGACCAAAGCCTATTGGTGGAAATGATTTGTCACCTATATGAATATCCTGTTGTCTCATCATTAAAATTCATCTTGTTTAAAACTCCAACACAGTTCCTCCCCAACTCAGCCCCACGCCGAACCCGGCAATCATCACTTTCATTCCTTTTTGTATCTTGCCACTTTGCAAACATTCTTTCAAGGCGATGAATACTGTGGATGATACCGTGTTGCCCGTCTGGGAGAGATTGACATAAAATTTTTCCTTGGAAATTCCGCATACTTTGCGAATAGTGTTCAGCATGAACTTGTTCGCCTGATGAAACACATAGTAGTCTATATCATCCTTGCACATGTTATGCTTTTCCAATATTTGGTCCACCATGGTCGGCACAACGTCCAATGTGAAGTTGAATATCGCACCTCCGTTCATATACAGATAATCGTCATGCCAAGTGTGGCCTTCTTCGTCTGTGACAGACAATCCTGTCCTTTCTTTGTGGCGGGTACCGCCGGTCTTCACTATCAGACGTTCGGCACCGCTACCGTCTGTCCCGAGAACGAAGTCGCCTATTCCGGCAAATCCTTCAGTGGAGATGAGGCAGGCTGCGGATCCGTCACCGAAAATGGAACGGTTACTTTTATCGGAAGGATGCAGGTACTTATTGTAAGTCTCTGACGTAAGAAGCAACACGTTGTGGGCTACACCGGCGGCAATCAAACCTTTAGCAATGGCCAGCCCGTAGACACAGCCGGAACACCCAAGGTCGTAGTCGAAAGCTCCCGCTGAAGTGGGAATCCCCAAACGGTGCTGCAGGATGCAGGCGGTAGAAGGCAGGAAATAATCCGGACTTTGTGTGCAGAGAAGCAGGAAGTCTATCTCATCAGGCGAGATGTTATACTCCAAAAAAAGATTCCTTGCAGCCTTCTCGGCCATGTCTCCCGCCGTCTCGTCGTCCGCTGCTAAATGACGGGAATCTACCCCCACTTTGGCGGCGACCTTGTCTACGCTCCATTCCGGAAACTCTCTCAACAATTCTTCGTTGGTTACTGTCCTTTCCGGCAGATAGTAACTTACAGCTTTGATATATGCGTTCATCATTTAACCTAATTTATATACCCCTCCAGATATTTTAACATTTGAACCGGTCATCCATGAAGATGCGTCGGAAAGGAGGTAGATGGCCAGATTGGCGATGTCCTCCGGAGTGCCGTAACGCTTCAACGGATATTTCTTCTCGTCTTCGCGCAGGTCCTCCTCGGTGATGCCGCCTTTGAAAATCAAGTCCGTCCATACCATCGCAGGCATGATGCAGTTGACACGGATAAGGCGGGGAGCCAGTTCCACGGCCAGACAATTGGCATAGGCTGTCAAAGCACCCTTGGAGGAGCAATACATGGAATTGCCTATGGTGGGCGACTCTGCCGCTATGGAAGAGATGAACACCACGGAAGCTGCCTTTACAAGCTTCTTTTGTCTGAGAATCTCTGTCTGCAACATAACTGGAGCCTTAAAATTGGTGTCCATCACCATATCCAAGTCTGCCTCTGTCAGCTGTTTGCAGAGAACCCTTTGTCCGATGCCGGCACAATGCACGATACCTTGTAGTAAAGGCAAAGTCTCCACCATGTCTCGGACAGCAGTTTGGTCGTTAAGGTCAGTCACGGCCATCTGATGCCGGCCTTCTGCCAAAGAGACAAATGTATCCTGTAGCCGTTGCCGATTCCGCCCGTTGATGACAACCGTAGCCCCCATTCGGGAACAGGCTACGGCTATGCCACGCCCTATACCGGAAGAAGCCCCCGTCACCAGAACGGTCTTCCCCACAAGCGAGAAAGGGTTAAAAGTATCCATGTTTAAAGTATGTTATTTGCCGGCGACCAGATTGAAGAGGTCTTCCACAGTGGAACATCCCCTGATTTCTTTCCCGGTAATAGTCTTTCCATATTGGGTCTTCACCATGGCAATAATGCCCATAGCTGTCAGGCTGCTCCATTCGTCCAATTCATGAAATTCCGTATCAGGCTGGATTTCGGAAATGTCCGTTTCGTCAAACTGGTCTGCAAAATTCTCGATAAAATCATTCAGTTCCATTGTTCTTAAAATCTTAAATAGTTAATATTTCCAATAAATATCTTCGTCTATCACCTCTGCGGGATGACCGGAAACCATGGTATGGGCCGGTACATGGCGGATGACGAATGCCTTTGCTCCTACTATGGCACCATCGCCTATATGTACGCCGTTCATCACGGTACATGCCTCACACAGCCAGACCTTGTCGCCGATTAAAACGGGTTTGCTACTCCTATAGCCCTGACGGTTGATGTAATGGGAGCCGTTGTTGTCTCTCACCGTAACGTTACGCCCTATCATTACTCCCTTACCGAATTCAATGTGTTCTCCACAAACCACGGTCAGCCCTATATTGGATCCTCCGCTGCCTTTAAAAGTAAGCGTCGCGCCACCGAATACTTCCACATCTGCACCGTAGCCGATGGCAGTGTTCGGGCCTAAATTCAAGGTTGCCCCCTTGGCCACGCTCAAACGAGTCTCCAGACGGGAGTGGCGAAACTTTGCCTTATGCCCCAAACGGGTGATACCTTTCTTGTGAAGCTGCGCCCCCTTGGCTATATCAATGATGCAATAAGGGGTGGGGAGCAGAATGTCACCATGTACAATTTCCGAGAAACTGTTGTAGCGGAACAATTGATAAAGCGGCTTAGGACGACATTGGGTCTCACGCATAATGAGACGTATATATTTGAGTGTCTTTTTTATCCGATGCCGCAATGTGGGCGTGGTCTTTACAATATACTTATCGGCAATCTGCAGGAAACTCATCTTATCAAGATCTTCAAAGAATTGCTTCCTGTCCACTTTGGGAGGGTCAACCGACTTGTTGAGTGACCGGTTGCCGGCCTCTATACTGCCAAACGGAACCTCCACATAGTTGATACGGTTTTTCACCTTTTCAAAATAGGCCTGTCCCTTCTTGGAGTTGATCATCACAAGCGAAGTGCCAAGATTCTTTTCCATGGAGGTGTCCACCTTTTCAATGCCCCAAAAATCGGCCAAGGTAATATCGGCCATCCGGGGATAGCCTTTGAATTGGCAATCATAGCACGAGGGACGGCAATAGACTCCTGTTTGCAAGTAACCTTTGGTAAAATTGCTTTGGTCTTTGGTCTCATAGACATGCCGACCGTTTTCCAAAACAACCTTCTGGGTCAGATTCCTCCAACCGTATTCCTTCGACTTCGCTTTACAATAAACCACTTTCGAGCCATAGCGTTCCTCAAAGGAGTCGAGGTATTTGCGCCATACTTTGGGGGAATTGATACCCCGGCAAATGTAATCGACAATAATCAGATTTTCGTAATCCTTGCGCAGAAAAGCGCGAAGGGCTGCCATTTGGCAGGGAGAACCACATACCAACACCTTCTCATCTTTTTTTAGCAAGTCACGCACCTGCTTGTAAAATCCCTCAAAGTTGCTCTGCAAATACTTGGAACTACGCAAACGGGGAAGATCACTTTTGTCGGATGAAATGTATTGTCTTACGGAAAAATCCTCGTTGAACACCGCACCACCCACATATCCCTTTTCACGATACATGATGTCGGCCAAGGCAGAGAACAGTCCTCCAGAAGTGCTGTCGAACACTACCTCCAAATTCTTATGCTCCGCTGCATAACAGATGGATTGTGCAAGATCGTTCTTTTTCAATTCCTTCGCATGAATAACGGGACATACTTTCTCGCAAAGTCCGCAATTCACACATTTATCTTTGTCCACCACAGGATACCAGAAACCTTCTATATCGGTTTGGAATGTAATGGCATTATGGCTACAAACATCTCCACAAGCATTGCAACCGCAGCATTTCACATTGTCTATAATTTCTATCATAATTGCTGTAAACGTAAGCGTCCCAAAACTGACGTATCCCCTGCTTTCCAGGCGGTACGTCTAAAATAAAATTAAAATTCGGTTGGTATTTATAGTTTGTTTGCACTTATGCCGATGGTCGAGGGCATAAGTTTTCCGTAGTCGCGGTTATCCCGACAACCTCTATTTTTCAAGATTTTCTATTCACAAGCAGCTCCCAACAATCCGGAACAAAAATCCTGAAGAGAAATAATCTCTACTTTCGGGAAATCTATGGCTTTCAAGACCTTGTAATGATGGTCATTCGTCACGATATAACGTGCATTGGCTGATATGGCACAATCCACGAACTTATTGTCATCAGCGTCCGCTGTTATCAATCCAAAATGGAAATACGGTGTAACAAATTCAACAAAAGGACTATTGAGTATAGTCTTAATAACATAGTCTGCCGTTGTTTCGTCAGTCAGACGCTGCAGAATTTCCGAATACTCCTCTATAATTTCATTTGACACACAGAGCGTATTCAATCCTATAACAAAAGATTGCCATACCGCATGATAACGACTTCTACGAGGAATACTTTGAATCAAACAATTTGTATCAAGCACTATACGTCCCATTACAAATTATCATTTTAACTGATGCAAGTCCATTTTGTCAATCTCATCCAGCCGTTTTTGGTCTAACACGCCATTGTCCCAAAGCATATCCAGTTTTGCATCCATCCGCCCTGCATAATATTGATAAAGCACATCCTTCAGTTCCTCCAGGCTTTTGGAAGAACTTTCATGTTCAAACATCCGAAGCAGATGTATTTGAATGGGATTAAATGCTGTCGTTTTCATATCATACATAATTAGTTATACAAAGCTAAGCATTTCTTCCGTAAATTGCAAAAATAACCATGCTATTGTAAGCGTCCAAAACTGACGTATCCCCTGCTTTCCAGGCGGTACGTCTAAAATAAAATTAAAATGTAAGCGTCCAAAACTGACGTATCCCCTGTTTTTCAGGCGAAACGTCTAAAATAAGATTAAAATTCGGTTGACTTT
>CALUIS010000011.1 GCA_944320765.1 uncultured Paraprevotella sp.
TAATTAATTAACAAAACTCGGTTTAGGGCACTCAAAAGTGCCCTTTCAAAGGGGGATGCCCTAAATTGAGTGCTTACGTATGTCCAGTTTCCTTCATCGAAGGACACGGACTGCTTTCCTACATTTGGACTCCAAGGTGTTTTCCAGAACCGAACCGGGCAAATGGCGAAAAGCGTGGGCTGTGTCCTTTTCTTTTTTTACCAGTCGATAAGTGTTAAGAAAAGTAATATGAACCATTATGAACTTGATGTGCATGAGGCATTAGGCTATTTTTGAATAAAAATAATTCGATTAGAAGTAATGACAACAAGTATCATAACCTATCTGTTCCTGCTTTCCGTCATAACTGAAGCATACAGACCAAATTCAATTACCATGGAAAGAACGAATTATTACTGTGAATATTGCGGAAAGAAGTTCCCTGATGTCCGCCAGCTCACTTCTGCCGCTTGCCCCCGCCATCCCGACGGCTCCAACAAAGGCCGTCACAAACTGTACGAAGGCGCGGAGAAGAAAGAATACACCTGCAAGTATTGCGGGAAAAAGTTTCCCAGCATCATAGTGATGGTCGGAGGACAGTGCGTCAACCATCCCAAAGGTACAAACAAAGGCCCCCACACCCCTGCATTATAGCCCCTATTACCTATTTATAAATAAGGAGTAAAACTATGTTCAGAGGAATAAGCTTGTTCAAATGCACCCGATGTGGCGAGAAGTTCAAAGCCCCCGACATCGAGTATTGCGCCACTGCATATTCGATGCCTCAACCCTGCCCGAAGTGCGGAAGCATCCGCACACGGCCAGTCAGCTTGTTCGGGAAGTTAACGGAAAGATTCTATCGAAGTATTTGGGAGAGGATGGAAAAGGAGCAGGAACACCGTAATTTAATTTAATTGAACACGATATTTAAAATATACCATTGTGGAACTCAACTATAAAGAAATAGCTTATCTAATAGGTTGCTATGCCATCATTGAAGATAAAGAGATCAATTCTCGTGAGTTAACTGTGTTAAACGATTTTTTGCCATTGCAAAAAGACAGCTTGCTGTATGCCGAACGCAAGAAAATATTCCAAGACGATGAGACAAAAATTCCACTAAAAGAACTTATTGATAGGTCATCACATTTACACTTAAACAAAGAAAAGAGCGAAGAACTTGTCCATTTCCTCGTCCGCATATCCTATGCAGACTTTTATATGGATTCAAAGGAAAGAAATCTTGCAGAAAAAGTGGCTAAGATTCTTAATGTACCCTTTGCCCCTATTGCCGAATATGAAGCTTCAAACAACAGCAAAAGCATATCAGACAGCAAACTAAAATGGCATGAATCCTTATGGGGAAAAGTCGAGAATTTTACATACGGATTCTCGGATAAGAACGAAAAACGGACTGATAGAATTTTAGGCGGCTTAGGTTTTGCTGATATATTGGAAGAAGTAACAGAAGAGGCTTCAACTGACATGGAGAGAGTTTCCGGAATCTTGAATACAATCAATGATGATTTAAAAAACTGCGCACAAGGCTTGAACCAATTTAGCCCCACAAAAAACAAAAGCAGGAAGGATTTCGACAAAATAAAAGAGACCATTGCGGAAATCAACAAAGAATTCAATCAGACCATAAACGAATCCGTATCACAAAACATAGAACTTTTGGACAAGAAAAAACGCAATATCCACTACTTCACCATTGCGTTTATGGGAAGGACAAAAGCGGGGAAAAGTACATTGCACAAAGTAGTGACGCAACAAAACGATGACGACATAGGCATAGGTAAACTGCGCACCACAAGGTACAACCGCAGCTGGTACTGGGACAGATTACGGATTGTAGACACTCCGGGTATTGGTGCGCCAGGCGGGGAAGTTGACACAGAAATAGCAAAATCAATAATTGATGAAGCAGACATGATTTGCTACATCGTGACAAGCGACTCCATACAGGAGACCGAATTTGATTTCTTTGAAACAATAAAAGATCGCAATAAGCCATTATATATTATACTGAATTACAAAAGCAACCTTTCTGGCATTCGTCTAAAAAAATTCTTAGAGGCCCCCACCGACTGGAAAGATTGTAAAGGCCCGCAATCCATCGAAGGACATTTCAAGCGCATCGAAGAACGGCTAAGCGGTAAGTACAACATGGACGCCGTTGCAATCATCCCCTTACATCTATTGGCGGCACAATTATACGTAGAAGGCGGATTTGACGCTGAAATTTTAGAGAAATTAAAGACAGGTTCAAATATCACCTCTTTTATCAGAACGATAAAGGAAGAAATTTACAACACCGGTTGTCTAAAGAAAAGCCTAAGCATTATAGACGGGTCTTCATATAACATCCATCAAGTAAACGCCCGGATAAAGGCGGACTGCGATAGATTAAGGGAAGATGCCAGTTTGCTGGAAAAAACAAGAGAAAAAATAAGCTCCTTTTTCTCAAATGAAAGAGGCAAACTCACGAGTCAACTATCCAGTATCACGGACTCTGTCAGGCAGGAACTTAAAAATAGGGCAAATACATTTTCTAACGAAAACTATGACAACGAAAATGCCGGTGCAGCATGGGAGAATGACTCTGTGGTGAAAAACATTCTCGAACGTTATAAAGAAAGGATATCTGATTGTATCGAGGATTTTAAATCCAAACTAAAATCTGAATTAGAGGAAGTTACAAGTGATTTGCAGATACATTTCAGATTCACCTCGTTCCAAAATATCAAAGGATCATCCATTAGTAACACACGGCTTGGAGTTGGCATTTTTGGAAGTATTTTAACGGCTGCAGCCCCATTCATAATCTCACAGTTATGGCATCCTGGTGGATGGATCGCAGCGGCTGGGACAGCCGTTGTCGGAGTGATTGTTTCAATCTTTACCAGTTTGTTCACATCAAAAAGTGAAAAGATCAGAAAAGCCATAAACAAAATGAGAGAGCAGCTCGAAAAAGGCATTGATGAGAATATGAGCAAAAACAAAAATACCCTACTGGCAAATATAAACAGTTCCATAAACAGTGCATCCCAGGAGATCAATAATGCTTTTGTTGCCTACATTACTGGTGCTAATGACATTCTTAACGAGATGGATACGCTACTCAAGAAATGTGACAAATCAGAAAATGCAATTAACTCATTAATCGGTTTCAGAATTCTTGATTATGTCAGAAAGAACAAAGTGAAAGGCAAGAAGATCAAGGATATGGCAAATGAATTTCTGATTGAGAACTACCCGGTAGAAAGAGATTGGACAAATCACTCTCTGACCTACAAATACGCCAATGCTTGTAATGAGAATGATAAAATGAAAGCCGAAAAGGCAACTCAAATGACTATTAACTTCAAATAAATAGAACAATGTACGAAACAATCAATTATGCCAAATATCAACAACGGCTTGAGCAATTGATATTGAAGACTAAAAAGTTGTTGGCACAAACTGACAACAGTGACTTAGCGCAGAAAATGGATACCGAATTGCAAGAAGTCAGTGAGCGTAAAGAATTGCGATTAGCATTTGTCGGACAATACGGGTCAGGAAAGTCAACCATCATATCGGCATTGACCGGCAACAAAGACATTCTGATTGATGCCAATATCTCTACCGACAAAGTCACTGAATACAGATGGAACAATATTGTTCTAATGGATACCCCAGGAATCTTAGCAGGCAAGGTCGAAGAGCATGACGAAAGAACCAAAGCCGCGCTAAAAGAGTGCGACCTGATTTTTTATGTATTAACCAGTCAACTATTTGATGACGTCATTTTTAATAACTTCATTGATCTGGCATATAATCAGCACTTGGCAGACAAAATGTTCATTGTTGTAAACAAAATGAATATGGAGTATGGAGATTACGCCCAACTCGTACAAAACTACACCGCTTCTTTGCACAACACGTTTAAAGAACGCGGCTATGATTTCTCGGCTTTCCCCATCGCCTTTATCGATGCAAACGATTACTTGGAGGGCGTCAAAGACGGAGATGATGAATTTATACAAGTCAGCAATTTTGAAAAGTTTATCAATGATCTTAACTCTTTCGTAAGCAGCAAAGGACTTATCAAAAAGCAATTCGATACGCCTGTCCGTGTACTGCAAAGTTATGCAAAAGACATTGCCATCTCGGAAGTAGACCAAAATCTGGCTGAATTTTACCGCCAATTTGAGCAGAGGTTAAGCATTAGCGAAAGAGAACTCAAACGCGATGTTTCCAATGTGCTCTATTCTTTTGAGACAGATGCAATGACAAAAGTTTCAGCCCTGTCCAGTGGAATCGGCTCTTTAGGAGAAGCAGAATGGAAAGTTCAACAAGAAGAGTTGAACAGGGCATTACAGCAAAGCATAAATACAACTTCCACAAAGATTGAGAAGGTGGTAGAACAAAACTATGCGGATTTATTAAAAGAAGTGGAGGACTTCGGCCATAGAGACACTCTTGCCAAATATATCAGCAGTATAGACGCCAAACTCAATTCCCCAAATATCAGCATAGAAGAGAGGAACAACCTCAACTCTCAAAAAAGAGCATTAGACTGGCTTAAATCGGGTGCGACAAAGATTGGAGATATGGCACCTGGTGTTAACGGCGTTTTTGGAGGAATCAGTAATGCCTCAGGTTCTCAATTACATAACATAGTGCTAAATGTCGGACATTTCTTCGGGAAAAGTTTTAGACCGTGGGAGGCTGTCAGATGGGCCAGCAATATTGCCAAAGTAGCAAAATTCGGGATTCCCGTAGTTACAGCAGGAATAGACATCTGGATGCAGTTGCGTGAAGAGAAAAAGGAGAACGAGAGATTGCAACAAATCAAAGAATCCAAGAATCAATTCATCACTGGCTACCAAGGAGAGCTGAACAAAGCCAAGGGACAATTTGAAGATTATCTGAATACGGTATTGAAGAATTACCGAGACAAGCGCAATGATGTAAATAAGTCAAAGGACGAAATCATCAGAGCCTCAAAACGTAATGACTCCATCAATAAATCCATAAATGAATTAGAAGGAGAATACGTAGATTTTATAGAAATGATTGAGGAAGACAAATAACAATAGATCTCAAGAAACACCTATGCACCAGTTGCAGAGCGTGTTTCAAGATACCCTACAGGGAACATATGATAACCGTCCTGTCCATGCCATACATAGAAATGCTTGAAGTGAAAGAGCATCCGCACATGACTTGTAATTTTGTTTGGGAAGCTGACGGAAAGAGTCTATCGGAGTATTTGGGAGAGGATGGAAGAAAAGAAATAAAATTAAAAATTCAGCCCTATGAATAGCAATGCAATAACGACAACCAAAGTATTAGAAATGGCGAAAAATGGCTGGGATGCCATTGTAGAAATGTATAAGCAATCTACTCCTGAGCAAAGAGAAAAGATCTTGAAAATTTTAGGAGGAATAGCCGGATTTAGTGCTTTGCTGAAATATTTGAAAAGCTTATAATAAGCCTATTTAGGTTAAAAGGATTTTGAAGCCATCGATGCAGCCATCGCCAACAACAACATGGAAGCACTGGCCCTCATGTTGCAAAGCGTCAACACGTTAGCGGCACAATCACCATTCAAAGCTTTGGTTGATCTGGCGCAGGTGAAGCAAAACTTTTTAACCAGTGACGAAATAGAAATCTAAAAATTGTAATAACATAAACTGAATGAACTATGAGCAAGAATAGAAAAATGGGAGCACTCAAAGATGTGAATCCTGACGATGTAGTGGATTTGGTAAAAACGGCAGGCAAAATTATCCGTGATTTATTAAAAAAAGACAATACGGATAAGCAGAGTAAGAAATGAGGCTCATTAGATCCGACTATCAAAGTTGGATAAGTTTTGGTTTCAAAATACGGTGTATCCCTTACTGAAAAGGATTTGCAGTTGTTCTGACAATTCGCAGGTAAAATAAATCTTAGTTAAAATGAGACAACAATGGTAACAGTATATACAAAAGAAGAATTGGAGCAAGCCCTGAGAGCGAAAGAATCTCATATTCGAATAAAAGGAGAATTAGCCGAAGTCATAAAGAAAAAAGTCAAAAGGCAGAAAACGGCTAAGAAAATCGGTATAGGAACTGCCGCCATAGGTGCTGCAGCATTAATCGCAGCTCCTCTGACAGGCGGCGCATCATTGATAGCTGGGGCAGGGGCGACAGCAATGGGATTAACCGTTGGCACTGTTACTATCACTGTGGCTGAATTAGCCATTTTGGTTGGAGGGACTGTTGCAATTACAGCCCTTTTAAAAGGGTATAAAAAAGTAAAGATGAATTCCGATGGTAGTATAGAACTTGAAAAATAAATATAATCGTATGGGAAATAAAAGTTGGGGTGGCGGTTATAACCAAGGAGTAGACGACGGTTATGACATGGCCAAAAATGAGTTCAAAGATAAGACAAAGCTTGACTTTGACACATTAATGAAGATTGCCGACAAAGTAGGAAAAGTGCTCGGACATTTTTCAAAAAAGAAAGGGTAAGACTATGAGTACAAATTAATCAACTTCAAAAAAAGTATATGGAAACCTTCAGAAAGAAAATCCAGCAAACGACAGGATGGTCGGATGCTATCGTCAACGCCATCCAGAGTGAAGACGAAGCGCGTATCTACATCGGTGCAGGACTGAAAGAAGCCATCGTCAATGGCAGACCGGCATTGATACAGCCCCGGATAGACCCGGACTATCAGATGCCGGAATGGTGGATAAAGGAACATGGAGAAAAATGGCGCGGATGGACGAACAGCGATTTGATGGGCGAAGGGTATCCTCCACACGATGAAAACGGAGACCCTTACGAACTGCACCACATCGGGCAACTGACCGATTCGCCTCTTGCCGAACTGACCTGGTCGCAACACCGGGAGGGGAAAAACTTTGCGGTGCTGCATACTACCGAAGACTACTCGGACATTGACCGCGGAGCATTCGAGAAAGAGAAAGCCGCGCACTGGATGGCAAGGCATCGAACGAAAGCGTAGCAACGGAATACGGCACCACCGGAAATGAATTTATAATGAACCTCATGTGAAAGGGCTGACGCAAATGAAATACAGAGACGGATATTTATGCGGACAAGACGACCTGGACCGGCTACCTGTGGACATTCTGGAGGACATCATCATCCGCATCTACCAAGACGACTACCTGAGCCGTGACGCCAAGCAGGAACTGCTGAAAGACTATCTGGACGAACGGAAGAACAAGCTGGACAAGGCTTTCCTGTACACAGACGAAAACCTGAAACGCCTGCGGGAGATGAACGGACTGATAGAACAGCAAAGCATCGAAGCCATACGCACGGCATACCGGATCTACCAAGATGAACTGGCGGAGAAGACCGCACATCCCGACACTTATACGGATATGGAAATCAAGCCCATACTGAAAGTGCCCGCCGACATCTATTATCAGGAAAAACCGGATTGCGTCTTCACGGAAAAGGAAGAGCGGATATGGGACGTGCTCTGTTCGCCACACAACAGGGATTACCGGACGTTCGGAATGCTTTCCACGGTGACCGACTTCTGCACTTCCCGGCCTGAGGCGGACTGTGAAGCCGTCATACGCGAATGTGTCTATGGCTGCATGGGCGAGGAAGAGTTCACCAGTTGGGGCGACGTGATGTGCCTGGACCGGGAGAAAGTGAAAGACATCCTCATCGTCCGCCCTTTTCACAACATTTATGACTTCTGCGGATTCGCCATGACGGATTTGCTGAAAGTCCAGAAGTTTCACCTTGAGATAGAACTGACCGATGAAATACTATAAAGGGTATCCCGAAGAGATGAAGATAGACGGACAGGCCGTCACCCTGCACGATGCGGAACGGACCATGCTTTCCCTTTATTGGGACAAATTCGTCTGTGAGTCGGACAAAACATGGCTGATGGACAAATACAAAGAAGAGCGCATGAATTATCTGGATGCCAACTTCAGCTTCATTGACGGCAACCGTCGTCGACTGAAAAAAGTGGAACAACTCTGGATAAACGCCCGGCAGCGGATGGAGAACCTCAGCCAACGGATGGGCGAGCGCGAACAAGAAAAGTTCCGACGGGGAGAAAGAAGTGCCGATCAACTGCGGGTGCACATAGAGGTTTGGAATCTGGAAGACACGGAAGAGGTCAGTTATGGGGACGATGAGCGGGATTTGTGGAACATCTGCTTTGGTGAAGATAGGAATTACCACAGCTATTGGGGATTCTTATGCGAAAGTATTGGCATCCACGAAAAGGAAAACACGACGTATGTCCGTCCCCACGTCAGTCCCCTATCTGCCGATTGTAAAGATTGGCCTGCTAGTTTAGACTGCGATTTCCTCCGTCTGAAAGCCCACTATCAGGTTTCCTGGCAAGATATGCTGAAAATCTCTCGGTTCTATGTGACAGTCGATATGCATTACAAGTAAATCGTACTTTTTCAGACCAAATATAACGAACTTTCTCCTAATGCATTAATAAAGCTATGATGATATGTATCCAACGAGCTTAATAGTAACATTTACCTCCCTAATTCTGCGTAAACAATGCGTAAACAAACGGTTTCAGTTAGGGGTATTTAGTGAGTTTTATAGGAGATAGTAAAATTCGTAACTATCTGTTACTTAATTAATATTAGTAAATCGAACTATCACAGAAAATCATCTTATCGTTCTCATAATCTGGAGGTCCCAGGTTCAAGCCCTGGCTGGTCCACGTTAAGAATCAAGCACTTACGAGCAACCGCAAGTGCTTTTTTCTTTGTCTGCGTAAACAATGCGGCTGTAGGGATACAACGGGACGGGATTCCCGCCGTGCAAGTGCCAGAATGCCGCCAAATCCCGGCATTTCCTGTCAGAATGGAAGGTTTTCCGCATAGTCCCGCGTCTCCATGGAGGGACGGAAAGACGCAAACAGGTCCCGAACTGTTAAAAAACGGACGCGAGAACTGCCCGTATGAAGCATTTCTCCGCCATAGCATCCGTTTTCGTGCGGCAAAAACGGGATTTCTTTGCTGAAAGAAATTTCTTTCTTGCCGCAAAGACGAAAATTTCTTGCCGCAAAGAGATCCACGGAAGTGTGGAAAAAGGCAAAAAAGCGGGGCTGCGGACGTTTTTCCCGCCTGGTTGGGGGCCGCCCGCGTGCAAAACCCGCCTGACGTTTTGCAAGGCTTCCTCCCCGTCCGGACGACGCAGGAACGGCATCCGTCCGCACGGCGTCCCGCCACGGGCGGCAAAGTGTCGCGCAAACCCGGGCTACGGCTTTCACCCTGCGTTCCCGTGGACCCGCGAGGTTCGCACATTTCCGTCCGTCCCCGCCCTTGCGCCCGTCCGCGCGATTCTCGCGGGGCCGGTTTTGACGTTTTGACAAAATGTATTTTGGATTTCCGTCGCCCGCCGGGCTTCCAGAAGGGCGCCGGACGGGAAAGCCGTCGATGCCGCCGGGAGACGGAAGCAGTCGTGGACGTCGAACTCGCGCCTGCCTGATGAAGCCCGGAAGCAACATGACACCCGTGGGAAAAAGCGGGAACCCTTGAAGGAATCCCCCCAAAAGAAACCTTACACCGGAAAGAGGACACGTCCCCATCACAGACTTTCCCACCTAACGTTTTTCGTGTGATTCTCTCGCTGGAATATTCTCCAAAAAGACTTTTTAGTTCCTTATTCCTCCCTTTTTCCTTTGACAATTTGCAGATTCCGCTTTTTTTTGCGAATATTGCAACACTTTTCGGAAGGACCACAAACCCCGAAGCCAAAGAAGACTACAAAATATGACATCATCCACACTCAAAGAACGTGTACAGGCCACGATGAAATCGGAAGATACGGAAGGGGCTTTCGAACTTTACGTCACACGCACACCGGGTTATCTTTGGGCCCTGCTCTTCAAAAAGCTGCACGTCCATCCCATCGCCGTCACGTTGATGTCCATTGCCATTGGCGCATTGGCCGGCTACTTTTTCTGGCCGGAGGACATCTGCATGAACCTCATCGGGATGTTCCTCCTCGTGTGGGCCAACTGGTACGATTGCGCCGACGGGCAGCTGGCCCGCATGACCGGGCAGAAGACGCTCATCGGGCGCATCCTCGACGGGTTCGCGGGAGACGTGTGGTTCTTCTCCATCTATCTTTTCCTCAGCCTCAGGCTTACCCACGAAACCGCCCCCTGGGGGACGCCGTGGGGCATCTGGATCTGGCTGATTTGCGCTTACTCCGGTTTTCACTGCCATTCCAAGCAATGCGCCTTGGCCGACTATTACCGCAACATCCACCTCTATTTCCTGAAGGGGGAATCCGGAAGCGAGCTGGACTCCTACGCCCAACAACGGGAACTGATGCGGTCGCTTCCTTGGGACCGCAAGGAATGGTTCCACAAAATCTACCTCTATTTCTACGGCAACTACACGCGGGGGCAGGAGCGGCAGACCCCGAAATTCCAGAAGTTCTACGCATTGGTGCGCCAACGCTATCCGGACGGCATCCCCGCGCCGCTCAAGGAAAGGTTCCGTGCGGCCAGCCTCCCGCTGATGAAATATGCCAACATCCTGACATTCGACGCACGGGTCATCGTTTTGTTCCTCTCACTTTTGATTAACATGCCGTGGCTCTATCTCGCCTTTGAGATATTCGTACTCGAAGCCTTGCGCTACTACACGCGGCATGTTCATGAGGCCTTCTGCGAACAGTTCACAAAGGAATTGGAGAATGGATAGCAAGACACTTCACATCGCATTGCTGCTGGCCGGCGGGCAAGGACACCGCATGCACAGCGACCGCCCCAAGCAATTCATCGAGGTGGAAGGGATGCCGGTCATCTCCTACACGATGCAGGCTTTCCAGCAGCACCCTGAGATCGACCGCATCTACGTGGTCTGCAATCCGGAATGGGCCGGTTTCGTGGAAGCCACCGCCTGGAAAGGAGACATCGGGAAATTCAGCGGCGTGTTCCCGGCCGGAGAAACGAGCATCGACTCCCTGCGGAACGGCATCGCAGGGCTGAATGCCGCCATCGCCGGCCAGAACCCGGTAGTCCTGACGCATGAGGCCGTACGCCCGCTCGTGTCAACCGAAATCATCAGCCGCAACCTTCAAACCTTCCGCACGTACGGCAACGCCGTCACTGCCGTTCGGAGCAACGAGGCTTACATGGTAAGCCCCGGCGGCACATATTCGGAAGAAAGCATCCCGCGCGAGCTGTTGTTCCGGGCGCAGACCCCCATCACTTTCAGCCTCGACGAACTGGCCGACGCATTCAACCAAGCCGAACGGGTGAAGCTCCGCCGCTCGCAGTCCCTCTACACGCTGGTCGCGGAAGTGTTCCCGTCCAAAAGGCTTTATATTTCCCCGGGGTCGGAACGGAACTTCAAGCTGACCTTGCCTGAAGACATCAACACGCTGAAAGCCCTGCTGGCCTACCGCAAAAAGGACTAATCCGGCCCAAAGGCACCGGACTACTTTTCCTTCCCCTCAAAGTACCCGTGCCGCAAACGCCAAGCGTAATGCCACATCTTGAACAGCGGGCTCCACAACACTTCCTCAGGATAGTCTGAAAGGAACCGCATGTTGCGCCCCACCTTGCGGCGGAAGCGGTGGAATGCCGACTCCCCGGCCTTGCGCCGTATGCGTTCATCATACTGCCCGAAATTCCCGGCCAGCAACACCTCGTCCAGCAGCCGTTTGCCGTACCTCCCGGAAGGCTCCACCAGCAAATGCCCGTCCGCCATCCCGAACACTTCCTGCAGCACGTACATCACCGCCGACGCGAAACGCTTGAGATGCAGCCGTTCCAACGCCTGCACCGCCTCCTTACGGTCGGCCTCGGAACAAGGCTGGCGCAATACGAAGTAATAGTCCAGCAACTGGCGCAACCCGATTCCTTCATCAAAGAGATGGCGGTAAATATGCACCAGCAAATAAATCCGGTTCATCGCCAAGGTAGGGACAGACACCTCGCCCACACGTTCCGGCAACTGCACCTTATGGAGCAGGGAATAGGGCTTCCATTCCGCGAAATAACGCTGCAGCCTGCGGTTCATCCCCCAGCAGTTCATCCACGAGGGGGTGAAATGCAACTCGACGGGAATGTCTTTCACCACGGGAAAATCCACATGGTGATACACCACTTCCACGCCGGGGCAATACTTCCTCGCATAATCCACCACCCGCTTGCGCCCGGCATCCATCCACAGGTCGATATCACCCGGCGTGCGATGCAACGGCCGGAGATAAAACGCCGCGTTCCCCTGCCCCTTGAGCAGGACCGTCCCCATGCCTTCCTGGGCGAACTTGTCACATATCATCACTGCCGCCCGGTTCAACTTCCGGTTGGCGGCCTCCACCTGCTGCACCAGCCCGATCCAAGGCATCACCACGTCCGCAGGCGGTTTCTGCATGATGGACAGGCGCTCCACGCCGTCAAGCACAATGGGGGCGAGGGCATGCCTGCGCCCCAGTTCATACACAGCCGCCCAGCCGGCCTTGTCCAACTTCACGTCCCGGTCATGGCACGTCCCTATGCCCAACCGGAGCAATTTGAAAAAAGCCTCCCCGGGCTGCATGTATTTCTTTTGTCCTGCCTTCATTCTTTAATATTTTGGAAAATCCGTCCTGACGAACCGCATTGCAAAGATAACATTTTTTTCTTCCCGCTCCACGCGACAGGGCAAACAACAAACGTTTTTGTAAACTAAAACAACTAAAAAAGGACGCGAAAGCCTTGGAAAAAGACTATCTTTGCAGCGTAATCATACTAAACCAACAAAGAAAGTGAAAATGAAAAAGCTAAAAACCATGGGCGCGGCCACAGTCGCCCTCATCATGGCAAGCAGCTGCGGAAGCAGCAGGAACGCATTACAAACCAGCGCATTGGAAGGAGAATGGAACATCATGACGGTCAACGGGCAGAAAGCCGAAGCCGAAAAGGCACCTTATATAGGAATGGACTTGCAAAAAAAACGGCTGTACGGCTGTGCGGGGTGTAACCGCATAATGGGTTCGCTCCAGATAGACTCGCTGCAGGCCGGCCGCCTGTCATTCGCCCAGATAGGTTCCACACGGATGCTCTGTGCCAACATGGAAACCGAACGCGCCGTACTGGAAGCCCTGGACCAGGTGGCGGAATACGAGGGGACGGAAGAGGAACTGACCCTGACGGACGACAAGGGACACGCCTTGCTCACCTTGAGCAAACGCCCGGCATCCACCCTGGCCTCCCTCAGCGGGCCGTGGGACATCGCGCAAGTATACGGCCAAGCCATAGACAGCATCGAGAAGACCGACAAAAGACCGTTCCTGGAATTCGACGCAGACAAGAAGACCGTACACGGCAATGCCGGATGCAACATCGTGAACGGCGGCTTCACCCAAAAGGAAGGCTTGCCTGCCTCGCTGGAATTCGGCCAGTTGATTTCTACCATGATGGCCGGACCGGGCATGACGTTGGAACGGCAGGTGCTGGACGCGATGAACAACGTGAAAAGTTTCGTTGTCAAGGACACCCAGACTGCTGCCTTGCTCGATGAGAACGGCGAAGAGGTGCTGACCCTGAAGAAACCTTGATTTCTTCAGGGGCGGCACCCCCTTCTAATCTAAAAAACAAGCCATAAAAACGAATCGAACCGCCCAAAGGACAAGCAAGCTACAGCAGCAGCTCCCCCTTTCCCTGTCGGACGATGTCGAACGCGTCGTCCACGCAGTCCACCACGGTGGAAGCTTCCGCGCCGCCGTAGCCTCCGTCGATGACCAAAGCCACCTTCGGGCCGTACTTCTCATGAATCAACTCCGGGTCGGTGGTATATTCCATTACCTCATCCTCGTCATGCACAGACATGGTGAGGACAGGATTCCCCAACTCGGCCACCAGTCCCC
Source organism: uncultured Paraprevotella sp. (assembly GCA_944320765.1). Lineage (GTDB taxonomy): Bacteria > Bacteroidota > Bacteroidia > Bacteroidales > Bacteroidaceae > Paraprevotella. The sequence continues at coordinate 13,855 of CALUIS010000011.1, forward strand.
GCGCGATATTGTTGTCCGGCACACGGATACCTACCTCCTTCTTATTCTTATATAATTTAGGCAGACGGCTGCTCGTGGGCAGGATGAATGTGAAAGGCCCCGGCAGGTTCTTCTTCAGCAGTTTGAAGGCGGCGTTGCTCACCTGCGCGTACTCGCTGATATTGGACAGGTCGTAACAGATGATGGACAAGTTGCTCTTTTGCGGGTTCACCCCCTTCAAGGCACAAAGTTTCTCCACGGCCCGCACGTTGAGCGCGTCGCACCCGATGGCATACACCGTGTCCGTGGGATACACGATCAGTTCCCCGTCCCGCAATGCCTTCAGGGCCTTGGCCATCTCCCGGGGATTGGGATTTTCCGGATAAATTCTAATCAACATGGCTGTTTCTGGTTTAAGCCTTGCAAAGGTATCATTTTCTTTTGGTTTGTCCGCAATGGAATTACAATATAATGAAAAACACGAGAGTAATACTTCAAAATATAATTTTTTCGTATCTTTGCGTACAGTTTAGACGTAAAAGATACACCAAAACAGGACAACATGGCAAAAATCACCAAAGAAATGGCTTTGCGCTATCATGAACAGGGCAAGCCGGGAAAAATCGAAGTGGTGCCCACCAAGCCCCACAGCACACAGACAGACTTATCGCTGGCCTACTCCCCCGGGGTGGCCGAACCATGCCTCGAGATTCAGAAGAACCCGCACGATGCCTACCGCTATACGGCGAAAGGCAACCTCGTGGCCGTCATCTCCAACGGCACGGCTGTCCTCGGACTGGGCGACATCGGCGCGTTGGCCGGCAAACCCGTGATGGAAGGCAAGGGCCTGCTCTTCAAGATATACTCCGGCATCGACGTGTTCGACATCGAGGTCAACGAGAAAGACCCGGAGAAATTCATCCAGGCCGTGAAGGCCATCGCCCCCACCTTCGGCGGCATCAACCTGGAGGACATCAAGGCCCCGGAATGCTTCGAGATTGAACGACGGCTGAAAGAGGAGCTGGACATCCCCGTCATGCACGATGACCAGCACGGCACGGCCATCATCTCCAGTGCCGGACTGCTGAACGCTCTGGAAGTGGCCGGAAAGAAGATTGAGGACGTAAAGATTGTGGTGAACGGCGCAGGCGCGTCCGCCGTTTCCTGCACCAAGCTGTATATCTCGCTGGGCGCACGCCTCGAGAACATCCTGATGCTGGACAGCAAGGGGGTCATCACCAAGGAGCGTACCGACTTGAACGAGCAGAAGCGTTTCTTCGCCACCGACCGCACGGACGTGCATACGCTGGCCGAAGCCATCAAGGGAGCGGACGTGTTCCTCGGCCTGTCGCGCGGCAACGTGCTGACGCAGGACATGGTACGCAGCATGGCCCCCTCCCCCATCGTGTTCGCGTTGGCCAACCCCGTGCCTGAGATTTCATACGAGGATGCCATGGCCTCACGCCCCGACGTGCTGATGGCCACGGGCCGTTCGGACTATCCCAACCAGATCAACAACGTCATCGGCTTCCCCTACATCTTCCGCGGCGCACTCGACACGGGTGCCACCGCCATCAACGAGGAGATGAAGCTGGCCGCCGTACGCGCCATCGCCGGCATCGCCAAGAAGCCCGTACCCGATGTGGTGAACGCGGCCTACCACGTGAACAACCTCACGTTCGGCCCCTCTTACTTCATCCCCAAGCCCGTAGACCCGCGCCTCATCACCGAGGTGTCCATGGCCGTGGCCAGGGCCGCCATGGAAAGCGGCGTGGCCCGCAAACCCATCGAGGACTGGGACGCCTACGCCCTGCACTTGCGGGAACTGATGGGCTACGAATCCAAGCTGACCCGCCAGCTGAGAGACGCCGCCCGCCGCGACCCGCAGCGCGTGGTGTTCGCCGAGGGCATTCACCCGAACATGCTGAAGGCCGCCGTAGAGGCCAAGGCCGAAGGCATCTGCAAGCCCATCCTGCTGGGAAACGACGAGCGCATCGCCAAACTGGCCAAGGAACTGGACCTCAGCCTGGACGGCATCGAGGTCATCAACCTCCGCCACGACGACGAGGCCGAACGCCGCGAACGCTACGCCAAGATTCTGGCCGAGAAGAAAGCCCGCGAAGGCTACACCTTCGAGGAAGCCAACGACAAGATGTTCGAGCGCAACTACTTCGGCATGATGATGGTGGAGACGGGCGAGGCCGACGCCTTCATCACGGGCGTGTACACCAAATACTCCAACACCATCAAGGTGGCCAAGGAGGTCATCGGCATCCAGCCGGGCTACAAGCACTTCGGCACCATGCACATCATGAACAGCAAGAAGGGAACTTACTTCCTGGCCGACACGCTCATCAACCGCCATCCGGACACGGAGACGCTCATCGACATCGCCCGTCTGTCCGAGAAGACCGTGCGTTTCTTCAACCATGAGCCGGTGATGGCCATGCTGTCGTACTCCAACTTCGGTACGGACAACAACGGCAGTCCGGCCAGCATGCACAAGGCCGTGGAATACATGCAGGCGAACTATCCCGACCTGGCCATCGACGGCGAGATGCAGGTGAACTTCGCCATCAACGACAAGCTGCGCGACCGCAAGTACCCGTTCACCCGCCTGCAGGGCAAGGAAGTCAACACCCTTGTCTTCCCGAACCTGAGTTCCGCCAACGCGGGCTACCAGCTGCTGCAGGCCCTGAACGGCGACGAGATGGAGATGATTGGCCCCATCCAGATGGGCCTGAACAAGCCGATTCACTTCACCGACTTCGAGAGTTCCGTGCGCGACATCGTGAACATCACGGCCGTGGCCGTCATCGACGCCATCGTGATGAAGAAGAAGCAAGGGAAGTAAAAAACCTGCTACTGAATGATAAATCCGTCGCGGCAACTTTCCGGTTTCCGCGACGGATTTTTTTTGCTGCCTAAAGCTCCACCGTCAGCCCGATGGTGGGCAGCAGCGTGCCGCTCACCTGCTCGATGCGGCGCATCTTGTAGCGTTGCTCGGCAAGCGGGGCCTCGGGATTCTCCACCACGCCCGTACTCATGAACACGTCTTGCTGGCGGAGCTTGCTCACCGTCACGTTCTGCAAGTCCACATACAGTCCCAGCCGCCAACGCTTGAAATAGAACTCCTTGTCCACACGCACATCCAGCTGGGCATAGCCCGGCAACCGCTCCTGGTTGTAACGGCTGTAATCGGATGCCGAACGCCCGTGGGCATCCCAATAAGTCTTATAGGAAGAAGCCACCTCGTCGTAGGGCGTATAGGGCGAGCCGCCGATGCAGCTGAGCCGCATCCCCACGCTCCAACGACGCGGAAGGTCATACGTGCCGCTCATGTTGAAGATGACGCGGTTGTCCCATGCCGAAGGAACGTACGCCGCATGGCGGTCGGCACGGTATTCGCTGCGGTACCACGTGAGGGAACCGGTCAGGTTCAGACGGTCGGGCAACGTCCAGCGCATAAGAGCTTCCACACCGTAGGCCCGGCCTTGCGCCGTGGATACCAACGCCTCGTTGCCCACCACGCCGTAATCCGTCCCCTTACACGTCAGAGGCACACCGTCGGCCAGCGACAACGGCACACGATGGTAGGATTTATAAAAACCTTCCACCGACAAGGCCCAATGTTCGTTGGCTCTCCACTCTCCGCCCAACGCGGCCTGCGCCACATTCATATAACGGAGATTCCGGTTCACCAGCCTCCCACCTTCCTTGAATCCCAACGCGGTGTAAGGCGGTAACTGGTGATACCATCCGGCCGAAGCGGCCGCCGACCAATGGGGAGAGAACACGTAACGGAAAGAAGCCCGCGGAGAGAGCTGCTCCCACGGACGGGACATGCGCGACGAATAGTTGTTGCCGTCCGCCCGCAGACCAAGGGCCGCGCTCCAACGTTCCTCGGCAGCAGTGTAGGAAGCGGAGAAAGAAGCCCCGTAGCTCACCAGCCCCAGATGCGTACGGTACACCGACCAGTCACCCAAAGCCAGCAGCCGGCGTTCGTTGTCGGCATAGTCGATGTAGTTCACCTCCGCGCTTTCCTTCAAGGTCCACCCCCCGGAAAGCGTGGTCAGGTTCTCCGCCCGGAACGTAGTCTTCTGTTCCGTGGAACGAAGCCGCAGGGTCAGGTTCTCTTCCGATGTCTCGTTATTATCCCTGTATTTCAGGTTTCTGTCGTTCAAGAAATTGTGGCTCAGCACGTAAGTCTGCACGTGACGGCCCGCGTAGTGGCGGTAAGTGGCCCCCACGGTGAATGTCTCCTGCTCGATTTTGGGCAGGTAGCTCAGGATGTAGTCCGAACTCTCGTCCTCTCCTTCCAGGTCGGTGTTCAGTTCCATGCGGTCCACCCCGGCCAGCCCCATGAAGGTCAGCTCGTCGTAGGGGGTCAGCCGGGTCTTCACCTTGAACTGCCCGTCGATGTAATTGGGCAAGAAAGGCAGTCCGATCATCTTAAACAACAGTTGCAGGTAAGACTGGCGGATGGAGAACAGGTAAGTGGTTTTTTCCCCGATATGCCCGCTCCCGCTCAACGCCGCCTCGGACGCGCCCAGCGTGGCCTTGAACGACTGCCGCTCCGAGTAGCCGTCGCGCAAACGGAAATCCAGCACGGAACTCATGGCACCGGAACGGTCGGCCGGAAACGAACCGGTGTAGAACTTGATTTCACGCACCAGGTCGGCATTGACGATGCTCACCGGCCCGCCCGTGGCCCCTTGCGTGGCGAAGTGGTTGATGTTCGGTATCTCGATGCCGTCCATATAGAACTTGTTTTCAGACGGACCGCCGCCACGGACAATCAGGTCGTTGCGATAGCCTATCGGCGAGAAGGCCACCCCGGGGTAGCCGCGCACGATGCGCGAGATGTCGCGGTTGCCGCCCGGACTCTTCTCTATCTCCCGCAGCCCGATGACTTGCACGCTGACGGGAGACTCCGCCGTCTTTCCGTACGACTTAGGACGCACGGTCACGATGCCCAACGACTTGACATCCTCATTCAGCTCCACGTTCACCTCGGGAGTGGCCGCCGACACGATGTAATCCGGTGTCTCTTTCGGCGCGTACCCCATGGCCGTGACCCGGAAAGAATAGATGCCGGGGGGAACGTCCTGCAAACGGAACACTCCCGCCGTATCCGTCACGGCAAACAAGGTATCCGCCGCCACCGGAGACACCCTCGCCCCGACCACCGGCTGACGGCTCATCCGGTCTATCACCCGCCCACGGACATCAAAAACGTTCTGGCCCATCACCCGGACAAGGCACAGACAGCCCCAAAGCCATATCCATAAGATTCTTTTCATCGTTCTGCTATTTAGTGCAAAAATACGCATAGAAACCCAACCGACCGCACCGTTCCCAGTTTTTATCTGAAAAATTTGACGATACATCCGATTCTATATAACTTTGTGTCTCTTAAATCCTGTCCGCCCATGCCGTTCAAGAGAATCCTTCTCCATATATGCCTGTGGCTGCTCTTCCCTTCATGGAGTGCGGCACAAACCATTTGGACCGAAGAGTTCCCCTTCGCGGCGGAACTCCCGTCCAACGAGATGACTTGCATCCATCAGGACCGCGACGGGTTCATCTGGACAGGCACCACCAATGGGCTGGCCCGGTATGACGGTTACCGCCTGCAGACGTTCCAAGCCAACCGGCACGATCCCTCGCGGCTCACGAACAACCACATCACCTGCCTCGCGGAAGACAGCCTCCGGCTATGGGTCGGCACGGCACACGGGCTGACCCTCATCGACAAACAGACCTACCGCACGGACCTCCCGGAAGCGGACGTGCTGCGGAATACCCGTATCCGGGCCCTTTGCACCGACGGACAGAACACCGTATGGGCCGCCACCGACCACCAGATTCTCAGATTCCACCTCTCGCCCCATCCCCAAGACACCTTGTTCATTCCCCCGAACGGGGACTCCTATAACCACATCAATTCTCTTTTCTATGACCCGCCGACGGAAACCTTATGGATCTGCGCCACCCAGGGCATCTTTACCTGGTCCGCACGGGAACGACACCTGCGGGAACTGCCTGCCGACGGACAACCCGCCAACCCCACCAGTCTCTTCCGCGACCGCGACGGACACTACTGGCTCGGCACCTGGGGACAAGGCCTGTGGCAACTTATTCCCGATGAAAACGGGAGGAACGCACGTTACGTGCGGCAAGACATCCCGCCCGCACAAGGGAAAAACGCCGAAGGACGATTCTTCAGCCTGACGCAAGACAACAAATCCGGATACCTTTGGGCCTTGTCCTACAACAGGCTATATGCCTTCCGCCATGACAAATCCACGGAGAAACTAATCTCCGTAAACCTGCCCCCGCATGTTGACACCGGCAAGATGTACACCCAACTGCTCCGCGACCGCGACGGAAACCTCTGGGCCAGTTCTTATGACGGCGGCACCCTGCTGACGTTCCACACGGAAACCCTGCACAACTACCCGCTTTCCGAAATCCACCCCGTTCTCGGCGGAACGCCCAACCTGCTCACGCTGGACCGCGACAGCCAAGGACGCTTCTGGTTCGTCCAGGACCGGTTCGGTCTCTGCCTGTACGACCCGGCAAACGGGATGACCCACTTTGCCGCCCCCGACATACGAAAACTTACAGTGGACGTGCGCGTCACTGCTGCCAGCCCTTCCACAGGCGGCCTATGGGTGGCAGACCCGCACGACAGCCACGTGCGCCTCTTCTCCTACGGCCATGGCACATTCAAGGTGTCCCATACCTTCCGACTTACAACCGGCATCCCCGCCAGCCAGATGGAAGAGACCCCGGACGGAAAGCTCTATCTGCGTTGCGGGCATCGCGTCTTTTGCTATGACGCACACAGCCTGCGTCTCCTCTCCGCCACTCCCGACAGCCTGCCGATTTCCTGCCTGTCCGCCGACACCCACGGAACAGTCTGGGGGGCCACCGACCGTCACATTTACCGAATCCGGGAAGAAGAAGGGCACCTCAGTGGCCTGCGCCAGAAGCCGGAATTCCAAATTCCTGAAAAAGAAACGATTCGTTTCTTACAGACCGACGGGATGCACGGTTTCTGGGTAGCCACCAACTTGGGCCGCATCCTCCATGCCACACAAGGACAGGCCGGATTCCAGGACTTCAGCGACCGGTTCGACACGCAAGGCCGGACGGTTCTCAACCTGCTGTGCCAAGGTCAGGACCTATGGCTGGTATCCCACAACCGGATTGTCCATTACGACATCCGGAACCAATATTCACGTCCTTACGCGCCTGCGGACGGCAATATGGCCCCTTCCATCTTCCGCGACCAAGCCGCCTGCCTCTCCCCGGACGGCACGCTCCATGCAGGGGGGCGCGGCGGAATTGTCTCCATCACCCCGCCCGCTTTCTCCATGTCCCCAGGACAGCCTCACCCCGTAATCCTTACCGACATCCGGAGCGGTATGGAAAGCCTGCTGTTCAGCCCGTCTCCCCGCTACACGCAAGGGACACCCAACCGCCACGCCGTCACCCTCCGTCCGGAAGCCGCGAACCTTGCCGTCAGCTTCTCAACGTTAGACTACGGAGGCGGAGCCCGGACACGCTATGCCTACCGCTTGGGAGGAATAGACAAGGACTGGAACTACCTGCCCGAAGGAGAAAATACCGCCTACTACCAGAACCTGCCTAAAGGGAAATACCGCCTGTTCGTAAAGGCCACCGATGCCCACGGGAAATGGCAGGCCCCCGTCGCCCTTCTGGACCTCACTCGCCTCCCGGCCTGGTACGAGACCCTTTGGGCTTATATGGCTTACGCCGCAGCCATCCTGCTCGTGACCGGAATGCTGCTGAGGTTTTATCTCGGAAGGCTGCACAGCCAGAACCGGCTGCGGCTCCAAGAGGAACTCACACGGGCCAAGCTGGACTATTTCACCAACATCTCCCACGACCTGCTCACGCCGCTCGGCGTCATCTCCTGCGTGGGGGACTATTGGGAACAACGCCATCCGGAGGAACGGGAACAGACCGATGTCCTCCACCATAACATCGCCCGCCTGAAACGGCTGCTGGGCCAGGCCTTGGACTTCCGCAAGGCCGAAAGCGGGAACATGGAGCTGAACGTGGAGCAAGGGGATGTCTTCGCCTTCGCACACCAGCTTGCCGACAACTTGTTCCTTCCGCTGACCCGGCAGAAAGGAGTGCGGCTATGCTGCCACATCCCCGAAGGGAACTGCCCCGCCGCCTTGGACTTCGACAAGGCCGACAAAATTCTCTACAACCTCATGTCCAACGCCGTGAAGTACACGCCGGAAGGGAAATGCATCGGTTTCACCGTGGAAGTCCGGTCACTCGACGGAAAACCGCAAGCCTGCTTCTCCGTGCGGGACGAAGGACCGGGCATACCGCACAAGGAACAATCCAAGATTTTTGAACGGTTCTACACCGGCAGCAACGGGAAAGGGCGGCTTTCCCACGGCATCGGGCTGGCTTTGTCCCGCGAACTCGCCGCACTGCATCAGGGATCGCTCACAGTGGAGAGCGAACCCGGCAAAGGGTCATGCTTCACCTTGTCACTCCCCATCGGACTGCCCTACCGCGAACCGGACCTTCCGTCCATGCCGGAAGCGGAAGACCTGCAGGAACGGCCGGAAGAGGAGCGTCCCGTCGTCCTGCTGGTGGACGACCATGCGGATTTGCCCCGGCTGATGGCCAAAGTGCTTTCCCCCGCCTACCGCATCCTGACCGCCGCGAACGGCCAGGAAGCTTTGGCGTTGCTGGCACGGCAGGAAGCGGACCTCATCGTCTCGGATGTCATGATGCCCGTGATGGACGGTCTCGAGCTGTGCCGCCGTCTCAAGGCGGACCTCGCCACCAGCCACATCCCCGTCATCATGCTCACGGCCAAACAAAGCGCAGAGGACCGGGCGGAATGCTACGAAGCCGGTGCCGACAGCTATCTGTCCAAGCCTTTCGAGCTGAAAGTCCTGGCTGCCCGTATCGACAACCTGCTCCGCTCCCGGAAGGACCGCCAGCTGGCTTTCCGCAAGGAAGACCGCGTCCGCCTGGCCGAACTGGACTATTCCTCCGGCGACACCCGGTTCCTGCAGGACATGGCCGACCACATCCACGCCCATCTCGCGGAGGAAAGCTTCGGGCTGGAGCAGCTCGCCGCCGCGCTCAACGTGTCGAAATCCACGCTCCACCGGAAAGTCAAGGCCATGACCGGCCTCACCCCCCTGGACTTCATCCGGAACATCAAGCTGAAATACGCCTGCGCCATGCTCTCGCGCCACGACCGCACGATTACCGAAGTGGCATACGCCACGGGGTTCTCCACGCCCAAATACTTCACCAAGTGCTTCAAGGAGGAGTTCGGGATGACGCCCACAGCCTACCAGCAGAGCCGGCAGCCTGAAGGGACGGCTCCGGAAATGCCACACGAGGGATAAAAAAGACGCATGAGAGTATCCGCACCCCAGTTTGCCACTTTTCTGCACCCCCGCGTCCCCGCCTTTTGCTTAAGTTTGCGGCGTATTCATCTTAAATTCTTGCATCATGAACATCAAAACCCTATTACTCTCAGGGCTGCTCTCCACGGCAGGCATTCTCTTCGCCGGAAGCACGGCAAAGGCACAGACAGGGGAGGACGAGGATTTCAGCCTCTACCTGAACGCCTCTGAAGACCAGCCCTATGACGTGACGGACAAGGTGGAAAACGCCTCCTGCACCGGAAACACCGGATGGAACCGCCACCGCAACGATGCCGCGGCAGGCTACAACAAGCACAACACGGATTTCGACTCGGACATTTACAGCGGCACCGGCATCGAATCATGGTACTGGTCGCCCGAACACAACGGCGAACTCATCTGGCAGGAAGTGGACGGCCTGCTTCCCGGACGTTACCGGGTGACGGCCTATGCCGTGGGGCAAATCTACAACGATGCTTCACGCAAAGGCCAGAACGTCGGCAGCCTCTACCTCTTTGCCAACGACCAGCGCACGCCCGTCACTTCCAACAAATGGGAAGAAGTGGAGGTCACATGCGAAGTCCATGCGGGCAGCACGCTCCACATCGGCATCGCAGCCGGGGACGACAATGTCAACGACTGGGTCAGCATCGCCGGCGTGCGGGTGGCCTGCATCGGAGCGGGAGAACCGGAAAAAGTGGCCTTGAACGAATCATACGACGTATGTGCCGTGAATGCGGACACTTACGCGGATGTCTATTTGTCTAAATACATCCCGGACACTTGCCCCACCTGGCTCTGCCTTCCTTTTAATATGGACGAGACACAAACCGCGACCTACTTCAGCGAAGTGAAGGAAGTCACCGCCGCCGAACAGAAAGGGGAAACAGTCCGGCTCACCCTGCAGGACGCGGCTACCATCCGGACCGGAATCCCTTATCTGGTGAAGGCCCTGCAACCCGACCATACCCTAATGGTCGTGGAACGTGCGTTCGTGACCCCGACCGCCCCGCAACCCGTTGAAATCGGCGAAGGCATCACACTGACGGGTACCTACCGCCGCACGGAAGGCATCGAAGGAGCCTACCTGCTGTCGGAAGACGGACAGTCCCTTGTCCGGGCGGACGGATACACCAAAGCCAAAGGGTTCAGCGCTTACCTCACCGTGGAAGGGACGGAAAGCCCGGCCCTGCAGGTCAACTACCGCCGGGGGACGACCGCTGTGGAAACGCTGTCCACCACTCCTGAGACCACAGTGGATGTGTACACCCTTTCCGGCATCCGCATCCGCCACAACGTCCCACGCGAAGAAGCCCTCGAGGGATTGCGCAAAGGCATCTATATCATCAACCGTCAAAAAGTAACATTGCCATGAATACCGCTATGAACAAAATATTCCGCATTTGCCTCGCACTGGGATGCCTCGCCGGCATCCCCGCACTTTCCGCCGCACAAGACGGACGCAAGACCTGCATAGACCAAGGGTGGAAATTCCATTACGGCACGGTACGGGAAGCCATTTCGCCCGATTTCAACGACACGTCCTGGCGCACGCTGGACCTGCCACACGACTGGAGCGTCGAGACTGAAGCCGCCGCACAAGCCGGCGAAAACATCGGTCCGTTCTCGAAAAACAACCCCGGCGGATCGGCCACAGGGCAGACTGTGGGTGGGGAGGGTTGGTACCGCAAGACCTTCACTTTGTCCGCCGCAGACGAGGACAAACGCATCTCCCTCTATTTCGAAGGGGTCTATGCCCAGTCGGAAGTGTGGGTGAACGGCATCAAGGTCTACTTCAATCCTTACGGCTACTCATCCTACCGTTTCGACATCACGGACTACTGCAAGCCGGCCGGCGAGGAGAACACCGTCACCGTACGGGCCGTGAACGAAGGACGGAACACCCGTTGGTATGCCGGCTCCGGCATCTACCGCCACGTCTGGCTCATGAAGACCCCGGAGGTGTATCTGGACGAATGGGAAACCGCGATAGTGACGGACAACCTGACCGATGAAACGGCGGAAATCAGCGTCACTTCCACAGTTTTCAACGCTTCCGCCCTCAGTACGGAACTGAAAGCCGCCGTGCAGCTTCTCACGCCCGACGGCCGCCAGATGGCGGATGCCGACACCGTGAACCTCAGCCTCAACGCCCACGATGAGGGAGACGCAGCCTGGACACTACAGGTGGACGCGCCGCAAACCTGGAGTCCAGAAGCCCCGCGTCTCTACACGGCCCGCATCCTCCTGCTGGACGGGGAAGAGGCCACCGACCAAATTGACATTCCTTTCGGCATCCGGACCTTGGAATTCTCGGCAGAAAAAGGCTTCCTGCTCAATGGCGAACCCACGAAACTGAAAGGCGGATGCGTGCACCACGACCATGGGCTGCTGGGTGCAGCCTCTTACGACCGTGCGGAGGAACGGAAGGCCGAACTGCTCAAAAGCTACGGTTTCAACGCGGTCCGCTGCTCGCACAACATTCCGGCAGAGAGTTTTCTGGATGCCTGCGACCGCGTGGGCCTGCTGGTCATCGACGAGGCTTTCGACCAGTGGCGCATCGCCAAGAACCCGGACGACTATGCCCGTTTCTTCGACGAATATAGCGAACGCGACCTGCAAATCATGGTGAAACGCGACCGCAACCACCCGAGCGTCATCATGTGGAGCATCGGCAACGAGATTCCCGGACGCGCCGATGACGACGGCGTGGAGATTGCCCGGAACTTCCGCGAACAAATCCTGCGGATGGATGCCACCCGGGCCGTCACGGCCGGCGTGAACGACTTCTGGGACAAGCCGGAATTCACTTGGGACAACGACATCTGGAGGGCGTTCCAGCATCTGGATGCCTGCGGCTATAATTATATGTATGGCAAATACGAGAGCGACCACGCCCGCTACCCCGACCGCGTCATGTACGGCAGCGAGAGCTATCCGAAGCAGGCCTCACAGAACTGGGACTTGGTGGAGAAACACCCCTACGTCATCGGCGATTTCGTATGGACGGCCATGGACTATCTGGGCGAGGCCGGCATTGCACACGCCCTTTACCTGAACAACGGGGAGGGCAACCCGCAATTCATGGATTGGCCCTGGTACAACGGCTGGTGCGGCGACATCGACCTCATCGGCGAGAAGAAGCCGCAATCATACTACCGTGATGTCCTCTGGCGCATCCGTCCCATCACGATGGCCGTGGAGCCGCCCGTCCCCTCCGGACAATGGCAGGCCATCAGCGGATGGGGCTGGCAGAATGAACGGGTGGACTGGACATTTCCCGGCTACACCGAGCAAGACCTGATGACGGTCAACGTCTACACTCGCGCCCCACAAGTGCGGCTCTACCTGAACGGCGAGTTAATCGGTGAAAAAGCGGTTTCCGACACCTATTGGGCCGGATTCAGCGTGCCTTACCGCCCGGGGACATTGAAAGCCGTGGAATGGGACGGCACCGCCGAAGGAGAGTCCTTTGAACTGGAGACCACGGGCGAACCGGTGGGCATCCGCCTCCGCGCCGACCGCACGACCATCACTGCCGACGGGACGGACTTGGCTTACGTCGTGGCCGAACTGGTGGACGCCGAAGGGCGGGTCGTGCAGACGGATGACCGCAAGGTCTCCTTCTCCTGCACCGGCGAAGGTGTCCTTCTGGCCTCCGGAAACGCCGCGCCGGACGACATGGAAAGTTTCCGTTCCGCCTCTCCCATGCTGTTCGAGGGAAAGGCACTGGCCATCCTGAAATCCACCGGGAAGCCCGGAGAGATGACCCTGACCGCCTCATGCGACGGGTTCAACGATGCCACTCTGACCGTTAAGACCGCTGAGGCGCTTCCCGACGGCCCGTCCGCCCTTGTCCCCGTTGCAGCACAGGAACAGGACCTTCAGGTATACGCCGCAAACCGTCGCATCTACGTCACCGGCACGGACGACTACCATATCTATAACTCCAACGGCATGGAGACCGACCGCAATGCCACACTGGCCGCAGGCGTATATCTCGTCCGCAGCGGATCGGCCGTCCGGAAAGTCATCGTGAAGTAACCATTATCAACAATTATTCTTTCCTCCATTTTTATGATAATATGAAAAAGAAATATCCAATCATATCGTCCTTTTATTCCCACGAACATCACATGAAGAAGTTATGTTGCGGAGTCTGTACCACTCTTTTGCTAATGAGTCTTCACCCGACGGTACAGGCCCAAACATTTAGAGCCGATTTGAGTCTGAGCGATCCGGCAGTAATGGCAGATCCTGCGTCTCAAGCCTATTACATGACGGGGACAGGCGGTGATATATTCAAAAGCGTCGATCTTGAAATATGGGAGAAACTACCCTGGGCTATCAACACCAGCGGTATTGACTGGATAGGAACGACCTATACCGCTCCCTCGCCAGGACAAGTCTGGGCGCCAGAATTATATTATAAAGACGGAATTTATTATGATGTAGTCACGTTCACCAACCCTAATGCGAAGACCGAAGGCACGAACCATTCGCGCCGCAGCATCCATATCCTGAAGAGCGACCGTCCGGAAGGGCCTTATTCCAAGATTGAAGACAGTGACGCCTTGTATCTGCCCGCTTCGAAAATGGCCATTGATGGTACGATTTGGGAAGAAGACGGCAAACTCTATCTTGTATATGTATACGAATGGGTACAAGCCGGTGATGGCGCCATGGAATATATTGAATTGAAGCCAGACCTGACAGGTACTGTCGGCGAGTCGCATACGATATGCCGTGCCAGTGACGGCCGGGCATGGAACAACAGTTCCGTGACAGACGGCCCGTTCATCTTCCGTACCCAGACAGGACGGCTCGGCATGATATGGACCAGCTGGAGAGACGGAGTGTACGTGCAGGGCGTCTCCTACTCGGACAACGGCCGTCTGGATGGCAACTGGAGCCATGAACCGATGCCCGTCACGCCGGACAATCACGGACATGGCATGATGTTCCGCACATTCGACGGCCAGCTGCTGATGTCCATCCACAGCAACCGTAATATCGATCTGGACGCTCAACATTTTGAACGCCATCCCGTGTTCTTCGTCATGGACGACAGTGGCGATGAACTTAGGGCAGTCATGGAATACAGACCGATATACGATGTCTGTCATCCGGCGCAAGTGGTGATAAGAAACGCCGGCATGGATTATTCCACCCATGGCTGGACCTGCAATTCGGACGCTGTGAATCAAGGAATAGCTTCCAATCAAAGCGGGGCGATCACTGGCAAATATTACGAATGTTGGGATGCGGAATCGTTCACCGGAGAGATATTTCAGGAACTTGCACTGCCCAACGGTACTTACAAACTGACTGCCGCTGCCTTCAGAAGCTATCCTGCCGCGGGAGCTACAGAAGACGATGAAGCTGTTTGCCTGTTTGCCAATGAAGACGAATGCCATATTACATCTTCTGTCCCAGAGGAATATAGCGTGGTGGTCCACGTGACCAATGGCCGTCTGCGTTTCGGCCTTCGCTCGGCCCAAAAAGCCTACCAATGGATGGGTATCGATAACGTCAGTATCACTTATTATGGCACAGAAGAGATCGGCGCAGACGAATTGGAACAGATGGAAAACGGGGAAGATGCCATATATTTGATGCACAAACAGACCGGACAGTATTTCAACTGCGGGCAGAGTTGGGGTACACAGGCCGTATTAGGGCCTCATCCGCTGGATTTGTATTTGGTGGACCTTCCGGAGGGGAAATATGCCATAGACACGAAAATCAAGAACGGAGATGCCGACCATTATGTCGGCGCAAACGGCTATCTGGACGCTCCTTTCGTGCCTTTCCTGATTACGATGGTCGATTCCGCGACTTGCACGCTTTCCGCCAACTCGCGCTTCTGGGGAAGTGGTGGCGCGAACTCTGTAATTCGCACAGACTACACTTCCGATTTTTCCTATACCCGCTGGGTGATGAAGAAAAAAAGTGATTTGCTGGCAGACTTCCGGCTGGCCGACACGGAGCATCCCGCAGATGCCACATTCCTGATCCGTGGAGGTAATTTCGGACGGAATGACACTCGTGTGGCCCGTTATTGGAAGGGCAATCTCACGGCAGGAGGAGATGTGGTCAATCAATGTGCCGAAGCCCCAGCCGAAGCATTTGACATTTATCAGGAATTATCAGGCGTTCCAAACGGATTTTATGAACTTTATGTGCAAGGCTTTTATAGGGATGGCGCTGGCAATGTGGCTTCGGAACGAAAAGAAGAAGGAGCGGAACGTTTGCCTGCCGTATTTTATGCCAATGAAAAACAAGTGCCGGTGATGTCCGTCTTTGAACACGCCAACGATGCGGCCCTCCCGACACAAGGCGTAACAGACACGCCCTCGGGCCGAATACCCGCAACCCTGGAAGCAGCTTCCGCAGCTTTCTCTGCCGGATTATATACCCATAAATTGTTAGTGGAAGTAACAGACGGCACGATGAGACTGGGGGTAAGAAAGACCAATGGAAATGTTCCGGCAGACAACTGGACGGTGTTTGATAACTTTGAGTTATATTATCTGGGAACAGAACGCCCTTCGGCAGTGAAAGCGACAGAAGCTACGGAAAATACAATGGCCAGATTGCGGGGCATTTATGACCTTTGCGGACGGAAGGTTTCCGATTCGACAGAACATACAGACATGCTCCAGAAAGGAGTCTATATCGTCAACGGAAAGAAAATATTAATCAGCAGATAACAATCGGTATGGAATCATCCATATCGGATAATAATTAACATAACAACAATAGTACAACATGAACAATCAAATCCTATCCACCGCAACAAATCGACTGAAATGGATAGTCGTCGCTCTGTTCACTCTCTGGAGCGGGACAAGCTTCTCCACCACCGAAAAGGTATCTGGAACTGACCTGACCGCAACCTTGGAATGGAAAGAAGGCCGAGAACTGGATTTCAACACCGGATGGAAATTCTTCCTGGCCGACACGGCCGCCGCCTCACGCCCGGATTTCGATGACTCAACCTGGCGCACGCTGGACCTGCCCCACGACTGGAGCATCGAAGGAGCGCCCGAAGCATCCAACCCGGCTGGGAACGACGGCGGATACTATCCCACCGGCATCGGCTGGTATCGCAAGACATTCGATTTCAAGCCCGATGCGGAATACCCCGAAACGTCCGTCTATTTTGAGGGCGTGTACATGAACGCCCGGGTCTTCCTCAACGGACACGATTTGGGCGGAAGGCCCTACGGCTACTCCTCGTTCTTCCTCGACCTGACACCCTACCTCAAGGCCGGGCGCAACGTCATCGCCGTGCGGGTGGACAACTCCGCCCAGAAGAACTGCCGCTGGTACACCGGCTCGGGCATCTACCGCAATGTGAAGCTGATCCGTACCCCGCGGATTCACTTCGAGCCGTGGGGAGTCGTGGTGCGTGCCAAGGCTGATGACCCGTTCAACGCCACGGCCGAGGTGGAAGCCACCGTGACCAACCGGTCAGGCAAGGACGAACTTATCACGCTGGAAGGCCGGGTACAAAAACCAGGAAGTACCCAAGAGGCCGGACGTTTCTCCGTCCAAACAAAACTGGAAGCCGGAGAGACACGCACCGTCAGGATTCCACAGCTCAGCCTGGGGAAACCTGAACTTTGGAGTCCGAAGAATCCCGTACTCTACCGGCTGACGTGCAGTGTCAAGGGCAGCGAAAGCAGCGTGGCGGACCAGACAGAGGAGACTTTCGGCGTGCGCACCGTGGAGTACGATGCCCGCCACGGCCTGCGCCTCAACGGACAAGCCATCGAACTGAACGGAGCCTGCGTGCACCACGACAACGGCCCGCTCGGCGCGGCCTCCTACCGCGACGCGGAATGGCGCAAGGTGCGGCTGCTGAAGGAGGCCGGCTTCAACGCCGTACGTACCTCGCACAACATCCCGTCCGAAACCTTCCTCGATGCCTGCGACAGCCTGGGGCTGCTCGTCATCGACGAGGCGTTCGACGGCTGGCGCGAGGCCAAGAACACCCACGACTACTCCACGCTCTTCGACCGCTGGTGGACAAAGGACATCGAGTCGATGGTGATGCGCGACCGTAACCACCCCTCCATCTTCTGCTGGAGTATCGGCAACGAGATCATCGAGCGCAAGAAGCCCGAGGCCGTGCTGACGGCCTACGCCCTGGCCGGCTATGTGCGCCAACTGGACCCCACGCGCCCCGTCACCTCCGCCCTCGCGGCCTGGGACAGCGACTGGGAAATCTACGACCCGCTGGCCGCCGCGCACGACATCGTGGGCTACAACTACATGATGCACAAAGGCCCGTCGGATCACGAGCGCGTCCCCTCCCGCGTCATGATGCAGACGGAATCCTACCCCCGTGAGGCCTTCAACAACTGGACCCGCGTGGACGACTATCCCTATGTCATCGGCGACTTCGTGTGGACGGGCATCGACTATCTGGGCGAGTCCGGCATAGGCCGCTACTTCTACAAGGGTGAGACCGAAGGCGAGCATTACCACCGCAACCAGTTCCCCTGGCACGGCGCATGGTGCGGCGACATCGACCTCACGGGCTGGCGCAAGCCCATCTCCTTCTACCGCGAGATGCTTTACTCCCCCGAACGGAACAAACTGCATCTCTCCGTGAAGGAACCTTCGGGCTATTACGGTGAGATCAAGGAGACGCTCTGGAGCGTGTGGCCCACGTGGGAAAGCTGGAACTGGCCGGGGCATGAGGGCAAGGACATCGACGTGGAAATCTACTCCCGCCATCCATCCGTACGCCTCTACCTGAACGGAAAGCTCGTGGCAGAACGGGCCACCACCCGGGAGCAGGGATTCAAGGCCGTCATCACCGTGCCTTACGAGCCGGGGACGCTGCGGGTGGCCGGAGTGGAAGACGGCAGGGAGGTGGAAAGCCGCACGCTGGAAACCGCCGGCAAGCCCGCACGCATCCGCCTCACCGCCGACCGCACGGAGATGGCGGCGGACGGCAGCTCGCTGACCTACGTCAACGTGGAGGTCACGGACAAGGAAGGCCGCGTGATACCCAATGCCGACAACCAGCTCCGGTTCCGTCTGGAAGGTCCGGCCACGCTGTTGGCCACCTGCAGCGGAGACCTGAAGGACTGCGTCCCCTATACTTCCCCCGAACGCAAGGCATGGAAAGGACGCGCCATGGCCGTGGTGAAGGCCGGGCGCGAGGAAGGCTCCGTCACCCTCAGCGTGTCAGGAAAAGGATTGAAGAAAACCTCCGTCTCCATCCGGATAGGAGAATAAGTCGAAAGAAACATCCCCGGAAGAAATGCACCGGGGATGTTGCCGGAACGGACTGGGACTGGACTGCCCCGTCTGTGAAGTACACCCCAAAAGTTGGACACAAAACCTTTGGGGTGCACTTCAGTTTGTCCCGGCCACAATTTCAAGCCCTGAAACGCACCGTACCAAGCCTTGGGACTCAAATACCAAGCCCCGAGACTCAAGTACCAAGGCTTGGTACTTTCGCAAGAACCGGAAGCGGCATTCCGACGGAGGGGAACTGCGCCTGGACGGAAGGCTGCCATAGGAAGCGAGGGAAAGGTGCGCCGGAACGGCCGGCAGCGAAAAAACGGGACGGTTTCCAGACAGAACCTTCCATCTTTTTGCGTATATTTGCAAACGGAAGCACCTATCATGAAAAGCCATCCGACATACCGGCTCATCCTGTGGTGGATAACGGGAGCGGCATTCCTCATGGCCGGACGCTCCGCCGCCCAGACCTGCACGGCAGAACCCCTGCCGTTCGCCCCCTCCTTGCCCTCCCAGGAAATCACCGCCCTCCACCAGGACCGCGAAGGCTTCCTCTGGATAGGCACCACATTCGGCGTGGCACGTTATGACGGCTACACGACCACTACGTTCAAGTCCGACCATGCCCATCCGTCCCGCCTGACAGACAACCGCATCACCTTCATCACCGACACGGAACACCGGGTATTCATCGGCACGCGCCACGGGCTGAACGTGTTTGACAAACAGACGTGGACGTGGACCGACCCGGGGGCAAGCCCCTTTGCCCGAACGAACATCAAATACGTTTTCGCCGACAGCCAAGGACAAGTATGGGTCGCCTCCCCGCAAACCCTCTACCGCTGCGACGAACAGCTCCAAGCCATAAGCCAATACAACCTTGGCGCGACCGCCACGTCGGTCTACGAGGACCGCGACGGACGGATTTGGGCCTTGACCTGGGGCAAGGGCCTCTTCCGCTACGACCGGGACACGGACCGCTTCACCCCTCTTCCGCCCATCGGCAAGGCCAACATCCCCTTTGTCCTCTACCAAGATCGCGACCGCCGCTATTGGTTGGGTACATGGGGGGACGGCCTCTACCGGTTCTGTCCCGAGGAAGACACCTCCGGCATGTACGTACGGCAAGACGTGCCGGGCAACATCTATTTCGACATCGAGCAGGATGACCGGAACGGATTGTTTTACATGCTCTCGTTCAACGCCCTGCAAGTCTGCCAGTACGACAACGGACTTGTCCCCATCCCTCCGTCCGCCTCCTTCAACCGTTCCCGCATGTACTCCACCATCCTGAAAGACCGGGACGGCCACCTTTGGTTCGGTGCTTTCGATGCCGGTTTCCATCTTGTGTTCCCTCCAGCCACCATCGAGCCGCATCCACTGCCGCTCGCCAAACAAGACACCGGAACCGACCCCATCCTCAACTGCCTGTACGAAGATGAGGAAGGGGTCTTGTGGTTCAACCAGGACAGGCAAGGCCTTGGGTACTACAATCCTGCCAACCGGCAGTACGCCCCCCATCCTTACCCCCAACTCCAGCCCGTCGAAGTGAACCGCATCGTCCGTTCCAATGGGCCTCGTGCGGCATGGGTCTCCTCCCCTTACATCCCGGTAGTGTTCCGCACAGAACGACGGGGAATGCGGCTTCACTTCACCGACACACTCCGCCTGCCGGCCTCCGGGACGGGACGCATCACGGCACTCCGTGAAGACCGCCAAGGCCGGCTGTGGATTGCCACCGAGAGCCGGCTGTCCGTCTACGACCTACAGGGCCGGAGATTCATCACCCCGCCCGCCACTCTCCCCAAAGAAGGCATATACGCCTTGGAGGAAGACCGCCAAGGCCGCATCTGGATGGCCGATGCCGATGGCACGCTTTTCTGCCACTATCCCCCCACTTCCGGAGGCCCCGCGGAACGGACAAGGACTTATCCGATTCCGTCCGGCTCCCGACCTCTGCACATCAGCCTTCTCTGCGCCGACCCGCATGACCGAATCTGGCTGGCCACGGCCTTGGGCGGACTGCTCCGGTTGGACCCCGAAACGGGAATATGGGACGACCATACGGAATCCTGCCTGCCGGACATGCCACAAATTCTCCATCTTTGCCATAAGGATTCATCCCTTTGGGTCGTCACCCCGAGATATGTAGTCCGCTACAATCCGTCCGACCACACCCGGCAAATCCATGACACGCCCAACCAGCTCTCCCCGGTACAGACTTTCCGCGACCATGCGGCCTGCATGAGTCCCGAGGGGCTGCTCTACGCCGGAGGACACGGAGGCCTCATCGCCATCGACACCCGTAAGCCCACACCCACACCGGTGTCCCATCCCATGACGCTCACCGACTTGCGCGTGGGTGGGAAAAGCATGTTGTCCATCCCGGAACTCCATGGCCTCATGAACGGGCGGAACATCCAGCTCCCTCCGACGGCCACCCGGATAGAGTTCGTGTTCTCGTCTTTTGACTACGCCCAGTCGGGCAACCTGAGAATGGCCTACCGTCTGGAAGGATTGGACACCGCCACTATCATAGGCCCCAAGGGAGAAAACCGGATTCTCTACGACCGTTTGCCGAAAGGCACCTACACCTTGCAGGTCTGGACCACCGACGAGAATGGGAAAGCGACCGGCAAGCCCTCCACTTACACCGTGGTCAAGCAACCGGCATGGTACGAGACGTGGACGGCATTCCTTATATATATACTTACGGCCCTTTCCCTGCTGGCTTGCCTGGCCAGGCTCTATACCCAACGGCTCCGGAAGAAGAACGCCCTCCTGCTCCGGGAAGAGATGACGCGCACCAAACTGGAATACTTCACCAACATGTCCCACGAACTGCTCACGCCGCTCACCATCCTGTCCTGCCTGTCCGATGAAATCGGGCAGAACAGCCCGCCGGGAAGTCCCGTTGCACGAAGTATGCGGGACAATGTGAACCGGCTGAGGAAACTCATCCGCCAGGCACTGGACTTCCGGAAGATAGAACAGAAGAACCTTCCCCTGAAAGTCCGCTACGGCGATGTGGCCTCTTTCGTGCGCCGTATCGGGCAGGCCGACTTCACGCTCCTGGCCCAGAAGAAAGACATCGACTTCCGCATGGACCTCTTGCCGGAGGAGGTCTACGGCTTCTACGACGCGGACAAGCTGGAAGAGATGCTGTTCAACCTTCTGTCCAACGCCATCAAATACACCCCGGCACACCATGCCGTGGGCATCCGCCTGCGTGTGGCGGAAAGCGGACTCACCAAACGGCTGCGTCTGGAAATCTGGGACGAAGGAACCGGCATCGCACCGGAAGAACAGGACAAGGTGTTCACCCGCTTCTACCGCTCCCCGCAAGGCACCGGGGCGGAATCGAACGGCATCGGCCTATCGCTGACCCGCGAGCTGGCCACCCTGCACCACGGAACGCTCACCCTGCAAAGCACGGCAGGAAGAGGAAGCCGCTTCACCCTCGAAATTCCGTTGGACGAGACGGCATATACCGCCGAAGAGAAAGCGGACGCTCTTCCTGCCACCCCTTCCGCGACGGCATCTTCCCCGACACCGGCATCCGACACGCGCCCCACCCTCCTCATTGTGGACGACAACGTGGAAATCACCGGTTCCATCGCCCGCCTGATGGGACGACGCTATCGGATTCTGCCCGCGCACAGTGCTGCCGAAGCCACTCCACTTCTACAGGAACAGAACATCGACCTGATGGTGTGCGACCTGCGCATGCCGGGCATGAGCGGACTGGAGTTCTGCCGGATGGTAAAAGCCGACCTGGCCACCAGCCATATCCCTGTCATCATCCTCACGGCACAGGATTCCGACACCACCCGTGCGGCCTGCTATGAGGCCGGGGCTGACGGATACATCGCCAAGCCTTTTGAAACCCAAGTCCTCACAGCCCGTATCGACAACCTGCTTCATCAATACCGGCAACACAACCGGCAATTCCTGCACACGCCGGACATGAATGCCGACTCCCTGCCGTACCAGGACCGCGACAAGGCTTTTCTGGAAGAGCTTGTCCGGGCAGTGGAAAGCCATCTGGCCGACAGCGGGTTCAAATTAGACTACCTGGCTTCCGAACTCCGGCTCTCCAAGTCCACCATGAACCGCAAAATCAAGACGATGACCGGACTGACACCCATGGATTTCGTGAAAGGCATCCGTCTGCGCACCGCCTGCCGGCTGCTGCGCGACGGGAAGCTGACCGTATCGGAGATAGCCTATACCGTGGGATTCAGCGACCCCAAGTACTTCGCCAAATGCTTCAAGGAAGAATACGGGCAGACACCCAGCCAGTTCCAGGAGCAGGAAAAGGCAGTGTAGCCCAACCGTCAAGGAGCAACTGCTCCGCCTGAAAGGGGATTTGGCCTCCTTGCCGCGATTTTCCACCCTTTTGGAAATATATTCCCCCTTTCCAGCCGTCCGTTTCCGCTATATTTGCGGCGGAAACATGTTAAAAACAATATCATGAGACAAAAGACAAACAACCGAACCTTCCTTTTCCTGAAGCGGACCGCACTGTGGTGCGCCGCCGGCTTGCTGGGCATCCAGTCCGCCCAAGCCCTGGAAGTGGAAAGGTTGCGCACGGAGGCCGTGAAGAACCCCGTGGGCATTGATGTGGAAAAACCGATGTTCAGCTGGCGCATGGATGCCGGCGACGAACGCGGAGTGAAACAGACGGCATACGAAATCGCCGTATTCTCCGACGCAGCCTGCACCGAACAGGTATGGACCTCCGGCCGCGTGGAATCCGACAGGCAGATTGACGTGGCCTACGAAGGCGACAAGCTACAGCCCTCCACCCGTTATTATTGGACCGTCACCGTGTGGGACAACAAGGGCGGCGAATCCACTTCCACCGAAAAGGCCTACTTCGAGACCGGCCTGATGGGCGGCGGATGGAACGGCGCACGCTGGATTCAAGCCACCGACACGCCGCTGACCTCGGAGGAGGAGGGCATCCACCACTATTCCGTAGAGGCGGACTTTGAAGTGGACAATATTTCCACTGGCGTGATTTTCGCCGCCAACGAGGACCAGAGCCATTATTACATGTGGCAAATCAACTTCGAGACGGGGTATGCCCGCCTCCGTCCGCACGTCTACCGCGGCGACCAGCAGTTCGCCACTTGCCTGGAAGAAATCGACCTGCGCCCCCTCATCGACCTGCAACTGCACCAGACGTACCACTTGCGCATCGAAGTGGACGGCCAGACGGCCTATACCTATATAGATGACGTGCTGGTGGACACCCGCACCAACCCCGACGGCGGGAACTACGGCTACGGGAACATCGGTGTCTGGGAATACGGCAGCGAACGGGCCTATTTCGACAACATCGTGGTGACCGACCTCGGCGGAGAGACCCCGGAGACACTCATCAGTGAGGATTTCTCGGACAGTTCAAACCCCTTCACCAGCGGAACCATCACAGAAGGACGCCTGCTCGTCAACACAGCCTCCTGGTATAAGGCAGAATCCGAAAGCGAGGATACAGACATCACCCGCTACACCATCGAAACCGACTTTGAGATTGACAACCTCTCCGCCGGAATCATCTTCGGCGCGAACGAAGCCCACAGCCACTATTACATGTGGCAAATCAACCTCGAAGCCGGCTATCCCCGTCTCCGTCCACACGTATGGCGCGGCCCCAATCTGGCGGACGCCACCTGTCTTGCGGAAATCGAGCTGCGCCCGCTCGTCAACGTGCAGCTGCACCAGACTTACCGCCTGCGCATCGAAGTGGACGGCAGCGTGGCCCGCACCTACATCGACGACATCCTGGTGGACACCCGCGATGAACCGGACGGCGGAACTTACGGATATGGACAAATAGGCATCCGTCAAGACCGTGCCTTGAACGAATACAGCGATACAGAACGGGCCTATTTCGACAATTTCACCGTAACAAGCCTGGACGGCGACGCCCCGGAAGTGCTGATTAGCGAAGACTTCTCGGACGATGCCAACCCCTTCACCGCCGGGCAAATCCAGGACGGACGGTTGTTCATCGAGGCTTCCTATTCGTGGTACGTCGTCCCCGGAACGTCCAACCTGGCCTATGACGTGGAGCTGGACTTCATCGTCGAACGCGACAACGCGGGCATCATCTTCTCCGGCTACGACACCAACAACTTCCACATGTGGGGCATCAACATACGCGACAAGGCCACCCCGTTCCTGCGCCGCCATGTGAAGACCAACGGCAGCTTCGCCACCTCCGATGCCGACCTTGGCGCATTCTTCAGCAAGGCCGACCTGACCAACGCCCTCCATCACCTGAAAATCAGCGTCAGGGGAAATGTCGTGCAGACCTACATCGACGGGCAGCTCGTGGACACCTATTCCGACACCTCCGGACGGCTCGTCAACGGCCTCGTCGGCTTCCGCGCCTACTACGACCGGACCATGAACGAGACGGCATATTATGACAACATCAAGGTGACCGCCTACAATGACACCGAGGACACGCAAGGCACCGTGACCTTCTCCGAGGATTTTGAAGGAGCGGGCATGGCGTTCAACGACGGTACGATCGTGGTAAAGGAGGGCAGCAAGATGCTGTGCGTGCAGTCCACCTACGACGAGACCTGCTCCATGCAGACCGGCAAGGAAAAGGGAATGCCCCTCTTCCGCAAGGCCTTCACGACCAAAGGCGCGGTGAAATCGGCCAAAATCTATGCTTCCGCCCTCGGCGTGTTCGACCTCTACCTCAACGGAAAGCGTGTGGGCGTGGACGGATCGGACATATATGACGAGCTGAAACCGGGATGGACGGACTACCGGAAGGAAATCAACTACATGACCTACGACGTGACTTCCCTGATGCGCGAAGGCGGCAACGTCATCGGCGCACAAGTGAGCAACGGGTGGTGGGGAGGAGCCATCGCCCATGGCATGTACGGCAGCAACCCCACACTCGGCTTCATCGCCCAACTGCGGATAGAGTACGAGGACGGAACGGTAGAACACGTCGTGACCGACACGGACTGGAGCAGCTCTTACTATGGCCCGCTCATCCTGGGCGACATCTACAACGGCGAGACGTACGACGCACGGCGCGAAAGCGACTGGTCGTCCCCGGAATACGACGCTTCCGGCTGGAACTTCACGGCCGAGAACACCGAATTCCACGGTGAAATCACCGCTTTCCGCGGGCAGACGGTAAGGGTGCGCGACGAATTCCGCCTCACGCCGAAGACCATCACCGTATATGAAGGCGCGAAACCCACCGGAACCACTTACGGGGAAATCAACGTGACCCGTACGCTCTCCGGAACGGAACCGCTCCAGCTGAAAGCAGGCGAGACGGCCCTCGTCGACCTGGGACAGAACATGACCGGCTGGATCCGCTTCACGGCCAAGGGCCAATCCGGCACCAACCTGCGCGTCAAGTTCGGCGAGATGCTGAACGACAACGGTGCCTCCGACCGACTCAACGACGGCCCCGGCGGAAGCCTCTACACCTACAACCTGCGCACGGCGGAAGCCACCCTGCACTACACGCTGAGAGGCGCGGAAGACGGCGAGACCTTCCAGCCGTCCACCACCTTCTTCGGATTCCGCTACTGCGAAATCACGACCTCGTCCGACGTGGAAATCAGCCAGCTCACCGGAGAGTTCGTAGGTTCTGACCTGGAAGAACACGCCACCTTCGAGACCAGCCATCCCGACGTGAACCAGCTCTACAGCAACATCCGCTGGAGCCAGCGCGACAACTTCCTGAGCGTGCCCACCGACTGCCCGCAACGCGACGAACGGCTTGGATGGACCGGCGACATACAGGTGTTCGCCCGCGCCGCCACCTACCATGCCGACACCCGCGCCTTCCTCCGCAAGTGGCTGGGCGACCTGCGGCAGAGCCAGCGCGAAGACGGGGCTTATCCCGACATCGCCCCCTTCCCCAACTTCTGGGGATTCGGCACCGGCGGCTGGGGCGACGCTGGAGTCATCGTTCCTTGGACAGTCTATCTCATGACCGGCGACCAGGC
Source organism: uncultured Paraprevotella sp. (assembly GCA_944320765.1). Classification (GTDB taxonomy): domain Bacteria; phylum Bacteroidota; class Bacteroidia; order Bacteroidales; family Bacteroidaceae; genus Paraprevotella. Next base: position 40,538 of record CALUIS010000011.1, read on the forward strand.
CGTGCTGGAGGAATGCTACGCCTCCATGACGCACTACATGGACTGGCTCTCCCTGCAAGGCGACGGCCAATACAAATACAACGGGGCGGGAACGTCCACCGGAGACTGGCTCTCCTACGAGAACACGGACTCACGCTATGTCTGCGTATGCCATTACGCCAACGTGGCACAACTGATGAGCAAGATTGCCGGCGCGTTGAGCGAATCGCCGACAGACACGTACTTTGCAGACTCCCTGAAGTATGCGGAACTGTACGACAACATCAGGGCGGAATGGCAGACACGCTATCTGGACGGAAACGGCCAGCCCGCCGTCTCCACCCAAACCTCCTACCTGATGGCCCTGAAATTCGGCCTGCTGCCCGAGGCTTCCGTGGAACGGGCACGGGAAATCCTGCGCGAGAAAATCGAAAACAACGGCTACAAGCTGAGCACCGGCTTCATCGGAACGAGCATCCTGAACCAGACGCTGAGCGAACAAGGCATGGACGACCTGGCTTACGACCTGCTGCTGCAACGCGAGAACCCGTCCTGGCTCTACAGCGTGGACCAAGGCGCCACCACCATCTGGGAGCGTTGGGACTCCTATACCAAGGAAAGCGGATTCAACAAGCATGAATGGAACATGAACTCGTTCAACCACTATTCCTACGGAGTGGTGTCGGAATGGATGTTCCGCCGCGTGGCCGGCATCGAGGCCGACGAGGCGCAACCGGGATTCAAGCATTTCTTCCTGATGCCCACGCCGGACGAGCGCACCTACTTCCCCGCCGGACAGGAACGCATCACCAGCGTGAAAGCCAGCCACGGCAGCGGCTACGGACTTATCCGCAGCGAGTGGCAACGCACCGATGACGGACGTGTCAGCTACAAAGCCACCGTCCCGGCCAACAGCACGGCCACACTCTACCTGCCCGTACTGAGCGGCAACGATGAAATCACCGAAAGCGGCAAGGCATTGGAGGAAGCCGAAGGCGTGACCTTCAAAGGCATCGAGGACGGCAAGGCGGTCATCGGGCTGGAGTCTGGCTCGTATGAGTTCACCACGGAAGAGGGAAAAAGCGACCACGTGGAAGAAACGGCCTACAAATCCTTCCGCATCCATCCCAACCCCTTCCATGACATGCTGAACATCAACTGCGGCGAGACGGTCAGGCAAGTCAGCGTGACGGCCGGAAACGGACAGACCGTCTGTATCCAGAACCACGGCAGAAGCATCAACACTTCCGCCTGGACGCCGGGCCTCTATATCGTGCAAGTAGACACCGCCGAGGGACGCTACTGCACGAAAGCCATCAAGGAGTAAATCGGAACAGTTCATAACTCAAGAGGCGGCAACCCTGAAAAAGGACATGCCGCCTCTTTTTGTGCCATTCGCCCGATAAGCCCAAAATTCGCACCTGATACCGAATTTGTGCGGCACAGGCTTGCAAAAGTTGAAACAATCTGTTATCTTTGCACAGGCTCGAAGCCTTACCGCCGACATTCCCGGCATCGAACGACACTTAACAAAACTCAATATGAAAAACTATTCATTACGACTGATCTCGCTCTGTCTGGCAGGATGGGGCACGTTGACAACCTACGCACAGACCTACAGTTCGAGCAGCAACCTGACAGCCCAACCGGAGGCCGACCGCATCGTACCCTTCCGCCTCTCGGAACCGGGCATCGTGCGGGAAGTGGAATGGGGAGCCGACGAAGCCTGGTTGGACGAAGCAAACGTACGCCGCAGCGTGGCCTTCATGGGCAAGGACAACGTGTCCGTCATGCGCGTTTCGTTCCAACCCACCTACCCGCTGGTGGACGGCGACCTGCAGCAAGCGCAGAAAGACACCATCAACGAACGCATCCGGATACTCGGCTTCTGCAAGGATGATGTCAAGCTGTGCATCAACTGCGACCACCCGTCCGTGGACGACAGTTACATCCAGAACGCCGAGGCTTGGGCCAACCTCATCGACGTGACCGCGCGCTATTACCAAGACGCGGGCTACGAAGTCGTCTCCGTCGCCCCGTTCAACGAGCCGGACTTCGGCTGGAACCAGTGGGTGCCGGGCAGCCAGGACGCCAACGAAAAAGTCCGCCAGGAGGGATTCCGGCAGGTGGCCATCAAGCTGCGTGAGAACCCGCGCTTCGACAATATCCGCATTTGCGGCGGCAACACGCTCAACTGCGACGGGGCACTCTCTTGGTTCAACTACCTGAAGGACTATATTGACGAAGGAAACACCCACCAGCTGGCGGGCAGCTTCGACAACTTCGCCAACTTCTATATCACCGTGCGGAACAACAACAAACACGCCACCGCCGACGAGATGCACAACGTCATGGAAGCCATGGTGGGAATGGAATACGGACTGCAGACCGGCATCTGGTGGGGATCGGCCGAATATGCCCGCGGCGAATTCTGCAAGGCCAGCCACGGCGAACGCCTGGCCTATGCCGAACACCGTCCCAACTGGACAGCCGCCTCCGTCTACCGCGCACCGGACGGCAAGGTGCAGGCCTTCGGCGGCACGTCTGAACGACAGGCCGCCACGACTACATACCGTTTCCTCTCGAAAGACCGCGACGTGTTCTTCGACGGGCACGGGCCGCAACGGGAATATGTCATGGAACTGCCGGGCGGAACGGGCTACCAGAACGGGCAGACGGGTGCGGAACGCGTGGTGAACATCACGTGGGGCGACGACATCGCTCCGGTGGTGGACGGCACCTACGTGCTCTACAACCGCTACGCCGGAAGGGTTCTGGACAACAACGCCGGCACGCCCACGATGTCCACCTATTCGTCCACGAAGACTAGCATCCGCTGGAATGTGAACCCCGTGGACGCCCGCATCGGCGGCGACTACAGCTACCACCAGGTCCTCTCTGCCAGCACCAGACAGACGTTGGACGTCCTCAACTTCTCCATGGAAGACGGGGCGGACATCATCATGTACAATAACGACAAGAAGAGCAACCAGCAATGGTATCTGGAATATGCCGGCGACGGATGGTTCCGCATCCGCAGCCGCAACAGCTCGCTGTGCCTCGCCGCCAGCGGCAACAAGATTATACAGGCCGCCTACGACGCAGACCTCGAGTCGCAACAGTGGCGTTTCATCCCCGTCGGCACGCGTCCGCGAATCCGCAAAATCGACACCCCCGCCGACGTGACAGCCGAGGGACGCGCCTCTTCCATCCTTCTGACATGGAAAGCCGTGGATGCCACAGACCCTACCTATACCATATTACGCTCGGAAAAGGCAGACAGCGACTATGAAATCATCGCACGGGGCGTGACCGACACGGCCTTCGTGGACAACAAGGCCATGGCTGGACATACCTATTATTATACGGTCAAGACGGTGGACGCATGTGTCAACTCCTCGGAAGCCTCCACTGCCGTGAATGCCGCCGTCAATGGCGGGAACGACCTTATCGCCCGCTACGAGTTTGAAGGGAACGCCAACGACACGACCCTCAACCTCCGTCATGCCGCCCTTTCCGGCACCACCTACGCCGAAGGCCGGTCGGGCAACCATTCGCTCCAGCTGAACGGCAGCACCGACTTCGCGCAACTGCCGACTTCCATAGCCCAAAGCAAGGAAATCACCATCGCCACTTGGATGAAATGGAAGGGCGGAAACGACTGGCAGCGAGTGTTCGACTTCGGTAACGGCGAGGACGAATACTTGTTCCTCACCCCACGGGCCGACAACGGAAAACTCCGCTTCGCCATCAAGAACGGCGGAGACGAGCAACGGCTGGAAGGCACCAGCATGACATCCTACCGCAAAGACTGGGTACATATCGCCCTCACCATGGACGAAGAGAGTGTCTGCCTCTATCAGGACGGAGAACTCATCGCATCGTCAACCGACATCACGCTCCGCCCCTCCGACATCCAGCCATTGCTGAACTACATCGGACACAGCCAGTTTGCCGCCGACCCGAACTTCAACGGATGCATTGACGACTTCCGCGTCTATGACTATGCCTTGAATGCGGATGAGATAAAGAAACTCACGGATGTCAGCAGCGGCATTTGCGGCACACCGATGGACGAACCTTCGGCATTCAGCGTCAGTCCGCTTCCCGCCGACAGCCATCTTGACATCCTTTATCAGTCAGACAACGGTACGGAGAAGGTGGAATTCCGGATTTACGACCTGCAAGGCCATCTGGCCGCCACGGCATCCGGACAAAACGGAACCGCCGTCTCCATCCGAACCAGCCATCTGGCCGATGGGGTTTACATCCTGAAAGCCCAGTGCGGAACAATCTCGCACAGCAAGAAGTTCACCGTACGGCATCCATAAAAACAACGGCGGAATACCCTGTATGGAATAAGCAGGGCATTCCGCCGTTTCTATCCGCCATCGGCTTATTGTCAAGCTATCCCCAACCAATGCAACAGTAAAGGCGTGAAGATGGCTGTCAACAACCCGTTCAGAATCAGTCCCAAGCTGGCATACGCCCCATAAATGTGGCCGTACTCCATCGCCCGGGATGTGCCTACGGCGTGTGAGGCCGTCCCCATGCTCAAGCTTTGGGCTATCGGACTCTTCACGTGCCCCACCTGCAGGATTTTGAAACCGCACACGGCACCAAACAACCCGACCAGCACCACAATAGCCGCCGTCAGCGAAGGAATGCCGCTCAAGGATTCCGTCACAGCCATCGCGATAGGCGTGGTGACGGACTTAGGGGCAAGGGAGATAATCACATCGTCGGACGCTCCCATCCACTTGGCGGTCAGCACCACCGACACAATGCCCACGAAGCACCCCACCAGTTGGGAAACCAGCAACGGCATCAACTGCTTCCTGATGCTCTTGAGTTGCAGATACAAAGGCACGCCCAAGGCCACAATGGCCGGCTTGAGCCAGAAATCAATGATGGACGCACTCTCGGCATACGCACTATACGGAATCCCGGTCAGTTTCAGGAAACCAATCAGGAACAAGATGGCCAGCAATATCGGGTTCAACACCACCCAGCCCGTACGGGCCTGCAACTGCTTGGCCAGAAAATACACGCCAAACGTGAGCGCAATCAGGAAAAAGTCACTTTCTAAATACTCCATGTTTTCTTACCCATTGATGTACATGTCCCGTCACTACCAATACCAACACCGTGCTTACGACCGTGGCCGTGACAATCGGCCAGAACTCCGCCGCAATCACATCGAAATACAACATCAACGCCACGCCGGGCGGAACGAAGAAAAATCCCATGTTGCTCACCAGAAAATCCGAGATTCCCTTGACCCACCGGAGCTTCACCCAGCCGGCCTGCAGGAAGGCCGCCAGCAGAAGCATACCGATGATGCTGCCCGGAAGCTTGATGCCCGTGGCCCACACCACGAAATCGCCCAACGCCAGGCAACCGAACAGAACCGTACACTGCCTTACCATATTATTCCAATCTTTTTAGCCTAATTAGCCTAACTATGAAAAACGGTTGCAAAGTTACAACAAAGAATCCATCAGAAAGGCAAATGCAAAGGAAATATTCACCCCGCGCCGCCAATATTGTCACAAGACCGTCATACCACCGTTTCCCCTCTTCAATGGAATAACAGAAAAAAGACGGATGGCGGCCTCGCACCGGCATATTTTTCGTAATTTTACCCCATCAAAACCTATTGTCATGAAAAAAAGAATACTATCCATCTGCGCCGTACTCTGTATGGCACTCGTCGCAATGGCCGAAGGAAAGGCCAAGTATGTCTTCTATTTTATCGGGGACGGCATGGGCGTGAACCAGGTCAACGGGACCGAGACCTATCTGGCCGCACTTGAAGGCCGCATCGGCACCTCCCCCCTTTGCTTCGCGCAATTCCCCTATGCCGGACTGGTCACCACCTTCTCCGCCTCGAACGGCATCACCGACTCCGCAGCCGGAGGAACGGCACTCGCCACGGGTCATAAGACGAAAAACGGCGCGCTGGGCGTGAAAGCCGACCTCACGACACCGGTGCGGAGCGTGGCCGCAGCAGCCCAGGCCGACGGCAAGGCCGTGGGCATCGCCACCAGTGTCTCCATCGACCATGCCACGCCGGCCTCGTTCTATGCCCACGTGAAGGACCGCGGCATGTACCACCAGATAGGGAAAGACCTTATCACCGCAGGCTTCGACTTCTATGCAGGTTCCGACTTCCTCGAACCGGAGAACCGTGAACTCAGCGGAGAGCAGACCCTCTACGAGCAATGCGAGAAAGCGGGCTACACCATCGCACGGGGCTATGCGGACTACCAGCAAAAGGAAGAAAAGGCCGACAAGATGCTCTTGCTGCAGACCGAGGCCGCCAGCCAAAAGGACCGCACTTCCATCCCCTACGCCATCGACCGCCAGAAGGATGACCTGACGCTCCGGGACATCACCCGCGCCGCCATCGATTTCCTGAGCCAGAAGGACAAAGACGGCTTCTTCCTGATGGTTGAAGGCGGAAAAATCGACTGGGGTTGCCACAGCAACGATGCCGCCACCGTGTTCCAGGAAGTCATCGACCTGGACGAGGCCGTAAAAGTGGCTTGCGAATTCTACCGGCAGCACCCCGAAGAGACCCTGATCCTCATCACCGCCGACCACGAGACGGGCGGCATAGCCTTGGGCGCAGGCTCCACCGAACTGCATTTCGACCTGTTGAAGAACCAACGCCAAAGCGCGGAAGCGTTCAGCCGGATAATTGCAGCACAGCATCAAATCGAGGGCGACCGATTCACGTGGGATTTCGTGCGACAGCAATTGAAGGAACATTTCGGATTCTGGTCACAGATTCCTTTGGACGAAAAGGATACCGCACGGCTGAAGAAGGCATACGAGGAATTCTGCGAGGGCGTGGCGAAAGACACACGGACCCTCTATGCCAGCGAGAACGTCATCGCCGGAACCGCCCGCAAGCTGATGGCACGGAAAGCCATGGTCAGCTGGCAGAGCAACGAGCATTCCAACGGCTACGTCCCGGTGTTCGCCATCGGTGCGGGAGCAGAGAAATTTACCGGACGCATCGACAATACGGAAATCCCGCGGAAGATAGCCGAAGCCGCAGGATACGACTTCTGAAATGAAAGGGAAACCTCACTCCTCGAAACTCACATAGGGCTGCAAGCGTTCCAGGTCGGACGGGGCGAACTCCTCGTAAAGCGACAACGCTTGCAGACTTTTTATCGCCCCGTACTTCCGGCGGTGTTCCACAATGACCTTGCTCTGGTAGAAATCCAGATAAGGATGGCGGCGCAAGGCATTCAATGACATCCGGTTGACATGCAACGGACGGGACACGGACGGAGAGACGGTGAACCAACGCTCCAGCCCCTCCGGCAAATCCTCCACCTCGGCCAGCTGCCCCACGGAGACGAACCCGCCCAGACGGTCCCGGTAGTCCACAATCCGTCTGGCATAATAAGGTCCTATGCCGGGAATCTTCTTCAACACAGCCGTGTCCGCCGCATTCAGTTCCACCGTTGTCCCCTCCGGGAATTTCTCCTGGCGCGGACGCTTCGGAATGCTGTCCCGCACCGGCACTCCCTCGGGATAAAGGTCGGACATCAGCCTGAACTCCTCGGCGATGCGGATGTAAGGACGCAGGCGGTCGTAATCCCCCTTCGTCAGGCCATACAGCTTGGCAAAGTCTTCCGGACGATGATAACGCCCGCCACGCGCACGATACTTATAGATGTTACGCACCTGCCACGGGGCCAGCCCCAAACGCAAAAAAGTAGTGGAATCCGCCGTATTCGGGTCGAACTCAAAAGTCTCCACCCGACGCTTCCCTTCTTGCGCATAAGCCGCCTCTCCATGCGGGGCTTCGGCCTTCTCCTGCCGCAGGCTGTCGAAGAATCCGGCATAAGCCAACGAGTCCGCCGGCGGGCCTTCAACAGCCTCCCGGGAACCGGACCACACAGAGAACAGCGCGGACAGCACGACCCCCACCAACACCCCCGCCATCACCAGCATCACCCGCCGGTCGGCCTTGGAGAAATAAAAGAAGTCGCGCCAACCCCGTCCCATACCAGCCTATCGGATCAGCTCATTGATAAAGATGGAAGCGATGCCTATCGGTGCCACATACTTCAGCAGGAAGATATAGAAACCAAAGAAGGGAATGCGGAGCCTGCCGCCGTTCGTCACCTCCTCGCGCACGATGCGGCGGTCGAGATACCATCCCGTAAAGATGGAGATGAACATGCCGCCCAAGGGAAGCATCAGCTTGGCCGTCAGAAAGTCCGAAAGGTCGAACAACGTCATGCCACCCAACCGGACCCCGTTCAGCACGCCGAACGACAAGGCACAAAGCACGCCCAGCACCGTGCAGATGGAAGTCACCCAGATAGCCGCCTTCCGGCGGGAAAAGCCGAACCGCTCGTGCAGATAGGCCGTAGCCACCTCATGCAGCGAGATGGTGGAAGTCAGGGTCGCCAGCACCAGCAACACATAGAACATCAGGGAAAAGACATAGCCCAGCCCCGGCATCCCCTCGAAAGCCAGATGGAACACATTGGGCAGGGTGACGAACACCAGCCCCGGCCCGGCGTCAACGGAAAGTCCCGGCACGGAGAACACGGCGGGGAAGATGACAAAGCCGGCCAGCACGGCCACCGAAGTGTCTATCAAGGCCACGCTGCCCGCCGTCTTCATCAGGTTGGCGTCCTTCGTGAAATAAGAGGCATAGGTGCAGAGGCATCCCATGCCGACACTCATCGAGAAGAAGGTCTGCCCCATGGCATCCAGCAGCACCTCGCCCGTAATCTTGCTGAAATCCGGCTTCAGCAGGAAAGTCAGGCCGTCCGCCGCGCCGGGCAAAGAAAGCGAACAGACCACCAGGACGCAGATAATCAGCAACAGCAGGGGCATCATCACCTTGGAGCAACGCTCAATGCCTTCCTTCACGCCCCGCACCACGATGACGTGCGTCAGCAGCATGAACAGGAACATGTAAACCACCGGCCGCCAAGGGTTGCTCACAAAATCATTGAAATAGGCCGTGAAGTCCTTCGCCCCCAGGAAAGCCCCCGAAGCGGAAGCCACGGTGTATTCCAGCGTCCATCCGGCCACCACGCCGTAATAGCCCAAAATGAGGAAAGCCGCCAGCACCCCCATCATGCCGACCCATTTCCAAGGCGTGCCGGGAGCCAGCACGTCGTAGGCCTGCCCCGTGTTGGCCCGCGAACGGCGACCTATCAGGAACTCGGCCACCATCACCGGAACGCCGAAGAACAGGACGCAGCAGACATACACCAGGATGAACGCCGCCCCGCCGTCCTCCCCCGTCAGGTAAGGGAAACGCCAAATGTTGCCCAGCCCGACAGCCGAGCCGGCCGATGCCAGAATGATTCCAATCTTACTCCCGAAATTCGCCCTTTCACTTGTTGCCATAGCTTTTTCTTCTATAAACAGATGCTTGATGGCGACAAATGTACAAAAAAAGAATTACTTTTGCAGATAAATTGTCAGGAATATCATGCGCAAACTTACGAAATGGATAAAAAGCCACCCGCTGACCGTGGCACTCGTCATCGCCATCTGGTATCTCTCGCTGTTCACGCCGCCAGAGACGCCATTGTCCCGAATCCGCTTCATCGACAAGTGGACCCACTTGGCCATGTACGGCTCGCTGGTGCTTGCCCTATGGATAGAGGACTGGCGCACAAGGCGGGAAGCTCCTTCGTGGCGGCGCACCGCCTGCCTTTATCTCGCCCCCGTGGCCATGAGCGGCCTCATCGAGTTGGCGCAAGCCTACTGCACCACCGACCGCAGCGGCGACTGGCTCGACCTGGCGGCCAATGCCGTGGGGGCCTTGCTCGGCGCGGCGGCAGGCTGCCTCATCGCCCGCCGGCCGCACTGACCTTGCCTTTCAGGGATTTGTCCGCCTCCCACTCCACCTTGAACACATACGGTTCGGACACCTTCCCTCCACTGACGTTCACGTCCGCCACCCCGTACAGATAGGCAGGCTTGCCGTCCACCATCAACACGGCAGGCCGTTCCAGCTTGCCGGACGGACAGCGCACGAACAGCCCCGGAGTTTTCATCAGCTCCTCCCTGTCGGCCGATGTCTTCCAATAGTCGAACACCGTCCCCATCGCGATCCGCGCATCCGCCAGCCTGAAACTCTTCCCGTCCTTGGACTCCCACAAGATGAGATACCCCCATCCGCCGGTATTCCCGCCCAAATTGTCGGTCGTCAGCAGGTAATACTTGCCGTCCACGCTGAACGCCTGCGCGTCTTCCAGATAGGACACGTTGTCCGTGATTGGCGCGTCGCACATCCTGTAAGGGCCTTCCAAGCGGTCGGACACGGCATAGCCATACTTGGCCTTCATGTGTTCCGGTGTCCCGCACTTATAATAAATGTAATACTTCCCTTCTATTTTCAAGAAGGCCGGATTATCCGCGCCTATGGCCGCCTGGTAAGTCCAGTGCGTGGAATCCTCGGAAGCCTCCACCATAATGCCGCCCCGATCCCCGGCAAAACGCCACGGCCCTTCCAACCGGTCGGCCACCATCATGCCCACACGCTGTTTCGTCCCCTCCTTGGAAGGATTCTGGCAGATGTAGAGCAGCACGTACTTCCCGTCCACGTATTCCAGCCTCGGGTTATGCGGGGCGGACATCGTGGCCGGGTCGGGAAACATGGAAGTCTTCATCACGGTGGACACATAACGGAACGGCCCTTCCGGCTTATCGGACACATAATGGGCAATCTCCGCGTTCGGCCCGGTCCAGCCCTCCATCCCTTCCTTGGCCGACCAACGGCTACAGAAGGCATGAACCCGCCCGTCCTGCCCCCAAATGGGCGAGAAGCACCAGATGAACCAATCCTCGTCCGACGCCGCCGGGCCGATGAAACGAGCCGACAAGGCCATATCGGAATAAGGCAAAGTGAGATGCACCCCTTGCGCGGAACGGAGCGAGTCCCGCCACACTTGTTGCGCCATGGCCGGACGACCTACGGCCATCATCCACAAGAAGAAGGCCGCTCCTGCCAGCAACCTCCCGGCAAACCTACGTTTTTCCATACGAGTCTGTTTTCAACGACACAAAATTAAAGGAAACAGACCGTGCAGGTTAGTACTTTTGCGGAAAAAACTGGAAACTATAGGGTATTCGCACAAGACAATCACGCCCCGCCCCAAAGCTTGTAAGGATACACGCGGAGATGGGAATTGTAGTAGCGGCGGTCGCCCGTCACTTCCCGCCCGATGAACGGCGGCTTCTCGAAAGCCTCGTCCTCGGCGGACAGCTCCACCTCGGCCATGACCAGCCCCTCGTTGTCGCCGTAGAACTCGTCCACCTCGAACACATGCTTCCCCGCACGCACCAGGTAGCGCGTCTTGTCTATCACGCCCGGCTCGCACAGCTTCATCAAGTCCTCGGCGTCCCGCAGGGCGATTTCCGTCTCGAACTCATAGCGAGAGATGCCCGCCGCGTCCGACCGCCCCTTGATGGTCAGATACCCCTTGTCGTCACGGATGCGCACCCTCACGGTGGCATTCCCCGCCGTGGTGATGTACCCCTGCCGGATGCGGCTGCTCTGATAAGCCTGCGACTTGAAGTCGCCATCGACCAGGAACTTGCGCTCTATCTCAAAACTCATTGCCCATCAACGCAAAGGCTATAATGCCCAGGATGATTAACACGGCCAACGCGCCGATCAAGGCGCCCATCGCCCTTTTCTGCTGCTTCGCCTCGCGTGCGGCCCGCGCCGCCCGCCTCATTTGTTTCTTCACGCTCATAGTAGTATCATTTAAAGGTTCAAGTCCATTTCGTCAATCAGGACCGGAAGGCTCATTCCCCGCCGCCGAATTCCATCAGGTAAGCCTTGATGAAGCCGTCGAGCTTGCCGTCCATCACGCCGTTCACGTCCGATGTCTGGTAGTTGGTACGGTGGTCCTTCACGCGGCGGTCGTCGAACACGTAGCTGCGTATCTGGCTGCCCCACTCGATTTTTTTCTTGCCCGCCTCGATCTCGGCCTGCTTGGCCTTGCGCTTCTGCAAGGCACGGTCATAAAGTTGGGACTTCAAGAGGCGCATGGCGTTTTCGCGGTTCTCCAGCTGCTTGCGGCTCTCCGTGTTCTCGATGAGGATCTCCTCCTCCTCGCCCGTGTCCGGGTCTTTATATTGGTAGCGCAGGCGCACGCCGGTCTCCACCTTGTTGACGTTCTGCCCGCCGGCCCCGCCGGAACGGAACAAGTCCCACGACACGCGGGCCGGGTCCACATACACTTCGATGGAGTCGTCCACCAGCGGAGTGACGAACACCGACGCGAACGAGGTCATGCGCTTGCCCTGCGCGTTATAAGGCGACACGCGCACCAGGCGGTGCACGCCGTTTTCCGACTTCAGATAACCGTAGGCATACTCGCCCTCAATCTGCATGGTGACGGTCTTGATGCCCGCCTCGTCGCCGTCCTGGTAGTTGCTGATGGTACACTTGTATCCGTGCGCCTCGGCCCACCGCATATACATGCGCATCAGCATCGACGCCCAATCCTGGCTCTCCGTGCCGCCCGCACCGGAATTGATTTTCAGCACGGCGTCCATCGGATCCTCCTCCTGGCGGAGCATGTTGCGCAGCTCCAGGTCCTCCACCGCCTCCACGGTCTTGGCATACAGCTCGTCCACTTCCTCCTCCGTCACGGTTTCCTCCTTGTAGAACTCGAACGCCAGCTCCAGCTCGTCGCACAGCGTCTTGACCTCCTTGTATCCGTCCAGCCACTTCTGCAGCCCCTTCACCTTCTTCATCTGTTCCTCGGCCGCCTTGGCGTCGTCCCAGAATCCCGGTGCCTGGGTGCGGAGCTGTTCCTCCTCCACTTGGATTTGCTTGTTTTCAATGTCCAGATAGCGGTAAAGCGCGTCCACGCGCCCCTTCACGTCCTTCAGTTGCTCAATGGTTATCATACGAATGCAATGTTTCAAACCACAAAATTAGCTAAAAAAACGAGAAGCACCTACTTTCGGCCTAAAAGAATGCGCATTATCTAACTTTCAACCTGTCCTTCGTTCTGAATTCATTCATGTTCGAAACGATGACAGTCTCTCCGGGCTGAATGCCCTCCACGACCTCGACATACAGCGAACTGCTCTCACCGAGAAGCACCGTACGCTTTTCAGCTTTGCCGTCATTGACAATCCAAAGCTGATACTCACCGGGGCCGGAATAGTAAGCCCTGTTCGGTATCATGACGGCATTCTCTTTTATGGAAGTCACCACATATACATCAGCCCTAAGTCCGGGGCGCAAGATTTGGTTAGAAGCATCGTCCAGAACTACAGTAAAACTCATTTTCCCGTTGGATATCGAAGGGACGATGTTCGCCACGCTACCGGAAAGAGACACGCTTCCGACCTTCACCTCCACACGGCTCCCGGCATTGAACTGCCCCGCGTAACTGTCTGAAATTTCCGCTTTGACTTTGAACCTGCTCAAATCCGACAACACGGCCAACTGTTCCCCTTGGGCCACACCGGCTCCGATAGCCTCGTTCACCCACGACAAGGTGGCATCGAAAGGCGCAAGCACGCGCGCATCGCCGAACTCCTTCTGCTTGAGAGACAGATTCCGCTCCGCAATGCCGAATTCGAGTTCATTGACTTTCAGGGTGGACTTCACAATCTTCTTCTTGTTCTCATAGTTCAACTTCAACTGCTCAAACTGGAGTCTCGCCACTTCATAGTCCAGTTCCCGCTGCCGCACCATGTCCTCGGTGCTGGCCCCAATGCTGTCGAGATAATGCTCGTTGGCCATCAGCACCTTCATCCGCTTCAGGCGCATGTCATCCACGGCCACCTGTTTCTCCAGCTCGCTGATTTCGCTGGCGGCTTCCGTGCGGAACTGCTCCAACTTATATTTCTGGATTTCCACGGCATCCATCTCCGCCTGCAGGTTGACGTTGGCCGAAGACAAGTCCAGTCTGAGAATCGTATCACCTTTGTGTACCTGTTCACCTGATTTTTTATAGACCTCCAATATCTTCGTGGCGATGGGCGACGTGAGGGTCTCTTCATAGAAAGGCGCGACCGTCCCCGTGGCCCCTACGGAAACTTCCAACGTCCCTTTCGACGCTTCCGCCACATCGACAGACGCCAGACTGATTCCCGGCCGCACAACATTCGCGATTACGACCGCCACGACGACAAGACAAGCGGCCGATACCACCATCCGTACATATCTCTTTATTTTTCTCTTTCGCTTTTCCGTTGCTGACAATTCCCTATCCATACGTCCCCGCTATCTTTTATATTCGTAATCATAAACAATGTCTGTCCCCTTCTCAAAATCGAAGAGGGTGATATATCTCAGGTTATAATAATAGTACCAGGACAAATACAACTGGTAGATGTAGTTCCGCCGGGCATCGTCCTTCTCCTGCTCGGCATAGTTGAGGTCGGTGACGCTGATGTCCCCGACGGCAAACCGGTTCAAGGCGATATGGTAACGTTCCTGTGCCACCGATTCGGCTTCCCGGTAGATCTTTGCCAACTCCTGCTGGTCCAGGAAGTTTTCCGCCAGAATCCGTACTTTCTCGTCAAACTCGCGCTCCTCCCGTTCGGTTTTGTTCACGGTCAGCTCATAATCCGCCTTGGCCTGGATATAATTCCCCTTCCTTTTCCCCCAGTCGAGAATGGGGATGCTGATGCCAATCTGGGCCACCTGCCTGTTATCAAGATGGGTATAAGTCCTGGCAAAGGTGGGATGACTGCCCGTCGTGCCCACTGACAGATTCAGGTTTACATCCGGCAACCGTTCCCGTTTCATCTTGGCCACATTGGCTTCAGCCTCTATCAGCCTGATTTTAAGGTTGTCGTATATCGGATTGTTCTCGTACGCCTTCCGTCGGACATCCTCTATACCGACGGCAGATATCTTCTTCAGTTCCGGCACGACCGGAAAGATTTCGATGCTGTCGGCCAGCCCGAGATAAATCTTCAGCGCATTCATTTTCTCGAGATAGTCATTCTCTGCCGTAAGGACATTGGCATTGGCGTTCAGAAGGCCTACCCTCAGCTGCATCAGGTCGCTGCCGGAGATGGTTCCGATTTTCTCCTTCCCGCAAGCCGCCTTATACAGCTCGGAAGCATTCCGCCGGTTCTGACGGGCATTCTCGAGGTTGGACATCGAGGTCAGCAGGTCGAAATAGCAGGACACGGTCGAAATGTTCACGTTCTCAAGATTGGCCACATACTCCGACTTGCTCTTCTCGAACCTCAGCGGCTCGATCTTCTTCTGCCACTTGTAGGGATTATAGGCAAACAGGGGTTGCGACAAGGTGACCGAAAACGGGACGGCCAGGAAACTCCCCGTCCCGCCGGCACCGAGTTGGTCCATCCGCTCGAGATTGGACTCCAGATAAATCTCACCTCCGGTAAACGGTATGACCTGCCTCACGGTAAGCCCCAAATACTCGCTCAAATAATTGTTGGGAATGAATTTGTACGAGCCGTCCTCCTGCTGGTACGAATTCAGCTGCCTGTTCAGCGAGGGCAATGTCCCGGAAAACGAGATACCCGGCAGCCTGTCAGCCTTATAGTTCCGGAAAGTCCAATACGCCTTCAGCATATTGTTCCGGCTCTCCATCGATGCCACCGACTGGGCTTGCCCGAGCGCCATGGCCTCTTCAATCGTCAGGCGCAGCTGCCGTTCCTGTGCCGAGAGCCGGAACGCCAAGACACTCAGACATACTATAATCCACAGACCTTTCATATTCATTCCTCCTTCAGCAATTCCGCAGGCTTCATGCCGAATACCTTAAAGGCCGGATACAACGCACACAGAACGGACAGTGCCAGGGTCAGCACGACAGTAAACCCGACGACCGGCAATGATGTCTCCCACGGGAAACTAAGCAAAATGACAATGATTCCGGAAATGGAAGATAAGCCGGTGATTAAGACGTTCTGCAGAATCACCAAGTTCATAACACTTCTCCTGGAGGCACCGCAAGCCATGCGCAAAGCGAGTTCACGCTTCCGCTCCTCCACATCCATCAGGTTGATACCGACCGTACCGATGAGCGTGAACAGCAAGAGAAACAAGGCGGGAATACCCACTGCAATAAGCTGGATAATGGAACTTTCCATACTGGCTTTCTCCCCCTCATACAACAGGGTCAGATAAGGGTCCGACTGATTGCCGGGTATCGCCCGGTTCCATTCAAGGTAGAAGTCGTTGACAAAATCATCTTCATATCCCGGCTTGACCCGTGCGGCCAGTTCTTCATATACTCCTGTCGGTCCCATAAATGAAAAAGGAAGGACGATACAAGGAAGCGCCTCCTCCAGAGCGGCTTCCTTTACTCCGGATACAATACCTGTAATCGAATAAGCCTGTCCCCTCCAATATACAATTTTTCCCACCGGATTCTCGAGTCCAGACGCAGCGGCCAACTGCTCTGTAATCACAGCCGGGGCCAAGCCATTCACCCGTTCACCGTCACGGAACCATCGCCCCCGTGTAATATCCAGTTTGAATACCCCCTCTGCCGCTTCATCAGCCACCTTATAATGAGCATAGACTTTTTTTCCTGAAGCAAAAGAGACAGAATCAGCCCAGTAGTTCTTTGCAGGTCTTTGATAAGGTAGAATCTGCAAGCATTCACTGATACCCTCTACGTAAGGTTTCTTTTCGAGTTTTTCCTTTACAGCATCCATTGCTTCCGCTGATTTTACAAAAGCCTGCCCGTCATGATTTTTGTTGACCAAATATCCAAAACCGATTACGTTGTCCACGTCCAACATTCCCGGCGACCGGTAACTTCTGAACAAATCCAACGTTACCGCCAAAGAGACGGACAATGCGATAAACACCAAAACTTGCTCAAATATCACTGCCGTAAACTTTTTCTTCTGGTTATACAGCATGGTCAATATATGCTTGATCATAAGTCCCTCCCTTTTAGTTCTGCAGCTATGTTTTTATTCGCAATACGGTATGCCGGAATTCCACCGGAAACCAAGGCAAACAGCAACGCCAGTATCAAAGTGACCGCCGATACGGAGAAATCCAAGCTGATACCGGACAAGACCGATACGGCATTGCGACTTGTGTACAACAATCTGTCAATCAGCGATATCACCGGCCTTACAAAGATAAGGGCAAGGACGTAACCTATCAGTGAAAGCAAGACATTTTCCGAGATGATTTGCCCAAAAGCCTGCCACTTGGTCGCGCCAAGCGCCCGCTTAATGGCAACCTCCGTAGCCGAAGCATACACTTTGGCCGAACTGAGCGTCATGATGTTCAATGCCGGAATCAAGATGAGCAACAACAAGATGGCGACAGCCCCGTAATTGAACATGTTTCCCCCGACGTATTTGAACTTGGCCTCCTGCAACGTCAGGACATCATCTTTCCTGATGTCAACATCTATACCTTTGGCCTGATAATATTGCGTCAAGGCATGTTTCAGGTTTTCCTGCATTTCATTTACCGGGACTTTTTTGTCAAAAAGGATATTGATTGAATAGCATTCCCCGTATGACGGCATGAACTTGTTATATCGATCTGAGACCCATATGACGACCTTCTCAAATGGATTCTGAAGGAAAGAAAAATCCTGCACGACCCCGACAACGGTATATTCCGTCTCTTGGATTGTCATTTTCTTCCCGAGAGGGTCACCGGGAAAACTCCTGTCGGCAAAACTTTTCGTAATGACCGCCTGGGGAATAGCATCCTCCGTAAACGGCCTGCCCGAAACGAAATCAAACTCATTGATTTCAAAATGGGAGCTGCTCACAAAGCCCACGCTTGCCATTCTTACCCTTCCGTTGGCAAATACCAGCGTTTCTTCCGTATTGCTGATACTGTAACCGGCCGCCCCTGGTAACGCCAACACAAACCGTTCTATATCCTGCGTCTCTATCCCATCAATTTCATCCCCATTTTTATCCGTAAACCACGCCCCCAATCTAATTTCATTTTCTGCATTCACGAACGGGCGGGCATCGCTTCTTACCAATTTGGCCGTAGTCAACAACAGGATGATTAGCGTAAATGCCACCGCCATACCAAGAATATAAAAAGTGGAATATAGTTTATCATTCCACGCGCTGCGTGCCGCATTCCTTATGTATGTCAAGACCATCTTCATTTCTCGCTACTGTTTGGTTTATTGTTTTGCCTCCTTGATGACATCCGTTATCTTCCCATCGTTCATGGTTACCATGACGGAAGCCTCAGCAGCCAGCGCTGCATCATGAGTCACCATCACCACCGTCATCCCTTCCGCATTAAGTTCCAACAGCAAGTCCATGATTTCACGCCCCATACGACTGTCCAGATTTCCCGTAGGCTCGTCAGCCAAAAGCACGTGAGGATGCGCCATCATGGCCCGGGCTATCGCCGCCCGTTGGCACTGACCACCCGAAAGTTGGGAAGGAAAATGTTTCATACGGCTTCCCAATCCCACTTTCTCCATGATAGAAACGGCACGCTCCCTCACCTCTTTTGATGGTAGATTTTCGCGGCTGTAAAGCATTGGAAGTTCCACATTCTGCAAAATATTCAGGCTCGGAATCAGATGGAAGCTTTGGAAAATGAAACCGAACTTCTCATTCCTCAACCGGGAAAGTTCCTTGTCGGTCATATGGCCCGTATCTGTCCCCTCTATGCGTATGGTTCCCTTCGTCGGGGTGTCCAAATGCCCGATGATGTTCAGCAAAGTAGATTTACCACATCCGGATGGACCCATAATGGACACAAAGTCCCCTTTCCTCACATGCAGACTGACCCCATTAAGGGCAAAAGTCTCAATTTCATCGGTCGAGAATACCTTGTAGATGTTTTCAAGCTCTATCATAATAAGCAAGTTTTATGGTACATTTTTTATGCTACGATGGACAACATATCCAATAGTCTATAATCTGATGCAACGGATAAATTATCTTCCGACACGGAGTCTCCTTATAGAAATAATCTTTGGTGCAGTTCCCCAAAGTCAAACCTGCACTTACAGCTATAAAAAACCGAACTAAAGCAAATACCCCCTTTCATCAAAACGTTCATTTTTGACAAAGATACAAATTCCCCCCCTCTAAAAATAAAATTTTTGAAGCAAATATTAGCACTTCCACGTCAACCCAACCATAAAACACAAGAATACCATTTGACACCGTTTGCCGGGTTTTACGAACAAAAAGTAAGAAAAACGGCGCAAACGCTCCCCGCCGGAATCCACAAAAAGCACCGGAAAATCCGTTTTCCCGCACAAAAAAATGACAGAACCCGCTTTTTCCGGCCATTTTCTCCGCACCACCGACGATTTCTTTGCGGCAAGAAATTTTCGTCTTTGCTGAAAGAAATAAATTTCTTGCCGCAAAGCGGAGCGGAAAGTTCCGATTTCCATACAAATTTGTCCGCAAGAAGGAAAATAGCAGACAAAAACCGCGTTCTCCGCCGCTATTTGGGAGAAAAAACGAGCGGATTTCCAAAAACAAAATGTCTGCGCAAACGGCCTTCCCGCTTACCGTCCCGGACTGCCTTTGCGGACAAGCCGCCCTCCGCCCCGTCCGGAAGAAAGCGTTCCGCCCCGCATGGCGGCAAAACGCCAGAATCCCGACGCGCGAGAATCGCGTATTTGCAGCCGCCCCTTGCCCCAGCCCCAAATACGCGATTCCCGGAAACCCGGAAGTGACATTCTGAAAACTTTCATCTCTGCCACGATTCCCCTCCCCCGATTCAATTCAAGTTCATTTTGCGGTTATCCTCCTTATATTGGCAAGCAAACGTCTTGCAGTTCATTTCTCATATACTTGCCAAGACTTTTATAAACATACTACTGATAGACTACTCCGCATCAAAGAGTAATTCAAGCTTGGCTGCTTCGTCCTTCAGTTTCCGTGGATTCTGTTTCGCCAACTTAACAAGATTGGCGAGTTTCCATCTTACAGACGGGTAATCCTTGAAATATTCAAACTCATATCCTTCCCATTCCGGCTCGCCCAGTTCAAAACCGACCAAAAACCTCTTGTCATCATCAGTCATCAATCGGTTGACTTCGGTTATCAGTTTAATCCTTGTTTCTTCAAACTCCTCGTATGAGAAAGAAATGTCTGTCATACCGTCAAATTGGTTTGCCATTGCCTCATGTTGGTCAATGAGTCTCGGGACAAACGATTCATGGATAGGCCGGTCGCTGCCAAGCAGGTTGAAGATAAGTCCTTCCCTGCAATCTGCCATCGGCAAATCCATATACGTCACATCAAACAGGTCGCGAGGATGTTGACGGGAAAGAGCCGCCGCAATCTTCCCGCCATATAGCTGTGTCAGCGGTACTATATCGGCCTCACAATAGAGTCCGAACTCCTCTTGCGCCTTATCGCTCAGTGGCATGGTTACTGCCTCGCCACCGACAAGACCTCGCTTTGTTTGGTTTACCTCCACCTTGACTTGCTTGCCTCGGTACTCGCAAAGCAATTTGCAAATGTCGTACTTAGGCACGATATGCATCCCTTTGAAAGCCTTTTCAGCTTTCTCTTTGATGGATTTCAAGTGCAGGTTGATGTCTTTCAAGCTTTGGTTTCTGTCTGCCAATGGAGTATATGTCAGGTCAATATCAACCGAATAGCGAGGTAAGTTCTTAAGAAAAAGGTTGATGGCTGTACCGCCATGTACGGCAAACACACCCTCTTCCATAACTATTGGCATCAGCCGTAACAGAAGTTCCACTTTCTGAGCGTATATCTGTGTATTGGCGTTGTTCCTATTCATATTCTGCAAGTTCTTTGGGTATGGTCATATTATATTTGGCGATATATTTCCCAGTAGGCACTACCATGTATCGGGATGTGCCCAATATTACAGAATCCAATTTTAAAGCCTGGAACCAAGGATGGGCAGCTTTTTCTGCCATATAGACAAACAGTCGTTTCACTTTTTGCGAGGTGCATGATTCAAGCAGCGACTGTACCAGTTTAGGGCGGAGCGTTGTCAGACTCTCCATGATGTAATATATATCCAGCAGGGAGGAAGCTGCATCCGACAGATGAAGGCACTCCAAAAAAGCCCTCTCAGGAGAGGAAACGAGCAGGCTGCCACCATCAACAGCCATAGGCTCGACAGCCTTCAAGCCTGGGCCAAGGAAAGAGGTAGTCATGTACTTGACAGCCATGTCCCATTCCCCTTGAACAATCCAGGAGGGCAATTTGTTTTCCTTGTCGGTAAACAGATAGGCATTAGGCTTTCCGAGGGAAAGATAATGTGAGTACCCCCGAAGTTCCAAAGCCGTATAAGCACCCACGATGCATTGCTTGCCAAGTTGAGAATTATAGGCAGCCACAACTTGTAATAATGACGGTGACATGCCTTTCAAGGCATAAACCCCCTTGGAGATGCGTGTCAGCCATCCTCTTTTCATATATGAATGCTGTTCTTTGGCATTAAGCCCTTGCCTTGTGAGCCAATCCCCGAAGAATAATGCCTCATGCGGATGGGTTTCCAATATCTGCTGTATTTTTGTTGCCATATTCGCATTTATTATGAGTTTAACGATAAATTCTAAGCAAAAATACCATTCCCCACCCAAACCACCAAATATTCTAAGATGCCTCTAAAGTACAACTGTATTCAAGCATTGACTTACCTCACACGCTTCTGGTACAGGCAGGGCTTCCGCCATAGCCGCATTTGCCTGCATATCCGTATCTTTACGCATGTTCTTCCCGAGAATACTATCACACCTCGTCCTCCTTCCGTTCCGGCAGCGGCGGGAGGGGACAGAGCTTGTCCACGTCGGGCAGCGTCTCGTCGGCATACATCGCGTCAATCTCGGCGGCATAGTTCTTGTTCACCACGGGACGCTTGATCTTCAGCGTGTTCGTCAGCTCGCCCTTCTCCATGCTGAAAGGTTCGGGCAGGAGCGTGATGCGCTTCACCTGCTCATAATGGGCGAACTCCTGCTGCAAGGTGCTGATGCGGAAGAGCAGCATCTTGTTGATGTCCGCGTTGCGGCACAAGTCAGCCGTATCCGTGAACGGGATGTGATGCCGCTCGGCAAACTCCTTCAGCAACGTGTACTCCGGCACGATGAGGGCGGAGACGAACTTGCGCTGGTCGGCGATGACCACAATCTGGTCGATATAGCGGTCCACCACCAACTTGGACTCTATCATCTGCGGGGCGATGTACTTGCCGTTGGAGGTCTTGAACAAGTCCTTGATGCGGTCGGTGAGGTACAGCTCGCCGTTCTTCATGTATCCGGCGTCGCCCGTGTGGAACCATCCGTCCTCGTCGATGGCCGCACGGGTGGCCCCCTCCTTGCGGTAATAGCCCTTGGTGATGGTCGTGCCGCGCAGCAGGATCTCGTTGTCCTCGCCGAACTTCAGCTCCAGCCCCTCAATCAGCCGGCCGACGGAACCGATGGTCTTGTACTTCCCGCAGTGGTCGCACGACACGGTGGCCGTGGACTCCGTCAGGCCATAGCCGGCCAGCATGTTGAGTCCGGCCGAATGGACGAACTCTTCCACGGCAGGCGGGATGGCCGCCCCGGCCGTGGGGAAGAAATTGGCCCGCTCCAGCCCCAGCGTCTTCTTCAGCAGGGCGATGATGGTCTTCTCGAAGAAGGCGTAGCGCAACCGCAGCGACACGGGCGGGATAAGTCCCCGCATCTTATACCTTATATTATATATCTTTCCGATGAGCAAGGCTTCCTGCAACAGTTTTCGCTGCACGGAGTTGCTCCGCCGGATTTTCTCCTGCACGCCGGCATACACTTTCTCCCAAAAGCGCGGGACGGCACACATGCACGTGGGATGCACCTCCTGCAGCGACTGCAGCACATCGGCCGGACGGAGGTTGACGGCCAGCCTCGTCCCCTCGGCCAGGCACAAATACGACCACGCCCGCTCGAACACATGCGTGAAGGGCAGGAAGTTCAAGGCCACATCCTTGTCGCCCAGGGGAAGGACACTGTCATTGGCAATCAAAGCGTCGCGATACATCCGATGGGTCAGCATCACCCCTTTGCTGGCCCCTGTGGTGCCGGAAGTGTAGAGGATGTTGGCCAAATCGTCCAGCTGCAGCTCTCCGGCCCGCCTTTCCAGCTCCGCGTCATCCTCCAGCCTGTCCGCCAGCTTCAGGAACTCCTCGAAATAGACCGACACGGTGTCCTGCGGACTCTTCACCACGGCGGGGTCGAAGATGACCAGCTTCTGCAGCGTGGGGCAATGTGGCATACAGCGCAAGGCCGTGTCGTACTGGTACTGCTCCCCGACAAAAAGGTAGCGCACCTCGGCGTCGTTCACCATGTAGACCACCTGGCTCTCCGAACTGGTGGCATAAAAGGGAATCGTCACCGCACGTATGCCATACGCCCCGAAATCCACATACAGGCATTCCGGCTTGTTCTGCGAGAACACGGCCAGATTCTCCTGTACCCCGACCCCCAGCGTCAGCAACGCACGGGAAACCTTCCGCACGTAATCCGAAAACTGGTTCCACGTGACCGGTATCCATGCATTCTTTTCATAGTCGCGGTAACTCATGGCCGTCCGCTCACCATAGCTCTTCGCCTGAACGTGAATCAAAGTAGAGAAAGGAGTCGTATTCAGCATAGCTTCGATTTTTAGTATGCACAAAGATAGGATTTTTAATTAAATAATGTATAAGAACGCCTCAGAAAGTTTAATTTTTCTTTGGAATGCCTTAACTTTGCTCCAAACAAATGACAACCATGGATACAGGACTCCTGACCCTCGAAGCCGTAGAGCTGCTCGGACAGATGGTGGAACGCCCCTCCGTCAGCCGGGACGAGAAAGAAGCGGCCGACCTGATAGAACGGTTCATGGAAAGCCGCACGATGGCTCCCCGCCGTTCGGGAAACAACCTCTGGTGCGCTGCGCCGCAATATGACGGGAAGAAGCCGACCCTCTTGCTGAACGCCCATATCGACACGGTGAAGCCTGCCGCCAGCTGGACACGCGACCCGTTCACCCCCACCAGGGAAGGCGACCGGATTTACGGACTGGGGACGAACGACGACGGGGCCAGCGTGGTCTCCCTGCTGCAAGCCTTCCGCACGCTCAGCCGAAAGCCCCAGCCTTACAACCTCATCTTCCTGGCCTCGTGTGAGGAAGAAGTGTCGGGAAAAGACGGCATAGAATCGGTCCTGCCGCTGCTGCCGCGTATCGACGTGGCCCTGGTGGGCGAGCCTACGGGGATGCAGCCGGCCATTGCCGAAAAGGGGCTGATGGTACTGGACGTCACGGCACACGGGAAATCCGGACACGCCGCCCGCGACGAGGGGGAAAACGCGATATACAAAGCCATGAAGGACATGGAATGGTTCCGCACCTACCGGTTCCCGGAAACGTCCCCGCTGCTCGGGGACGTGAAGATGAGCGTGACCATCGTCCATGCCGGCACGCAGCACAACGTGGTGCCGGACCAATGCACCTTCACCGTGGACGTGCGGAGCAACGAGAACTACTCCAACGAGGACATCTTCCGCACCGTCTGCGCCCATGTCGGCAGCGAGGTGAAAGCCCGCTCCTTCCGGCTGAACTCCTCGCGCATCGACGAGAACCATCCGCTCGTGAGAAAGGCCAAGGCCTTGGGCCGCACACCCTTCGGCTCGCCCACACTGTCCGACCAGGCACTGATGCGCTTCCCGTCCCTGAAAATGGGGCCGGGCGAATCCTCGCGCTCCCACACGGCGGACGAATACATCAAAGTGCCAGAAATAGAAGAGGCCATCGGGCTGTACATCGACTTGCTGGACGGCCTGCAAATCTAAAAGGATTCAACGACCAATCCAAGCCTCAGGGTTCAGTTTCTGCTTCTCCTTCCGCAACTGGAAATGCAGGACGCAATGTCCCGAGCCGTCATCCTCCACCACCCCGAGAATGTCGCGGGCCTTGACTTTCTGCCCCTTGCTTACCCGCACGGAAGAAAGATTGCAATAGACCGAAATATAGCTGCCATGACGGACCAACACGTTCTTGGAACCGCCGAACTGGAACACGGTGGACACCTCCCCGTCGAAAACGGAACGCGCCATGGCACCCGGACGGCCGATATAGTTCGTGCCTTTGTTGTCCAAACGCACATTTTTCAGTCCCGGCACGTTATAAGTGCCGAAATGGCTGCCAATCATGTATTTGCCCGTGATAGGCACCGGCAGGCGGCCTTTGTTCCTGACGAAGTTTCCGTTCAGTTCACGGTCCTGTGGTGTAATCCATTTGTATTCCGGCGGGATGTCCGATGCCTTGCCTTTTCCGCCTTTCGAGGCTGCAGCCTGCTCCTTTTTGCGCTGCCGCTCCGCCCTCCGCCGCGCCTCGGCCTCCGCCCGTTTCCGGGCCTGCTCAATCTCGTAGGCCACCAGCTGGTCTATCTTCCGGTCCAACGCCGAAAGCTGCCGTTGCTGCCGCGCCACCTCCTGGTTCAAGCGCTTCTGCTTCTGCCGCAGGCCGGCCACATTCTTCTGCTCCTCTTCTTTCTGCTGCTGCAGCAAGGCTTTCTGCCGCTCGCATTCCGCTTTCAGGCGGTTCTTTTCCGCCTTCACCGCCAGAAGCTGGTTTTTCTCTTCCAGCAGGTCATTCCGTCTCTCCACAATCTGTTCGGCCAGCCTCCGCTGGTAACCGGCATATTCACGGGCGTACCTTGACCGCCGGTACATCTGGGTCACCGACTTGGACGACAACACGAACAGCAAGGGGCTGCCCACCGACTTGCAAGCCCTGGCGTAACGCAAGGCCTTGGCGTAATCCGCCTTCTTCTTCTCCAGCTCCTGCATCGTGCGGGACACCCGTCCCTCCAACTCCGCCACCTGCCCGTCGACTTGCCTCAGCTGCACCTCCATCGTGTCGATATACCGCTGGCGGTTTTCCAACCGGTTCACAATCATGCTGATGTCACGCAACTTGCCGGCCACGTCCTCTTCCGTGGTCTTCAGTTCCTTGCGCGACCGGTCCAAATCCTTCTGGAGTTCCTTCTTCTGCGTCTGCAGCGCCTTCACCTTACGGCTGTTCTGGGCCTGCAAAGGGAAAAACGACGCGCACACCCAGAAGGCGACCAGCATGACAACCCCCGTTCTCATTTTATCAGTTGCTTTAAAATCAGGTCCGGACTGACTCTCTTATACTTTCCGCCCGGCTCTTTGGTCAGCTCTACGGTCTTCGCGTTCCACTTCAGGTTACCCAAGGAAATCACGGCGGTCAGGTTCTTCCCCGCTCCGGTAATGGAAAGCTGCATCTTGTCGGGAAAACTCTTCTGCTCCACGTTGGCAAAATGCTGGTAGGTCCAGTTCAGATGCGGAACGGAACCCTGTCCCGCCACCGCCACCGAGGTGTTGCGGATCAAACCCGTCAGCAAGTCCACCACGAACTGGCATTGCAGCAAAGCGTCGCCCCGCGTGGTCATGATGGTGCTTTCCCGGTTCTCCACCACCGTGAAGTCCCGCTCTTCCCATTCCCCTTCGCGGCCGGGCACAAACAAATCGTTCCAAAACAGAGCCTGCAACGTATAGAAATCCACTCCGGCCTGTTGCAGATAAGGCACGTCCGCATAGTCCACCTTCACATACTCGCGCTGCATCCGGTTGACCATCATCATATACTGCGGCGTGAACTCCAGCCGCCCCACTTCCATAAAGCCCAAAGCCACGAGCGAAAGCTGGATGACCTCGCCCCGTTTCAGGTTGCAGCTGCCTCCCACAGACAATGCCTTCCCGTCGACCTGCAATTCAAAATCCATCTTGGAGGTCACGGTACCTTCTTTCAGCCCGACCGTGGCCATCTTGTCCACCCATTCGCCGGACAACTCTTCCTGCGGAGCCTTGACCCCCGCCGCCTCCTTGGCGGAGCGGCAAGAAGCCAGGAGGGACAAGGCCCCAACCGTAACGCCCCAAAACAAAAACCTTATTCCTCTCATTCCTCAATATATCTTTTCTCGCGGATTTTACGGTCCAGAAGCTGGGATACATCTTCCCCTTTTTCCCGGGCCATCTTCCAGTATTTCAACGCGCCTTCCATATCGCCACAACGGGCATAAATATCCCCCGCATGTTCCAACACACCGCCGGAGACATCCTCATCATTCTCCACGTCTCCCACAAGCACCCGGTCCATATACATCTTCGCTTCCGAATAACGCCCTTTCACAAACAGAATCCAAGCGTAAGTGTCGATATAAGTCTTGTTGTTCGGTTCCGCCACAATGGTACGGTGGCTCATCTCCTCCGCCTTGTCCAGGTCCTTCCGCTCCAACGAGAGATAATAGGCATAATTGTTCAGACAGCCGATATTGTCGGGATTGTACGAAAGGCAAGCATCGTAAGCGATAAAAGCCGAATCCCTCAAGCCATTACTGTAATACAAGTCGCCCATGATGGAATACATGTCCGACACGATGCCACGGTCGGTGTCCGGCTTGATTTGCCGCACCCCCTTGCGGAACACCTCCAAGGCTTTGTCCTGGCGGCCGAGCTGGTAATAAGAGAAGCCCAGATAAAAATAATAAGGCAACTGGTCGGGATAGTGCGCGATACCCCTCGTACAGACATCCACCACCTTGGGATAGTCATCGGCCCGGAC
Organism: uncultured Paraprevotella sp.; assembly: GCA_944320765.1. Classification (GTDB taxonomy): domain Bacteria; phylum Bacteroidota; class Bacteroidia; order Bacteroidales; family Bacteroidaceae; genus Paraprevotella. Next base: position 68,063 of record CALUIS010000011.1, read on the forward strand.
CGCCAACTGGACCAACTGATACAATGCCGCCTGGTTGTCCGGCTCTATCTTCAGGATGCGTTCCAACGCAGGTTCAACCATACCGTCCATATGCTTCAGCTGAAGATAGGAGACGTAAAGCATCAGCATGTCCACCGTTTCCGGCACGGACTGGAACATGCGGTCGAAAGCAGCCAGGACCACCGTGCTGTCCTTGCGGGCATTCTCGCAATCAATCACATAATTACGCATCAACATGGCTCTGGCCCGCCCGTCTGTCCCCTTTCCGTACAGCAGGTCATCCAACTGCGCCTGATACAGCGAGTCCTGCCCCGTCTGCTTGTAGTAATCCAGCATGGACAGCCGCAGTGCTTGGTTCTCAGGCTCTTTCTGCCGCACCTCGTCGTAAATGGCCCAAGCCTTGTCCGGCCGGTCCGCCAACAGATACTGGTCGCCTATCAGCACCTTGTAAGCCAAGTCATTGGGATTCTCCCCGGCCAGACTTTCCAACTCGGCAAAAGCCTTGTCGTCTTCTCCCAACTCCCGGTAGAAACGGAATTTCTCCATGCTGACCGACGCATTTTTCCCTTCCAAGGTCTCGATACGGTCCAAGGCATGTATCGCCTTCCGGTAGTCTTCCTGTCCCACATAGATGCTGACCAGCTGGGCCAGCACGTCCGAACGCGCCGGGTTGCATCTCGCCATATCCTCCAGCACGGGAGCGGCATGAAGGTTGTCACGGTTCTGCAGATAAAACGAAGCCAATGCCTGCTTATAGTAAATGTTGTCCGGCTCCAAATCCGCGGCACGCCTTAAATGGGACACGCAACGGAGGGAATCGTCCAGTCCGGCATAATACAAGCCCAAATTATACAAAGCTTCGCCCGCATCAGGCTTGATGTCCAGACAATGCCGGTACAGCACAAACGCGTCGTCATGGTTCCCGGCCAGCTTGCTTTTGGTCGCTTCCATGTAATAATAATCCAACCTGCGCTGCGCTTCCGCCGTCAGGTCCCGCACATTCCGTCCACCGGCACAGGAAACCAGTCCCAAAAGCAAGACCGCACATACGGTTTCGGGCCAATATAGGAAAAAACTCTTCATCCTCATTTCTCTCCCGAGTGGCCAAAGCCTCCCGCCCCTCTTTCCGTCTCGTCCAAACATTCCACTGCCTCCCATCTGACTTGCTCATAGCGAGCCACAACCATTTGGGCAATCCGTTCACCATCGCAAATCTCAAACGGTTCGTCCGACAAGTTCACCAGAATCACGCGTATCTCGCCACGGTAGTCCGCATCAATCGTCCCCGGCGAGTTCAGCACCGTGACGCCTTTCTTCAAGGCCAGCCCGCTCCGCGGGCGGATTTGGGCTTCCGTCCCTCTGGGCAGGGCGACATACAGCCCCGTAGGCACCAAGCCACGCTCCATCGGCTTCAGGACCATGGGCGCATCCAGATTGGCCCGAAGATCCATGCCGGCCGAATCCAAGGTGGCATATCGGGGTAGCGCGTGGTGCGACTTATTAATCACCTTTACTTCCGTCATCATGCAAAAAGAATTGTTTTTGAGATACAAAAATAGCCAATTCTCCGAACACCGCCATTGATTTTAGGATAAAAAGAGAGTATGTCAACCTTTTTAATTACTTTTGTGACAAATCTACGAGAATGAGCATGAATTGGCAGCAACTGATATCCAACAAACGCCTGGGACTGGAACAATACCATCAAGTGAAGAAAGACGACAGGACGGAATTCCAGCGCGACTACGACCGCCTGATTTTTTCCGCGCCGTTCAGGCGGCTACAGAACAAGACGCAAGTCTTTCCCCTTCCGGGAAGCATCTTCGTACACAACCGGTTGACCCATAGTTTGGAAGTGTCCAGCGTAGGACGCTCGTTAGGCAATGACATATCCCGCGCCCTTATCCAAAAGCATCCGGAGCTGACGGGAAGCCACCTGACCGAGGCCGGCGCCATCGTCTCGGCCGCCTGCCTGGCCCATGACCTGGGGAATCCGCCTTTCGGGCATTCCGGCGAACGCGCCATCGGGACCTTCTTCAGCGAGGGAAAGGGCGCATGGCTGAAGACTTACCACGACCCGCAGACCGGAGACCGGCTCACCGAACGGGAATGGAACGACCTGATCCACTTTGAAGGAAACGCCAATGCCTTCCGGCTTCTGACCCATCATTTCAAGGGACGGCGCAAGGGAGGATTCGTCATGACCTACACGACCTTGGCTTCCATCGTCAAATACCCGTTCTCCTCCAACCTGGCCGGGAAGCACGCCAAATTCGGGTTCTTCCAAAGCGAGATACCCGACTACCAACGGATTGCCGAGGAGTTGGGCATTCCGCGCCAGCCCAGCGGGGAAGACACCCTGCGCTACGTCCGCCACCCGTTTGTCTATCTGGTGGAAGCCGCCGATGACATCTGCTACGAAATCATGGACATCGAAGACGCGCACAAACTGAAAATCCTGAGTACGGAAGAGACACAGGAACTGCTGTTGGGCTTCTTTGAGAAGGAACGGCAAGAACATATCCGGAAGACCATGCAACTGGTGAGCGACACCAACGAGCAGATTGTCTACCTCCGCTCGTGCGTCATCGGATGCCTGGAACACGAGTGCGTCAATGTGTTTCTGGAACATGAGGAAGAACTGCTGGAAGGTACTTTCAAAGGCAGCCTCATCGACCACATCAGCGAAACGCCCCGCACGGCCTATAGGACATGCGAGAAAATGGCGTATGCCAAAATCTACCGGAGCAAGGACGTGGTGGACATCGAGCTGGCCGGTTTCCAGGTCATCACCACCCTGCTCGACCTGATGATCGAGGCCGTATGCCATCCCCGGAAGGCCTATTCGCAACTGCTCATCAACCGCGTGTCGCAACAATACGACATCGGGGCCGAACGTCTCTACGACCGCATCATGGCCGTATTGGACTACATCTCCGGCATGACCGACGTCTATGCCCTCGACCTGTACCGCAAAATCAACGGTACAAGCCTGCCTGTCGTATAATCCCGCCACAGGCGAAAAGACTTTCTCCCCACGGTCAGCCCCGTCCGGAGAAAGTCTCGATATGGCGTCTCCGCTTTTCCTCCCTGATTTCGTCCACCGCAATCAGGATTCCCGTCTCCTCCACATTGCCGAACTCGTCATTGATAGCCGTGCCGAACATCTTCATGGTGGGCGACAATCCCATATAGGCATTCACCAAGGGCGGAATGTTATACCCCAACTTGCGTACCTCCGTATTCAATATCTTATAGTCTTCCTTGAAGTCATCGGCCACGAACAGTTTGCGGAGTTCCTCCGTGTCGGCTTCCAGCTGCAGGGGATGAATCGGGACAATCAGCTTGTCTTTGTCCTCAAAATGCTTTTTCAAGAAATAAAGTATCATGTCGCGCCCGTAACGGTTGTAAGACGGGTACATGGTCATCTTGCCGAAATAGTAACGCACATCCGGCACCAGCACCGTCAGCGCGCCCAGGCCGTCCCACAGATTGTCCAACGTGAACAAGCCCTTGGAACCTTGCCTTGTGCTTTGGTACTCCAACGTGACAAAGGAACGCCCCAGCTCTATCGTATAGGGCATATAGTTCTTCATGAACTCTTCCGAGAAATGGAACATGTGGGACGTGGCCAATATCGGCTGCCCGTCCTCTTTCAGCTTGACATGAGATCCCAACAAGTAACGATAACCGCCCAAGATGGCTTCAGCCTCGGGGTCCCAGACAATCAACTGCTTGTAGGGGTCATCCATCACGTCGAAGTCATCCAAGTCCAACGACATGCCCGTCCCCCCGCCGGAAGCCCGGAAAGCAATCTCGCGCAGACGGCCGATTTCACGTACCACATTCGGCGAGTCCTGCCATGTCACCACATAAATCTCGTTGTGGCTTTTGTTCGTATCGCGCAATCTCTTTTCCGGGGTAAGCTCCGCCTTCAACAGTCCCTTGTCTACCGGTGCTATGATTTCTTCCATTTTACTCTTTCCTTTTGTTATAACTTATATACCTGCGCCCTCACCTCCTGAGCCCATTGCTGGGGACTTTTGGATTTGTCGAACACAGTCCAGGGTATCGGTTTCCCGATAATCACTTTATATTCTCCGTGCTGGCCACGGTACATCTCGTCAGGCAAGAACAGCATGGCCAGATTGAACTTGAGGCGCAACCGCTTGCACCACTCCGCAATGGAATAGAAGCGGTCAGAGTTCCGCCCGATAAAATGTATGGGCACCACGTCGCGCTGCGTCGCCACGCTCTTGGTCACAAAAGCCTTGTTCCAAGGCAAATCCCGTATCGTGCCATCCGGCATCCTCCGGGAGCATATACCCGCCGGGAACATGATGATGTGGTTGTCCGAACGGAAGGCATCCTCCACCATCTGCGGGAAGTTCCGCCCTTGCTTCCCCAGCTTGTTGATGGGGATGCACAAAGGAGCCAGCCCCTCCAAGTTCATCAGCAGGTCGTTTACCAGATACTTGATTTTACCATCGTAATGACGCCCCAGCACCATGCCTAAGGTAATACCGTCGATAGCCCCCAGGGGATGGTTGGACACGAAAGTATATTTGCGGGGCGCACCGGCAAGGTTCTCCAAGCCTTCCACCTTGACCTTCACGTCCAAATAGCGCAAGGCATTCTCGCAGAAGTCCACCCCTACATATCCTTGCTTCAAATAGCCGTTAATGAAATCCTGATGAATCAGACGCTTGAGCCCGTTCACCAAGAAATGGGGGATATACTTGGCTTTCTTCCCCGCCCGGCTTTTCACGACCCGGTCCAAATCAATCAAAGTAACCGCTTTATCTGGCATGACCTACTTCATTTGGATGCTCACGACACCCTCACCTTGGAATTATTGATGATATAAATACCTTTCGGCAACCCGTTAATCCAGTTCGTTCCCTTGTTCAGGCGGAACAAACCGTAGAAGACGCCGTTCCCCTTGTATACGGGAAGCATCTGAGAATGCTGGCTCGTCACCAACAAGGCTCCTCTCATCATTTTAATGGTCACCGGGTAAGTGGAAGAAACCCTCCGTGTCTTATAGATATGGGTATATTCAGAAAAAGTCACATTACGCTCCACCGAGTCGGCCTTCATCTTGACCGACACCCGGTCTACGGCAACAGCCTCCATGCAGCTGCAACTCGCGACGAGCAGCACCCCCAAACAAACCTTGCTCCAACTATACCCACACATTACACTCAAATTTAACCTCTATTTTGCAAAAATAGGATAAAAGCACCAACACTCAAGCCACGCCCGCCATGTTTTAAGGAATATTAATATATATGTCTCCGAACATCCGAAAGACAAAGGCCGGACACCCTTGTCCTCTTGCATGGGGTGTCCGGCCTTATCTCATCATAAACAGGACGATAACGTCAGGCCAGCAATTGCTTGACTAATGCGCTGATAGCCTTTCCGTCTGCCTTTCCGGCCAACTGCTTGGTCGCCACGCCCATCACCTTGCCCATATCCTTGGCACTGGCCGCCCCGACCTGGGCTATGATAGCCTTGACTTCCTGCTCCAACTCCTCCGGAGTGAGCTGTTTCGGCAGATAACGGTTGATGACCTCCACCTGGGCCAATTCCTCGTCGGCCAGGTCCTGCCGTCCTTGCTCCGTGTACAAAGCGGCAGTGTCCTTCCCCTGCTTGGCCAGCTTGCTCAGGATTTTCAGAGCCGCATCGTCCGTCAGTTCGTCATTGGCTCCCGGAGCCGTCTTGGCTTCCAGGAAAAATTTCTTGATGTTGCGCAAAGCCTCCAAAGCGACTTTGTCCTTGGCTTTCATCGCGGCCTTGATATCCTCGCTGACTTGTTCAAAAAGCGCCATGATTCTCTTCTCCTTTCTTTATATTAGAATACAATTACAGATTTCGTATCCTCGCCATGGTCCGGCTCCACGCTCTCCGCAGCCTTTCCGGTCCCGGAAGATTTGCTCTTGATGCTGGCCAGGACTTCCTTGCTGCGCTTGTAGGTCGGAGTGTCTTCCACCATGGAAATCACGTTGTCATTGTCCAGGTCATCCTCCGTGAACAGATAAAGATGATGCGGGCGCTTGACGAACTGCTTGTTAGGCTCTCCATAGAAAATGTCCATGCGCTCCGCCTTCTTCAGTTCCATCTCTTCGCGCTGCACTCTCGCTTCCTCGTCCTCGGTCTCGTGCTTGGAAACCACATTGTCCATCCCCGGCACGTTCTTCAGCCCGAACCCTGTGGCAAGGACCGTAATCTTCACGGCTTTCTCCAGGGAATCGTCCGTAGCGAGTCCGAACTTTGTCTCCACATCATCACCGAACTGGCTCATGAAGCTATGCACCTCGTTCATCTCCTCCATCGTCAGCTGGTCGTCCTCGTCCTTCGCGCAGAAGGAAATGCTCAACAGGACCTTCTTGGACTTGTAAATGTCGTTATGGTTCAGCAACGGGGAACGGAGAGCGTTCTCGATCGCCTGACGCACACGTCCCTCACCCTCGCCGTAACCGGTACTCATGATGGCCACCCCGCCGTCCTTCAGCACTGTGGTGACATCCTGGAAGTCCAAGTTGACAATGCCATGCACCGTGATGATTTCCGCGATGCTCTTGGCAGCGATGGACAAGGTGTCATCCGCCTTGGCGAAAGCGTTCAGCACCGTAAGGTCCGGATAGACCTTACGCAACAGTTCGTTATTGATCACCAGCAAGGCATCCACGTGCTTGGAAATCTCCTCCACCCCGTCCAATGCCTGATAAATCTTCTTCTTTCCCTCGAAACGGAACGGAATGGTCACGATACCCACCGTCAGGATACCCATCTCCTTGGCACATTGGGCGATGACAGGAGCGGCGCCCGTCCCGGTACCGCCTCCCATACCCGCCGTTATGAACACCATGCGGGTGCCGTCGTTCAACATTTCCTTAATGCTGTCCAGACTCTCCAAAGCTGCCTCCTTGGCACGCTCAGGGCGGTTGCCGGCCCCCAGCCCCTCGGTGCCCAGCTGCAGCCGCGTAGGTATGGGCGAGTCACTCAAAGCCTGGTTGTCGGTGTTGCACAAGACAAAGCTCACGTCATGGATTCCCTCTTTGTACATGTGGTTGACAGCATTTCCGCCGCCACCGCCCACTCCGATGACTTTAATGATGCTGGGACTGTTCGTCTTAAAGTTAAAACGTATGTTGTCTGTTTCCTCTTGCATGATATATTCTGTTTTTCAATGTTATTCTTCAGATACCGAATTGGCGAACTTCTCGAGCCGCTCTTTCATCTTCGCCCAAAAGCCCGGCTTGGACTTTTTCTCATTCCCCCCGTCCTCGTCTTTTTCCTTGCCGCCGGCTTCGCTCCGCTCCTCGGCCTCCGCCTCGTATTCCTGCGTCGGCACTGTCACCTCCTCTTCGGCCACCTCCTCTTTCTCTTCCACGGGCTTAGGCTCCACGCAGTTCAGGTTACCTTCTCCCACCAAAGCCAGCAATGTGTTCAACGAGCCGTCCCGAAGCACCTGGCCGGCCGCCTCTCCGTGCAAGGCAAACGGCACGGTCCGCACAAAGCGGACTTTCTCCACCTGCAGGAACTCGACAATGGCCTTATCCATATTTTTTATATTGGCAGCCGCACCCGAAACGACGATGCCCGCCAACAGCTTGCCCTTATAGCCGCTGTTCTTGATTTGCGCCCCCACGTTCTTGATGATTTCTTCCCCGCGGGCCTCCACGATGTCCACCAACACCCGCTCCTCTATGGTGCGGCCGTTGTTCATCAGCAGGTTCTTGGCCAGTTCCTCCTGGTTCAGGTCGGAATAAGCCGAGCCGTATTTTATCTTCAGGTCTTCCGCCTCGTCCTCCTCCATTTGCTGGGTGCAGAGGTCTTGCGTGATGTTGTTCCCGCCCAAAGGTATCACAGCCAAATGGCGCAGCAGGTTGTTCTTGTACACCGCCACGGTCGTCGTGCCATAACCGAAGTCCACCAAGGCGCACCCGGAACGCCGTTCCGTATCGGTCAGCACGCAACCGGCCAATGCCATGGGGGACACAAACACTCCGGCAACCTCCAGGCCGGCGGCTTCCACACATCTTATAATATACTCCCGCACCTCCGTCCGGGCGACGACGTTCAGGAAGGTCCCTTCAATCTGGTTGCCCAGCACGCCGACCGGGTCAGTCGTTGCCTCCGTGCCGACCCTATACTCCTGCGGAATCACATCCAGGATCTCGCACCCGGCATAGACTGTATTCTCATTGTTCTTCAGCAACGAATCCACCAGTTCCTGCGAAATGACGGTTTTCGTCACCAGCTGACGCGACACGGTGTTTATCTTTCCCTTCAACGAACGCCCGCCGATGCCGACAAACGCCCGGCACAGGCGCATCCCCAACGCCGTCTCCATCTTCTCCACGATATGCCTCAAGCACATCACAGTCTTTTCCACATTATAGACCACGCCCTTGCGGATGCAGTTCCGTGCGTCCACCTGCTCCACGTCAAGCACCTGCACGCTGCCGTCTATATTCTTGCACCCGGCCATGCCTCGTATTTTCGAGGAGCCGAACTCGATTGCCACGATGATTTCTTTCTCTACAGCCATATCATTTCCTTTTTCTCTTGCAAATTATCTGATGGTCATACTCCAGGCTGATTTGGGAATATTTGTTCCATCCCACCTTGTTCAGTCCTTCCGTGTAGAACGTCTTCAGCCGGTCCAGCTTGTCTTCCACATTCGTGGGTTGCCCCAATAGTATGACATGTTCCCCCACCCGGGGTATCAATTCCACTTCTCCATTCTCCAGCACGTGAATCTGCTGCACCTGGCCGTCCCAGAACTCATGGTCTTGTATGAAACGCCCCAGGCGGGTCAGGTTCCGTTGGGCATACTTCGGCGTGATGTGCCCGGTAGCCACCACCAGGTTCGCATAATACGAAGACGGGGGCATCGGCTTCCCCGCCCGGTCCAGATAGTAGTCCGCCCCGTCCGAGGACATGACATGCAGGATGGGCAGGCGCTGCCTGACATGGATGCAGACCTTTCCGCCCGGCGTCTTGTAGGCCGTCACATCCTCTATATAAGGATTCTTCTTGAGAGCCGCCTCAATCCGGCCCAGCTCCACCTGCTCCATCTTCTTTCCCGTCGGGTTGCATTTCTTGCCGTCCAACAGCTGCAGCACCTGGCGGGCTTGTATGAACCCTGTCCGGAGGCTGTCCTCGACGACCACCTCCACGCCTTCGCACACAAGCCCCTCCTTGGGCTTGTTCAGCACGGTGACCGCAGCTATGAAATAGCCGAAAAGTCCCAGCAGCAACAATATGAGGGCCAGCTTCTTTATCATCTCTCTTGCAGCACCTCCATGATTTGGGGAACATAGGCGTCGATATCCCCTGCTCCCAATACGACAAACACGTATGCGTCCGACTGGCGGACTTTCTCCACGACTTCTTCCTTGCGGCACAGGCTTTTCGTCACCCCCGGAGCCAGCCGGTCATATATCAGCCGGCTGGTCACCCCCGGAATCGGTGCCTCACGGGCGGGATAGATATCCGTCAGGATCACCTCGTCCAAGAGGGACAGGCTTTCTGCGAACTCCTTATAAAAATCACGGGTACGGGTATAAAGATGGGGTTGGAATATCGCCGCGATCTTCCGCCCGCGGTAAAGTTCGCGGATGGAAACCACGCTCTGCCGGATTTCGGCCGGATGATGGGCGTAGTCCGTCAGCAGCACGGCCTTGCTTCCCTTCAGGCGGAAATCGAAACGGCGGTCCACGCCTCCGAATGAGGCCATCCCCCGCCGTATCTCATCCGGCGTCGCCCCGGCGATTTGCGCCAGTGCCATAGCCGCTATCCCGTTCTCTATATTGACCCCCACCGGAACGCCCAGCTGCACGCCCGTGATGTTCCCAAACGGGGAGACGAGGTCGAAACCGATTTCCCCCTCGCCGATACGGATGTTTTCCGCATGGAAGTCCCCGCCCTCGCGGCTGTAGGTATAAAGGGTAACCCCGTCCTGCACGGCAGGCTTCATCTCCAACCCTTCGTGAAGGACCAGAAAGCCGCCCGGACGGATCAAGGACGTGTAATGGGAGAAGCTCTCCAGATAGGCCGCTTTCGTGCCGTAAATATCCAGATGGTCCGGATCGGTGGCCGTAATCACGGAGGCATACGGGGTCAGCCAATGGAACGAGCGGTCGAACTCGTCCGCCTCGATGACCACGTAGTCGCTCTTCTCCGACAGGATATAATTGGTGCCGTAATTCTTCGTGATGCCTCCCAAGAAGGCATTGCAGTCCACGTGGCTCTGATGCAGGATATGGGCCGCCATGGAAGAAGTCGTGGTCTTCCCGTGCGTGCCGGCCACGCACAATCCTTTATGGAAGCGCGTCAGCGTCCCCAACACCTGGGCCCGCTTTTCCACGGCGAATCCCTCCGCCCTGAAGAAAGCCAGCTCGGCGTGGTCCGCCGGGATGGCCGGCGTGTAAACCACCAGGCATGACGCCTTGTCGCGGCAGGCAGCCGGGACAAGTTCCACATTCTCCTCGTAATGCACCTGTGCCCCTTCCTCTTCCAGCCTGCGCGTAAGTTCCGAAGGGGTACGGTCATATCCGCCCACGCACACCCCCCTGTGCAGGAAGTAACGGGCGATGGCGCTCATGCCGATTCCCCCGATTCCTACAAAATAAACCGCCTTTATCGCATTCAGTTCCATTTCTATTTTCCCCTCTCCCTATAGGCCACGGCCAGTTTGTAAACTTCCTCCGCGATACGGTCCGCAGAGTCCTCGAAAGCCATTTTCCTGGCGTTTTGTCCCAGAAGGGCCAACCGGTCCTCGTCTTTCACGGCCTCCAGGGCCAGCGGGATCAGTTTCTCCACCGCCTCGCTGTCTTTCACATAAAGCGCGGCCCGGCGGTCCGCCAAAGCCAAGGCATTCTTGGTCTGATGGTCCTCGGCCACATTCGGCGAAGGCACCAGGATGGCCGGTTTGCCCAACAGGCACAGTTCCGAGATGCTGCCGGCCCCGGCTCTTGAAACCACAAGGTCCGCCGCCGCATAGGCATCTTCCATCTTGGCGATGAAGTCCGTCACAAACACGTTCTCCGGCTTGCCGCCGTGCTTCAGCCGCTCCTGTATTCCCGCGAAATAATAACCGCCGGTCTGCCAGATGAACTGCACGTCCGACGCCGCTATCAGGGGCAGTCCCGCCAACATGCTCTCGTTCATCGTGCGGGCCCCGAGGCTTCCGCCAATCAGGAGCACCGTCTTCCGGTCCGCCCGCAGGCCGAAAGCGGCTGCGGCCTCTTCGCGCCCCTTGGCGTTCTCCAGCAGCCCCTGCCTCACGGGGTTCCCTGTCAGTATGATTTTCTCCTTCGGGAAGAAACGTTCCATCCCTTCGTAGGCCACGCAGATCTTATCGGCCCGCTTGGCCAGCAGTTTGTTGGTCACGCCGGCATAGGAGTTCTGCTCCTGTATCAGGGTAGGGATGCCCAAGGATTCCGCCACGTTCAGGGTCGGCCCGCTGGCATAGCCTCCCACTCCCACGGCTGCCATGGGCCGGAAGTCACGGATGATTTTCCGCGCCATCCGGCGGCTTTTCAGGATCTTGAACAGCACGGCGATGTTCTTCCACAAATGCTTGCGGTCGAAGCCGCATATCGGCAAGGCCTTGATAGGATAACCGGCAGCCGGGACACGCTTCATCTCCATCCGTCCTTCCGCTCCCACGAACAGGATTTCGGCTTCCGGATGCCGTGACTTGATGGCGTTTGCAATGGACACGGCCGGAAAGATATGCCCGCCTGTGCCGCCCCCGCTCACGATAATCCTTAATTCTTCTTTCATGAGAATGAATTTTATCAGCAAAAATACGAATAAATCCGTTATCTCTCTTCTTTTTCTTTCCTTTTTTGTTCCGGCGCGACTGATTCCTTACATTTCCGGGACTTCCGGCGCTTCCGCCGTCTCCTGCGCCTCTGCCCCACTGTCTTTATGGGCCTTTTTCTTGGCCGAGCGGCTCACGCTCAAGATAATCCCCACATAGGCGCAATTGATGAGCGTGGAAGTGCCGCCCTTGCTTATCAGCGGCAAGGGCTGGCCCGTGACGGGGAAGACCCCTACGGCCACCGCCATGTTGATCATCGCCTGCGTGACCAGCATCAGCGAGAGGCCCATGACCAGGAAGGCCGGGAAGTTCCGCTCGCAACGGCTGGCGATGCGGGCCGACCGGAAGAGCAGCACGATATAGAGGAACATCACGAACGCGCCTCCCGCCAGCCCCAGCTCTTCGATGACAATCGCGTAGATGAAGTCGGAAAAGGACTGGGGCAGGAAATCCCGCTCCACCGAGTTCCCAGGCCCGCATCCCACCAGATTGGAAGTCGCGATGGCAATCTTCGCATGGGTCACCTGCAGGTTCTCATGGATGTCATAGTCCGCCGCATCCTCCGGCAGGTCGCCATGGCCCTGCACACGGCTGGCCCACGTCGGCAGACGGTGCAGCCCCGGCCATTCCCCCATGGCCGCGATGGTGGAATCCGGCGCGAAACGGAGGAAGGAGAACAGGCTGGCCCCGCTTATGAGAAGGATTCCCAACAGGGTGCCCAGCTGTTTCCAAGGCACCCCGCCGACAAACATCATCATCAGGACCACAAGGAACGTGATGCCGGCCGTGGAGAAGTTTTCCGGGGCTATCAGCAGGCAGATGCCGGCCGACAACCCGAAAATCCACTTGAACGCCCGTTTCTGGACGCCATGCTCGTCCCTCATGCTCGACAGGATCATGGCCACCGTCGTGACCAGAACCCCCTTGGCTATCTCGGACGGCTGGAACGTGATGCCCCCCACCTCGAACCAACGGGCCGCCGCATTCACCCGCGTGGTGAACATGACGACAATCAACATGAACACCGACACCGGGATTCCCACCAACGGGATGAGCTTGAAATAGCGGCACGGGATTTTATGGATTACTATGGCGGCCAGCCCTCCCAACACGAAAAACGAGGCGTGCTGCAGGATGGGTTTCCAGTAATAGCCCGTCTTGTAGCTCATGTTGCTGGACGCGCTGTACACTTCTATGATGGAAATCATGGCCAGGAAGAACAGGATCATCCACACGACCTTGTCCCCCTCGAACACTTTCCACTTTGTCAATACTTTAGCAGGTGTGACCATCGCATCTTCCCCTTTCCGTTACAAGGCCCGCACCAGCGACTTGAACTGGTCGCCGCGGTCCTCCATGTTCTTAAACAAGTCAAAGCTGGCGCAACAAGGGCTCAGCAGCACCGTGTCGCCCGGCCGCGCCATCTTGTAGCAGGCCGCCACACAGTCTTTCATGCTGTGCGTGTCGGCTATGGGTATGCCGAACGGGCCGAAAAAGTCCTGCAGCTTGCTGTTGTCGGCCCCCAGGAAGACCAGCCCCACGCACTTCTCCCGCACCAGGCCGGCGATGGCATTGTAATCGTTGCCCTTGTCCTTCCCGCCCAGTATCAGGACCACCGGTGTCTTCATGCTCTCCAGCGCATACCAGCAGGCATCCACGTTCGTGGCCTTGGAGTCGTTGACATAGTCCACCCCGCGCACCCGCAGCACCTTTTCCAGCCGGTGTTCCACGCCCTGGAAGTCGCCCAAGCTCTCCCGGATGACCTCGTTCTTGATGCCGGCCAGGTCTGCCGTGATGCCGGCCGCCAGGGAGTTGTACATGTTATGCTTCCCCGTCAGGGCCAGCTCCTCCTGTTCCATGTTGAACGGCGTGGGATATTCGATGACATACTGCCCGTCGGCCAGATAGCCGATCATGCCTTCCTTCTTCAGGATGGAGAAGGGGCACATCTTGGCCTTGATGTCGTATTTCTTCAGCTCGCGCTGTATGACGGGGTCGTCGTTCCAAAACACGAACGCGTCCGTCTCTTCCTGGTTCTGCAGGATGCGCATCTTCGCGTCCACGTAATTCTGCATACAGTTGTTGTAGCGGTCCAGATGGTCGGGCGTGATGTTGAGCAACACGGCGATGTTGGCCCTGAAGCGGTACATGTTGTCCAGCTGGAAGCTGCTCAGCTCTATCACATAATAGTCATAGTCCTTTTCCGCCACCTGCAGGGCCAGGCTCTGCCCGATGTTGCCCGCCAGCCCCACGTTGTAGCCGGCCTTTTTGAAGATATGGTAAATCAATGAGGTCGTGGTGGTCTTGCCGTTGCTGCCCGTGATACAAATCATCTTGGCCTTCGTGTAGCGTCCGGCGAACTCGATTTCCGAGATGACGGGAATGCCGGCGGCCTTCACCTTCAGCACCATCGGCGCGTCTTCCGGTATGCCGGGGCTTTTCACCACCTCGTCGGCGTTCAGTATCAGCTCCTCCGTATGATGCCCGTCCTCCCAGGCAATCCCGTAGCGGTCGAGCATGTCCGCATAGCGGGGCTTGATCTTGCCCATGTCGGAGACAAAGACGTCGAAGCCTTTCTTCCGGGCCAGCACGGCGGCGCCCACGCCGCTCTCCGCCGCCCCAAGTATCACCATTCTTTTACTCATAACCAGTCTCTCCCTTCTCTTATCTGATCTTTAATGTAATTATCGTCATGGCCGCCAGGATAATGGTAATAATCCAGAAACGCACCGTTATTTTCGACTCCAGCCAGCAGCCTTTGGGCCACCGGCAAAGCACCTTCACGTCGGGTGCCAGCTGTCCGGGCCGCACGCGGAAGGCGTCATGGATGGGGGCACGCTTGAACACCCGGAGCTTCAGCCCCTTGCGGTTGCCCCACTTGGCATAGTTCACCTGCAGGATGACGCTCAGGCTCTCCATGAGGAACACGAAGCACATCAGGGGGATGAGCAGCTCCTTGTGGATGATGATGGCCGTCACGGCGATGATGCCGCCGATGGACAGGCTGCCCGTGTCGCCCATGAAGATTTGCGCCGGGTAGGCGTTGTACCACAGGAAACCCACCAAGGCCCCCACGAACGCGCAGATGAAGATCACCAGCTCCTCCGAACCCGGGATGTACATGATGTTCAGGTAGCTGGCGAACTCGATGTGGCTCGACACGTAGGCCAGCACGCCCAACGCCACGCCGATGATGGCCGAGTTCCCCGCCGTCATGCCGTCCATGCCGTCGTTCAGGTTCGAGCCGTTGGACACGGCCACCACCACCAGCGTGGTCATCACGACGAACAGGAACCATCCCGCCGCCGTCTTGTATTTCCCGCAGAAGCTCATGATTTCGGCATAGTCCAGGTTGTTGTCCTTCACGAAAGGTATCGTGGTGATGGTGGACTTCACCTTCTCGCTCTTATGCACCACCACCTCGGTGTTCCCCATGCGCTGCATCGTCACGTTCTCGCGGATGACGGCATCGGGACTGAGCCAGAGCGTCAGCCCCACGATCAGGCCCAGCAGCGTCTGCCCGGCCAGCTTGCAGATGGGCCGCAAGCCGTCCTTGCTCACTTTCATCTTGATGTAGTCGTCCGCGAAGCCCAGCAGCCCGAGCCACACGGTGGTGACGAGCATCAGGATCATATAGATGTTGCGCAGGCGGCCGAACAGCAGGCACGGCACGATGATGGACACGATGATGATGACACCGCCCATCGTGGGCACGCCTTTCTTCTCCACCCCGTACGGGTCGATGGACTTGTCGCGCTGGGCCTCGCTCACGTTATGCCGCCTCATCCAGCGGATGAAATACTCGCCGAACCACACGGAGATGACCAGCGACAGCATCAGCGTCAGCAAGGCGCGGAAAGAGATGTAGGTCCACATGTGCGAACCGGGTATCCCGTATTCTCCCAAGAATCTGAACAGATAGTACAACATGGCCGCGAATGTTAAATGCCGAACGCTTCCCGGATCACCTCATGGTCGTCGAAATGGTGCTTCACGCCCTTCACCTCCTGGTAGTCCTCGTGTCCCTTGCCGGCCACCAGCACCACGTCGCCGGGTTGGGCCATCATGCAGGCCGTGCGGATGGCTTCCCTGCGGTCCGCGATGGACACCACCTTGCGCATCTGGTTCTTGTCCAGCCCGGCCAGCATGTCGTTGATGATGTCCTGCGGCTCCTCGAAGCGCGGGTTGTCGCTCGTGATGACCACGCGGTCGCTGCCCTTCACGGCCTCCTGCGCCATCAGCGGGCGCTTGCCCTTGTCGCGGTTGCCGCCGGCGCCGCATACGGTGATGACCTCGCCCCGGTGCTTCTGGATTTCATTGATGGTGGACAGCACGTTCGCCAGGGCGTCCGGCGTGTGGGCGTAGTCCACGATGGCCGTCACGCCCTCGGGCGAACGGAGGGTCTCGAAACGCCCGTTCACGGGATGCAGGGTGCTGAGCGCCACCAGCACGTCCTCCGGCTGCCGCCCCATGCAGATGGCTGCGGCATAGACGGCCAGGAGGTTCGACACGTTGAAGCGGCCGATGAACGGCACGCTCACCTCGCGCCCGTTGATTTCAAGATACATCCCTTCAAAAGATTCTTCCAGCACCTTGGCCTTGAAGTCGGCCGCGGCGCGCAGGGAATAGGTCTTCACGGAAGCCTTGGTGTTCTGCACCATCACCATCCCGTTCCGGTCGTCGGCGTTCGTCACGGCGAAGGCCCCCTTGGGCAGGCCGTCGAAGAAGGCTTTCTTGGCGTCCCGGTAGTTCTCGAACGTCTTGTGGTAGTCCAGATGGTCCCGCGTGAGGTTGGTGAAGATGCCGCCGGCGAACTTCAGCCCGGCGATGCGGTGTTGGGCCACCGCGTGCGAGCTGACTTCCATGAAGGCGTATTTGCACCCCTCGTCGGCCATCCGCCCCAGCAGCCGGTTCAGGGTGACGGGGTCGGGCGTGGTATGCTCCGTGGGGATGGCCTCGCCGTCGATGTAGTTGCACACCGTGGAACACAGGCCGCACTTGTAGCCGAACGCGCGGAACATATTATATAATAAGGTGGCGATGGTCGTCTTGCCGTTCGTGCCGGTCACGCCCACCAGCTCCATCTTGGAGGTCGGGTCGCCATAGAAGGCCGTGGCCAGCCGTCCCACCGCGCTCCCGGAATCCTTCACCTGCACGTAGGCAACCCCCTCCGCCAGCTGTTCCGGCCATGTCTCGCACACCACGGCCGCGGCGCCCTTCTCCACCGCCTTGCCGATATAGGCGTGCCCGTCGGCCTGCGTCCCCTTGACGGCCACGAACAGGCCGCCCGGCTCCACGAGCCGCGAATCCAGATTGACCCCGGTGATGTCCTTCTTCGTGTCACCGGATATTTGTATGGCGTTGATGCTTTTCAGCAAAAGTTCCAGTTCCATCATGACGTTTCTCCCTTCTTATCTTCTTAATTTAATATGTATAGTCTGACCTTTCTTGTACTTGGAATACGGGGCCATGCTTTGCGAGACCACGTGGCCCGCGCCCTCGATGCGCACTTTCAGCCCGCGGCTCTCCAGCAGGAACACGGCGTCCCTCGCCCCCATGCCCTTCACGTCCGGCACGATTTCCATCGGGGTCTTGTCGGCCTCCAGGCTCACGGCGTTCCCGCTGTTCACGGCCTTGCCCCACACGGTCTGCGCTTCCTCGCCGTCGCTCCAGTCCTGCCGGAAGGGGAGGTCCAGTTCCCGCAGCACGTGCCGCGCCGCGGACATGTCGCCGTCCAGCACGTCGGGCACGAACACGGAGGTGGAGTCGGAACCTTCCGCCACGTCGCGGTACACCCCTTTGGCCATCACGCGCTGGGCGATTTCGCTGAACACCGGGCCGCAATGCCCGCCGCCCGAGGCCGGCAGGCCGGACTTCTGTATCGCCACGATGCAGCTGTATTTCGGATGGTCGGACGGGTAATAGCCGCAAAAGCTGATGAGGTACTTCATCCGCCCCTTGCGGTAGCTGCCGCCTTGGGCCACCTGGGCCGTGCCGGTCTTGCCGGACACCTTGAAGTTCTTGTTGCCGGCCTTCTTGCCCAAGCCCTTGCTCACCACCATCTCCAGGATGTCCTGGATGTCCTTCAGGGTCTTCGGGGAACAGATTTGCTCCTTGATGACCTCCACGGGGTATTCCCTGACGACCTCGCCGTTCTTCCTGACGGCCTTCACGAAGCGGGGACGCACCATCTTCCCGCCGTTGGCGATGGCGTTGTAGAACGTCAAGGTCGCGATGGGCGGGATCTGCGTCTCATAGCCGATGCTCATCCAGGGCAGGGCCGTGTGCGACCAGTTGCTCCCGTCCTCCTTCGGACGGCGCACGCGCGGCTCGCCGCTGCCCACCAAGGGTATATTCAGGGGTATGCCCACTCCCTCGCGGTAGAGGCCGTCCACGAACTTCTCCGGGCAGTCCTTGTAGTTGTTGTCGATCAGGCGGCTCACGCCGATATTGGACGAGTACATCAGGCATTCCGGCACGCTGATGCGCCCGTAGCCCCCTCGCCGCCAGTTGTGGTCCCTCATCACCTGGCCGTACATCTCCCACTGCCCGTTGCCGGTGTCGATGAAGTCGTCCTTGGTGATTTTCCCGTCCTCCAGGGCCACCATGATGGAGGCGGTCTTGAAGGTCGAGCCGGGCTCCATCAGGTCGGAGACGGCGTTGTTCTTGATTTCGCGGTACTCCCCGTCGGCGCACTTGGTCATGTTGACGATGGCCTTCACGTCGCCCGTGGCCACCTCCATCAGCACCACCACGCCCACGTCGGCCCCCAGGGCCTTCAGCTGCCTCAGGATGGCCTTTTCCGCAGCGTCCTGCATGGACACGTCGATGGTGGTCTCTATGTCGCAGCCGTCCACCGGCGGCGTGTCCACCAAGTAGAGCCAGCTGTTGCGCACCTTCGCGCGGTGGGACACGCCGGGCGTGCCCCGCAGGATGGAGTCGTAGGAAAGCTCCAGCCCGTAGCGGGCCGAGTCCTTGCTGGCATACAGCGCGCCGAGCGTGCGGGTGGCCAGCGACCCGTAGGGCTTCTTGCGCTGGTTGAACTCCTCGGCATAGAATCCGCCCTTGCCGGCCGGCTCGCGGAAGAGGGGCAGCTTCTTGCACTCCATATACTGGATATAGGAGATGCGCGGCCCGTAGAGCCGCCAGTAACGGCTTTTCAGCCGCCGCCCTTGCTTCAGGCGTTTCCGGAAGTAGGATTCGGGCTTGTCCGGGAAAATCCGGTGCAGCCCGGCCACGATGGAGTCCATCTTCACCTCCAGCATACTGTCCCGCCAGGCCTGCAGCTCCTGCCTCACCTGCGGGTCCTTGTCGTAGGCCACGAAGTCCATGTAGATTTTATATTCCGGCAGGGAGCTGGCCATGATTTGCCCGTCGGCCGACAGGATGTTGCCCCGCTTGGCGGGGATAGGCACGTTTTCCGTCACCAGTTTCTGGCTCACCTTCGTCCAATAGTCCTTTTCCGCCAGCATCAGGTAGGCCGCGTTCCCCAGCACGTATAGCCCGCCCAGGCTCATCAGGACGATGACCACGAAGTAGCGGGGCATGATTTTTTTATTCTCGAAATTCATTCTTCCTCTTTTTGGGTTTCAATCAGGAACGGGGGTTCCTTCGGTGTCTGCAGCACGCTGTCGGGGGTCGCCCTCAGGCTGTTCTCCACCTGGCTCTGGCGGGTCTTCACGGTCAGTTCGCTGGAACGTGTCAGCGCGCGGTAGCGCACCTCCGTCAGCTCTTTCTTCAGGCGTTCTATCTCGATCATCTCCTGCTCCGCCGAATAGCGGTTGGTGATATAGACGATGGCAAAGAACATGCACAGCACGATCAGCCCCATCTGCCGGCGCAGCCAGCCGGCCATGAGGATGTCGCCGCCCAGGATCTCGCGCAGCGACATGTTCGGGCGCTGTTCCGCCTCCTCGCTTTCCGTGAAGGCTTTCAGGGAAGAGGGGGTGTCGCCCTCCGCGTGTCCCGCGCTGTCCCCGTCCTGCCCGGCGGCTTCGTCATCTTCTCCGCTTCCGGCGGGGGCTTCCGTCCCCGGCGTGCCGCCCGCGTCGTCCGCGCCCGTGTTTTCTTCGGGTTCGGCCTCCTCCTTGAGGCCCAGTCTTCTTCTCATGTCTTATTTCTTTTCCGCAATTCTCAGTTTCGCGCTCCGGCTGCGGGGATTCACGCGCTGCTCCTCCTCGTCCGGCACAATCACCTTGTTGTTGACCGCCCTGAAAGGGCATTCCACGTTCCCGAAAAAGTCCTCCACGCGCCGGCCTTCCACATTGCCGGTCTTGACGAGGTTCTTCACCATCCGGTCTTCCAGCGAGTGGTAGGTCAGCACCACCAGCCGCCCGCCGGGCCTCAACAGCTCCGTGGCGGCCGACAGCATCTCCTTCAGGGCGTCCATCTCATGGTTCACCTCGATGCGCAGGGCCTGGAACGCCTTGGCCAGCTCCTTCTTCTCGCGGTCGCGGCCGAAAAGCGGCTTCACCACCTCGAGGAACTCCTCCGTGGTCTCAATCGGGCGCAGGGCGCGGGCCTTCGCCACGCAGGCCGCCAGCTTGCGGGCGTTCTTCAGCTCGCCGAACAAGTAGAACAGGTCGGCCAGCCGCTCTTCGGGGTAGGTGTTCACCACCTCCGCCGCCGTCAGCCGCGCCCGCTGGTTCATCCGCATGTCCAGCTTCCCGTCGAAACGGAACGAGAAGCCCCGCCCGCCCTCGTCGAAGTGGTGGCTGGACACGCCCAAGTCGGCCAGCAGGCCGTCCAGCCGCTCCACGCCGTAGTAGCGCATCCAGTTCTTCAGGTAGCGGAAGTTGCTCCGCACGAACGTGAAGCGGTTGTCGGCAATGGCATTGCGTTCCGCATCGGCATCCTGGTCGAAACCATACAAATGCCCCTCACTCCCCAAACGCGACAAGATTTCACGGCTATGCCCTCCGCCGCCAAAGGTGAGGTCGGCATAAACGCCCTCCGGCCTGACTTGCAAACCGTCCACACAAGCTTCCAGCAACACCGGCACATGATACACCGCTTCTTCCATGTCCCTTACATCTTTTAATTAAAGCGCAAAGATACGAAATTCCGCAAGACCCCGCCGCTTTTTATAAGGATTATTTTTCGACAGCCTGTTAATAAACCGCCACAGGATAAACACGTTGTCCTCAACGATAAAAAAACGGCCGTCATTTCGGTAAGATGCCCCCAAAGAGCCACCTCACGGCATTAAATGTGGCTTTTTACCGAAATTTATACCAAAAAGCAAACTTACAACGACATTCTTGCCTAACTTTGCATCTTGAAAACATTTATCATCACAATAATGAAGAAAACCATTTACCCTATCCTGGCCTTCAGCGGACTGTTGGCCATGTCTTGCAGCAACGACACCGAGACCGGCGTCGCAGGAGACACCCGATTGGTTGTCGACTTAGGAACTGACTTGTCCTTCTCCACTTCTGGCGAACCCGCACCCGCCAAAAGGGCCATCGATGAGTCGGCCTACACCGACATCCGGAATTACACCGTGACCCTCACCAAAACAGCGAACGGAGAACAAGTGCATACCGCTTTATATAGCGAATGGGCGTTGGCCTATCAAGTGGAACCCGGCATTGAATACACGCTGACCGCGTCCTATGGCGAAGAGGCACCGGCCAGTTACGACAACCTGCTGGTGAGCGGCAGCGAGACTTTCTCCGTGCAGCCGGGAGCCACCAAGGTGGTCGACTTTCAGTGCAAGCCCAAGGCCGCCAAGGTCAATGTGGTTTATTCGTCCGATTTCACCGACTTTTATTCCGATTGCGAGGTGTCCATCCAGACCAAATATATGGACGAGGCCATGACGATGAGCATGGCGAATGTGGGACAGGATTTGTATTTGAAAGCCGACGCGGAAGGCGAAGAGGTAACCTTGACTTTCAACGTGAAAGACAAGAACGGCGATCCGATTGCCGTGGACGGCCTCACTACCACCCGGACGGTGACCGTCACCCCTCAGACCTTGCTCAAACTGACCTTCAAGCCCGATGTGACGGAGATTGAAGGCGGCAAGTTCGGGCTGGACATCACCGTAGACACCGGTGTGACGGAAGAGAATGTCGACATCGTCATCCCCAACACTGTATTCGAATAACCCAACAAAATCATATCAAACCCAAGAACAATGAAACAGATTTATTCCATATGCTGCGCTTTCATCGCTGCCGCAAGCTTGGCTTCTTGCGAGATGAAAGACGAAATCTGGGGCGCGAACGGCGAAAGCCCCACCTCGGGACAGTTGCAGCTGAACCTTTCCAACGACGCGAAAGTAGACGAAACCCTCAAAAGGGCCGAATCCACCGACAACGGCATCAAGCCGGGAGTGTTCGACCCCGAGGAAGTGAACGTGAACAACTATACGCTGGAAGTCACGGACGACGCGTCCGGACAAATCGCCCAGGTAGGCCGGATGAGCGAGCTGGGGGCCAACAACGGCACGCTCTCCCTCACGCTGGAAGAGGGCAACTATACGGCCAAAGCTTACAATTATGACGGTTCCAACGTGACGGTGTCCACCCGCCCTTGGTTCATGGGTTCCGGAAACGTCCAGATTCTGCCGGGCAAGACGACCAACGCCTCCATCGAATGCACCCTGCAGAACATCGAGGTGACCGTCTCCATAGGACAGTCTTTCGCTGACAGCTTCAAGGATGATTATTCCGTCACGGTGGATAACGGCGACGGTGCCATCCAGACATTCACCGCTGAGAATGTCGGCACAAAATACTACTTCCAAGTGCCGGACAACAAGAACGCGCTCACCGTCTCTATCAAGGCCACGACCAAAGCCAGGGGCGACACCGGAGAGCAGGAGGTGCAGCGCACTTACACCGTGACCAAACCGGCTGATGCCGAGGGCGGAACGGCCTTGGCTGCCGGCGACGCTTTCGTCATCAATCTGACGGAAGACGGCTCCACTTCTTCTTATATTGACTTCGGCATGACCGTGGACTTCACTTTCGCCGAGCAGGAGGAAATCATCAGCATCCCGGCTGAGAACATCACCTACACCGAGGGCGGCGGGGAAACCGGAGACGATGACGAGCCGACCCCGCCGGTGACGACCGATGCCATTACCTTTGAAGGGTTGCCGGCCACATACACCAACCCCAATGTTACGGGTGAGCCGGTGGTCGTGACGTTCCATGTGGAAAACGGCATCAAGAACCTGTTCGTGGACATCATCTGCGAGAATGAGGAATTCAACAACATTTTGGCAGGAATGAACCTTGCCGGAGGGTTCGATGTGGCGAACCCGGGGGCTGCGGAAGCAAATTTGGCAGCACTGGGTCTGATTACCGCAGGGGAGTCCATTGAGGGCAAAACGGAATACGTATTCAACGTAACCGCTTTCATGGCACCGCTCGCCTTGTTCCAGCCCATCGAAAGCACCTTTGCCATCCGTGTGGTAGATGCTGAGGGCAACGAGAAATCCGGCAACTTGGATATTACTATCAATCAACCCAATCCTTAAGGAATAAATGAAAACGAACATGAAACTCTCTATATATCAAATCTTAGGCATGGGGATGCTGGCCGGCCTCATGGTCTCCTGCCAAAGCGAAGAACTGGCCGGCACGTCCGGGGAAGGCTACATCCAGCTTTCATCCGTGAAGATTGACAAGAACGTAATCACCAAGGACGGAGAGGCTGAGATAATGGCCGTGGACATCCTCAATGCGGACGGCTCCACTTTCCGCCACGCGGACGATTGGACAACCCTGCAGGACGAGGCTTTCCTCGTTCCGGCCGGCACGACCTACACGGTGAAGGCTTATTCCAACGGCAAGGAGGAGGCACAGGGCTTTGATGCCGAACCGGTGTACGCCGGAGAAAAACAGGTCACGGTGGAGGCCGGGGTGAACCAAACTGTGGACCTCACCTGCAAACTGGCACAGAGCATGGTGTCGGTGAGCTATAGCGACAAGTTCAAGAAGTATTTCACGGACTACACATCCGTGGTGACCGGAACGGAAGAGAATCTGGCCCTGACGTTCGGAGCTGACGAGACCCGTGCGGCTTACGTCCTGGCCGGACAGCCTCTGAACATCTCGCTCACCCTCACGCCACAGGGCGGAACGGAACAGCAGTTCAGCCAAGCCGTCACCGACGAGGCGGTAGCCGCCACCCACTACAAGGTGAACTATGACGTGAACACGGAAGGTTCGGGCAATCTGCAAGTCACCGTCAACCAAAACCGTCATGAATATGAAATCACGCTCGGTATTCCTTTGACACCGGACGGAGTCTCCACCACCGCCATTGGTGCCGACCCGTCTAAAGTGTGGGGACAATTCGCCATTCTGGAAGGCAACTGCTCGTTCGTGGAACCGGCAGATCCCGTACAGTTCCAATACAAGAAAGCATCGGACAACGACTGGACGACCGTAGCCGCCGAACAGGTGAACGGCACAGACCGGTATACCGCAAAGGTCACGGCCTTGGATTTTGGCACGGAGTACCAGTACAAAATCGTATGCGGCACTAACGAGGGAGAACAACTGTCCTTCATCACCGAACCGTTCCAGGAGATTCCCAACCTGAATTTCGACACTTGGACGCAAAGCGGAAAGAACTGGTATGCCAACGCAGATGCGTCGGACAGCTATTGGGCAACCGGTAACAGCGGTGTCACAATGTTTTATGATGCCACAACCGTACGTGTGGAAGGCTCGGATGCCCACACAAACTATGCGGCCAAAATGACCTCTAAAACAGGTGTCATGATGGTGGGTGCCGCCGCTGGTAACCTGTTCATCGGGTCTTACAAAACCAATATAACGAATCCTTCGGCCAGCGTCTCTTTCGGACGCGATTATACCGGTGCCCGCCCCGTCAAGTTGTCCGGCTGGTACAAATACGCCCCGCAAGCCATCAACCATGGCTCGTATCCTGGTACGCTGACCACCGACGAGTGCAACATCTATGTGACGGTATGGGATGCTGAAGGCAACCAGATCGGCTTCGGAGAGTTCGTGGGTACGGAACGTGTGGACACCTACCAGCCTTTCAGCTTCGACATTGAATATTCCGACCCGACCAAGAAAGCGGCCAAACTCACCATCGTAGCTACGTCCAGCCATTATGGCGGCCATTTTGAAGGTTCTTCTGTCACCGGCCAGGTGGGCAACGGCAGCACGCTGTGGGTGGATGATTTTGAATTGTCATACTATTAAGCCATTCAATGAAGAAATATCTCTTATTGCTCATTGCTTTTTCGTGCGTCGGACTCGTCCACGCACGGAAAAGCTTTGACCGTGAAATACGAAGCACGCTCTTCGTGCCCAAAGACAGCTGGACGGGGGGCATCACCTTCTCCTATATGGAACTGGCGGCCGACAACTACGACTTCCTCGTACTGGAGGAGATGAAAGGCGAGGGTTATACCTTCAAAATCAGTCCCCACGCCGCTTATTTCATCCGCAACGACCTGGCTGTGGGCTTGCGGGCCGACTACAAACGCTCGTATGTGGACTTGGGGAACATCAACATCGACTTGGGCGACGACCTGGCGTTCGAGATCAGCGACTACTCCTACCTGTCGCACGGCGTGAATACCTCGGCCTTTGTCCGTTCCTACACCAGCCTCGGCAAAAGCAAGGTGTTCGCCTTCTTCGCTGAGGGCAGCCTCACCTACGGCTACAGCCAAGGGAAAATCATCTCCGGTACGGGCAAGGACATGTCCGGCACCTACCAGAAAGTCAACCATTTCCAGTTGGGTATCACACCCGGTCTGACCGCTTTCGTCACCAACAATGTGGCCGTGGAAGTATCGGTGGACATCATGGGTCTGGACTTCAAGTGGATCAACCAGAAGACCAACCAGGTGGAGACCGGCTCCTACCGCAAAAGCTCAGCCGACTTCAACATCAACATTTTCAGTATCAACTTAGGTATCTGCACTTACTTTTAAGCGACATGAAGAAAGCCAACGCCATAAAGAAAACCCTGTCTTTCGTCCTGACCGCCGCGCTGTGTACCGCCTGCATCAAGAACGACATCCCCTACCCGTATGTGGAAGGGCTCATCACCTCCATCTCGTTCTACGACCAGCTGGGCGAGGTACAGATTGACCGCCAGCGCCACTCGGTGGAGGCTACGGTGGGCGAACGCGCCAACCTGAACCGGTTGCCCATCACGCAGCTGGTGATCAACGATGACGCCCAGATCCTGCCGGACGAGAACGCCTGCATCAACTCCTCGCAGTTCCCGCACTATAGCTTCACCTCGCTGGACGACTTGCCTGCCAACGCCAACACGGCCATGGACTTTTCCCACCCCGTCAATATCCTGATACGCACCTACCAAGACTACATCTGGACACTCTATGTGACGCAGGAAATCAACCGGGTCATCCGCATCGACCACCAGGTGGGAGAACCGCAGTTCGACCCGCAGAGCCACCACGCCATCGTGTACATCGAGAAAGGCTATCCGCTGGACGACATCCACATCACGGAGTTCAGTCTCGAAGGAAGCACGTCGCAATCCATCCCGGACCCTTCCACCGTCACGGACTTCACCCGTCCGCAGTCTTTCGAGATTTACAAGGACGGCGCACTGGTCAGCACTTGGATCAT
Organism: uncultured Paraprevotella sp.; assembly: GCA_944320765.1. Lineage (GTDB taxonomy): Bacteria > Bacteroidota > Bacteroidia > Bacteroidales > Bacteroidaceae > Paraprevotella. Next base: position 94,505 of record CALUIS010000011.1, read on the forward strand.
CGACGTGCAGCCTACCGAGGAGGCATCCACCACCGGCGAGGTGAACGCATGGGCCACGAAAGCCACCCTCTACGGAGAGATGCAGAGCGGTGCCACTCCCGTGGTGGAATACAAGAAAGTGGCCGACAGCGACTGGACCACGGTGGACGCTTCGCAAATCAACCTGCTCTCCTCCACCTCGTTCAGCACCGAAATCACCGGACTGACTGACAATACGGACTACGAATGGCGCATCACCGTGAACGGTATTTCCGGCCCTTCTGCCACGTTCCGCACAGAACAAATTGTGGAAGTGCCCAACCTGAACTTCGACACTTGGACGCAGGATGGGAAAAACTGGTACGCCAACAGCGTTCCCAACAACTACGATGATCCACAAGCCTATTGGGCTTCGGGCAACGAAGGGGTCACCTCGACCCTCGCTGGAGGACGGGATGCCACCACCAAACCTGCCACAGGCAGCGATGCCTACAAGGGGACGGCGGCCAAAATGCACAGTCTCACCGGCGTGCCGTTGGTGGGTGCCGCCGCCGGCAACCTCTTCATCGGCACTTACAAGACCAACCTGGGCAACCCCTCGTCCAGCCCCTCTTTCGGCCGACCCTATTCCGGCGCACGCCCGACCGGCATGAGGGGATACTACAAATACACCCCCATGCCCATCACGCACCAAGGCCCCATCCCCGGCAACCTGACCATGGACCAGGGACACATCTACATCAAGCTGTGGGACGCCTCGGGCAGGCTGTTCGGCTATGGCGAGTTCGTGGCCACGGAGAGGGTGGACACCTACACGGAATTTGAGTTCGATATCGAATACACCGACCTACAGGCCCGACCGGCCAGCATGAGCATCGTGGCCACCTCGAGCCGCTACGGCGGTGAGTTCGACGGGGCGCGGGTGAGCGGCCAGGTGGGCGACGGCAGCACGTTGTGGATTGACGAGTTTGAATTGTTATACGATTAAACAAGGGAAAAAAAGGAGTCATTGATGAAAAGACAGATTTCCTATATGGTATTGGGCGTGGGGTTCTGCTTGGGACTTGCCGCCTGCCAGGAAGAGGAACTTGCGCCCGCCGGTGGCAGTTTCAACATCACCCTGCGGGATGCGGAAGCCGGACAGTCTCTGACGCGGGCCTTACCGTCGGCCTTGACCGAACTGACCGACGAGGTGAAAAGACAGTTCGACCTGTCTATCACGGGCGAGGACGGACGGGCCGACTTCGAAGGCAATATGGGCAGCTACGAGGCCGCCCCGCCGGCGTTGAAACCGGGCGAATACACGCTCATGGCCTCTTTCGGACAGAACCGTCCGCTGGCCTTGGACGAACCGTATTACATCTCCTCCCCCGTGACGGCCACGGCGGAGGCGAATCGCACCGTCGACGTGACCATCCCCTGCACGGTGGGCAATGCGCTGGCTTCTTTCGCCTTCTCCGAAGAGACAGAGCCGGACAACTTCCTTTCCAACTACGCCTTTGAGACGCGGGTGGGGGAAACGTCCGTAACCTGCACCGACACCGACGGAAAGAATCCGTACTTCAGCGCAGGCTCCACCGTGGATTTCTATCTGACGGGGACCACCACGGAAGGGAAGTCCGTGGAATATAGATTCGCGTCCATCGCTTCCGCCGAGGCCGGGATGAACTACAAATATACCCTCAGCATCGGAACGGCAACAGAAGGAGAAGCCGCCCTGAACATCACCGTCAACACCACGGTGGAAAGCGTCACTGTCAACGAGACCCTCCCGCAGGAATGGCTGCCCAAGCCGCAGACTGTTGCCGAAGGCTTTGACGAGAGCGGCATACTGAACTACCGCGAGACCGACGATGCCCCGACCACCCGCCTGAACTTCCAGGCACTGATGCCCGTGGAGGACATTGAGCTGACCTTGAACTTGTCCGACCCGAACCTTCAGACGCTGAGCAAGACCTACTCGCTGGCCTCCCTGACCGAAGAAGACCGGCAGGCTCTGACTAATGCCGGCATCACCCTGCCCGCGCTGAACGCCACCACGGGCAGCGTCGACCTCACCGCCATGACGGGACGCCTGCTTTGCGCCAACGACGGCAGCACGGCGACCAACGTCATCCAAATGCGCGTGAAGGCCAACCACCGCTGGAGCGAAACCCAGGAGTACACCATCAACACCCTCCGTCCGGAATTCAACATCACGGTGAACGAGAACGACTTCTGGTCGAAGGAATTCGCCGTACGCACCTTCAATATCACCGCCGGAAACGCGGAACGGGTGAAAGCCAACACGGTGTTCCAGTACAGCAGCGACAACGGCCAAAGCTGGCAGGCGTTCAGTGACAACGCAGCCATGAAACAGCAGTTCGGCACGCATCCCGACATCAAGAGCTATAAGGTACGCGCCCTCTACCGCGGCCTGCTGGCCTCGAACGAAGAGAATGCCACGCTGGAGACACCCACGCAGTTGCCCAACTCGGGGATGGAGGAGTGGACGGACGAAGAGTACAGTGGTTATTACTGTTTCTACCCTTGGTCATCTCAAGGAAACTGCCATTGGGACACTAATAACTTATATACCACCAGACACCGCCATAATAACCCCATTTTCCGCGATCATTACAATGGCTTCCACGCTGTATCCTATGCACCGGGAAGAACCGGACTGGCCGCCGAACTCAGGAACACTGGCAACGGACGAGGAAACACCAAATTCATTTCTATATCCGTCAAAGATTATAACAAAGTGGCAGGCAAACTGTTCACCGGAACGGCAGACGTGTCGATAGGAGGTACTGATGCCCTCCCCGATGACCAACTCACGATCCGCAAGGATGCCGCTTTCACATCCCGTCCCACGGCTCTCAAGTTCTGGTATAAATACGCTCCCACCGAAACTGATACCTGGACTGCCCATATCGAGCTGCTGGATGCCGACAATAACGTCATCATCCAACAGGATCAGTCCGGCACAGCCACTGAAGGGCAGGCTTCCAACGAATGGGCGGAAGTCACACTCACCCTGCCTTATGCGAATGGTACGGAATATCGGAAAGCGGCTTACATCTACGTCACCTTCAACTCCACCAACCACGAAGGGGACGGTATGCTCTACCGGACACAAACCTACACTTTCTACATCGACAACGGAAACAACACTGTGGAGTTTGATGATGCCGTAGTCGGCAGCAAACTGACCATCGACGACATCTCATTGGTTTACGATAAATAAGCGAAGACATGAAACGATACCTTATATATATATATGTATTGGCGGGCGGCCTTCTCGCCGCTGCCTGCACCCAAGAGGAAGAGGCCGCGCAGCCCGCCACTGCCACCGGCCATCTGCTGGTGCTTCCCATCGACATTGAGACCGCCGTGGACGTACAACCGCTCAAACGGAGCGTGGACGACGGCCTGCAAGTAGACCTCCTGCAAGGTTCCACCACCGTACGCACTTATGCGCCCGGTGATGCCGCATTGGATCAACCCCTCACCCTGCCCGTAGGCAACTACACCCTGTATGCCCACACGCCGGACATGAACGAGGCGGCCGACAATGTGCAAGGCACGCCCACCTATTCCGTCCGGCAGGACTTCCAGATCCAAGCCGATGAGACCACGACGCTCCGGCTCGAAGCCACACAATCCAACGTGGGCATCCTCCTGGACTATTCGGACGAACTGTTCGGCACGGCTTTCACCTCCATTGCCTGCACCCTCACCTCACCGTCCACCGGGCGGAGCGTGACGATAGAAGGCACGGACAACACGGCCCCGACCTATTTCAACCTCCCCGCAGACGGCCGGCTGGAATATACCATCAGCGCGACCAATACCGACGGAGAGACCTTCACCTCCCCCGTCCGGGAAATCACGACCGACACGCCCAAGAACTATCTCATCCAAATAGACTGGGCGGAATGACAGAAGAGGAATGAGAATGGAAATGATATTCACTAAAAAAAACAGGCCAAACCTTGGACTAAGAAGATTTTCTCCGTATTTTTGGACGGAGAAAACAAAAGGACTAATATGCCAAGATTCATCAACCCCTTCACTGATGTCGGATTCAAGCGCATCTTCGGGCAGGAAGTCAACAAGGACCTCCTGATTGACTTCCTCAACAACCTCCTCGAAGGGGAGAAGCGCGTCACGGACATCACTTTCCTGGACAAGGAGCTGCCCGCCGAGTTCGAGGGGGACCGGGGGGTCATCTATGACATCTACTGCACCAACGAGGACGGCGAGCAGTTCATCGTGGAGATGCAGAACCGCGAGCAGGTCTACTTCCGCGAGCGGGCGCTCTACTACCTGTCGCAGGCTGTCGCACGCCAAGGGGAAAAGGGAGTGGACTGGAAATTCAACCTCAAGGCGGTCTACGGCGTGTTCTTCATGAACTTCCGGCTGAAGGACGTCATGCCCGACAAGTTCCGCACCGACGTGGTGCTGGCCGACCGGGACACGCACGAGCCTTTCTCCGACAAGCTCCGCTTCATCTTCCTCCAGCTTCCCTGCTTCACCAAGGAAGAGGACGAATGCGGGAACGATTTCGAACGTTGGATTTATGTACTCAAGAACATGGAAACATTACAGAGAATGCCGTTCAAGGCCCGCAAGGCCGTTTTCGAGAAACTCGAAAAGATTGTGGACATCGCCTCCATGTCCAGGGGCGAACGCATGAAGTATGACGAGGCCATCAAGGTCTACCGCGACAATATGGCCGCAATGGAGTTCGCCAAGCTGAAAGGACTGGCCGAAGGGGAAGCCAAAGGGAGGGCCGAGGGAAGGGCCGAAGGAAGGGCCGAGGGAAGGGCCGAAGGAAGGGCCGAAGGAAGGGCCGAGGGAAGAGCCGAAGGCGAAAAGAAAGAGCGGCTGCGCAACGCCGCCGGAATGATAAAGAACGGCATACCGGAAAACGTCATTTCAGACATCACCGGACTTTCCATCGAGGAAATCAAGGCACTCAAAGAAAACTGAGGAGGCCGGAAGCCCTGAGGAAATTACCCAAAAACATGGAAACATTACAGAGAATGCCGTTCAAGGCCCGCAAGGCCGTTTTCGAGAAACTCGAGAAGATTGTGGACATCGCCTCCATGTCCAGGGGCGAGCGCATGAAGTATGACGAGGCCATCAAGGTCTACCGCGACAATATGGCCGCAATGGAGTTCGCCAAGCTGAAAGGCCTGGCCGAAGGGGAAGCCAAAGGGAGGGCCGAAGGAAGGGCCGAAGGGAGGGCCGAAGGCGAAAAGAAAGAGCGGCTGCGCAACGCCGCCGGAATGATAAAGAACGGCATACCGGAAAACGTCATTTCTGACATCACCGGACTTTCCATCGAGGAAATCAAGGCGCTCAAAGAAAACTGAGGAGGCCGGAAGCCAGACAAAAGGAACGGGACGACATGCCCGAAACAAAGAAGAAGCGGCGAACGTCCGGAGAACAGGGAGAAGCGGAAAGTACACCGCAACAAGGAAGAAGTAGTGGACGGCCCTGAGAACGAACTGCTCCGCCTGAAAGGGGAGCTGGCCCAACGGGCCTGAGGGGTCTCACACACACGAAACCATCGAAGGAAGTATGCCTTGCGAACGACCCACGTTTGCGGGAAACCCCTCAGTCGCTCCGCGACAGCTCCCCTTTCAGGCGGAGCAGTACGTTCATCATCACGGGCCAACGGACCTGCCACAGGTGCAGCCCCTGCAAGGCGGGGTGGCCTCCGCCCCGTTTTAACCCGCCTCCTTGCCCGGCACGTCCCCCTTTTTTGTGCGGAAAAGCGGGAAAAGTGGCCGTTTTACCGGAATTTCTGGATCAGTCCGAAAATCCGGTTGCGTTCCTTTCTATAATCCCATAAAAATTATATTTTTGTGCCATGAAACAATGG
>CALUIS010000012.1 GCA_944320765.1 uncultured Paraprevotella sp.
GATCAATTTGTTTTTGGGGTTTACTGTGTCTGCGGTTTAAAAAGTGCCGGTTGTTGGGTCGTAGGAACATATTTTACCCCCCCCCCCCCCATTGTATTGTTGCTAATAATATGATAATTAATTGTCTTATATGGGTAATAAGGCAATTGCTATGAATGTGTTTTTTGACTTTTGCTTGGTGGCGTACACCTGTGCTTGTTGTGTGTTTTTTGCGGATTGAAATGAGCCGTTTGTCCATGATGTTTGAGATAAGTGATGAATAAGTAAGGCAATTTATTAAGAAATTCCTAAATAGGCAAGTCTTTAAGTGGAAAAGTTCGCAGATTAGGTTACAAGTGTGGCCAAGGCTGGGTAGTCCGCTCGTTATCCGTAACGATGGACTTTTGTTTTGGTGTGGCTACGGGCTTCTAGCTTGGCGATCGTTTTTCCTCAAAGTGACAGATGAAATGAGGGGAAGAAGGGAAAGTGTTAAGGTTGATTTGTTGCATGCATGATTTGTCGTATAAGATACCATTCTCTGCGTTGCAACAAATCGTTTGCCGAAACAATAAATACGTCAAACTTGCAGAGACATATGGATTTAGGAAGAATAGTGTTCTTACTTTTTTTTTAATATTCCTAATATTGCATAACTGGAATCCGAGGGGAACAAAGCTGTCGGTGTCTTATTAATATATGAGGAAGCGGCTAATGCCATTATAGTGCAATAAATAAAAAGTTATGGATTATGGGTAAGGGAATAGTAATAGTCAGGTCGCTTTTTGCGGTTGCTTTGCTGTCATGTCCGTTTGAAGGATATGGTACGACCATGGAAAGCGTGGCGATGGCGGCTCCCCAAGAGGGTTCGGTCAGTGGAAGAGTGTTGGATGATAGGGGTGAACCCGTCATCGGCGCCTTGATAAAGGTGGTGGGGAAATCAACACAAGGTGCAATAACAGACATGGATGGAAAATTCCAATTAAAAGGATTTAATGGAGGTGAAGTGGAAATCTCATGCGTGGGATTTAAGACGTTGCGGACAAGGATAAGGGCCGGACGCGATGTCCAGCTAACGCTGAAAGATGATACTTATGACATGGATGAGGTGGTTGTGGTCGGATTCGCTACGCAGAAGAAGGTGAATTTGACCGGTGCTGTGGGTGTGGCCACGGAAAAGGATTTGGAAGGGCGTCCTGTCTCGAATGTGCTTACGGCGTTGCAGGGAGTGGTGCCGGGATTGAATATCACAAATAGTTCGTGGGGAGGTGAATTGAACGCCACGAAGCAGTTCAATATCCGCGGCATGGGTACTATTGGTGACGGATCCAGTGCTTCTCCGTTGGTCTTGATTGACGGGATGGAAGGGGATTTGTCTTCATTGAATCCGCAGGATGTGGAGAGCATCTCTGTCTTGAAGGATGCGGCTTCATCTTCTATTTATGGCTCACGTGCGCCTTTTGGTGTCATCTTGGTGACGACTAAAAGTGGAAAAAGTGGCAAGCCGACCGTGAATTACAACAACAGTTTCCGTTTCAATACACCTCTTTTCATGCCGGAGATGATGAACTCGTGGGAGTTTGCCAATTATTTGAATGACGTGCAAGGGTATACCAGCCCCGGGACATTTGAATACAGCGACGAGGCCATGCAGAAGATATACGACTATTACACGGGAAAAAGCGATGTCTTTGTAGACGGGCAGAAGCCGCTGGGGGACGGGCATTATCTGTGGGGGACAGGTGAAGGAGGAAACGACACTTACGCCAACATGGATTGGTTGGATGAATACTATCGCAAATGGGCTTTCTCGCAAGAGCATAACCTGAGCGTGAGTGGGGGAAGTGACAAGATGAATTATTACATTTCCGGCAATATCATGGATCAAGGCGGTTTCATGAATTACGGACAAGATAAATATAGGAGGTATACTTTTTCGGGGAAGATAGGGGCGCAAGTCAGCCGTTTTGTCAAAGTGGATTTTGCAAGCCGTTGGTCAAGGAATGATTATAATCGTGCGACGGCAATGGACGGCGGATTTTATGACAATGTGATGCGGCGTGCGTTGCCGGTTTATCCGAAGTATGACCCGAACGGGTATATTATGTCCAATTACAATTACATATTGGATTTGTCTGAGGGCGGACGGCATAAGGAACAGAATGATGCCGCTTATAACCAATTCAAAGTCACTGTCACACCGCTGAAGAACTGGAATATCATTGGGGAGTTCAATATGCGGGTGAACAATAACTGGACGCATGAGTTCAGAGTCCCGATTTACGCCCATGCGGCGGATGACCCGAACGTGCTTGAGATTCCGGAGGGGACAGGCTTTTCAGCGGATAAGTCCAGCGTGTACGAGTATTCATATAAAGAGACTTATTTAAACGGGAATTTCTATTCCAACTATTCTTTCGATATTGGGAAGCATGGGTTTACCGTGATGGCGGGAATGCAGGTGGAGACGTTAAAAAACCGTCTGCTTTCTGGAGGAAACGAGGATTTGGTGACAGACAACTTGCCGGTCATTAATCTGACGACCTCAACGGAGGATTATATCAACGGTTCTTATGACGAATGGAAGACGGCGGGCTTCTTCGGGCGCGTCAATTACAACTATGCAGACCGTTATCTGTTTGAGTTCAATGCGCGTTATGACGGCACGTCGCGTTTCCGCCGTGACAACCGGTGGGTGTTCTCGCCGTCTTTTTCGGCCGGCTGGAACATTGCCCATGAAGATTTCTGGCAGCGGTTCATGAAATATGTCAACACCTTGAAGCCCCGTGTGTCTTACGGGCAGCTGGCCAACCAGAACACCAATTCGTGGTATCCCACCTACCGTACGATGTCGCCGGGGACGGGGACCGGCACCTGGCTCGTGAACGGGGAAAAGACTAACGAGGCCTCGTTCCCGGCCTTGATTTCCTCTTCTTTGACCTGGGAGAAGATCCGTTCCACGAACATAGGACTTGATTTCGGCGCGTTCAATAACCGCTTGACCGGTTCGTTCGATTATTACATCCGCAAGACTTCGGACATGGTTGGCGCGGGCGAACGCCTGCCGGCCATTTTAGGCGCAGGGGTGCCCAAGACGAACAATCTCTCATTAAAGACCTATGGTTGGGAACTCACGTTGCAGTGGAGGGATATCATAAAAGATTTCAGTTACGGCGTGCGGGTGAACCTTTCGGACGACAAGACCAAGATCCTGGAGTATCCCAACCGGGAGGGGTATCTGAGTACCTATATTCCGGGACATGTCGTGGGGGAGATTTACGGTTTGACCACAATCGGGATTGCCAAGACGCAGGCGGAGATGGACGCCCATCTGGCGCATACCAACCAAGACCAGGTTGATGCCAACCCGTGGCTGGCCGGTGATATCATGTACAAGGATGTGGATGGCGACGGAAAGGTCACCAAAGGGACAAGTGTGAATGACTTGGGGGACTTGCGTGTGATTGGCAACAACCAGCCCCGTTACCGGATTGGAATCAACTTGGATGCAAGCTGGAAAGGTTTCGACATTTCCATGTTTTGGCAGGGGGTATTGAAGCGGGATTACTATTTTGACCCGAACGGCGGACAGGGGGCCGGGGCAAAGAGCGCGGTGTTCTGGGGGGCCACGTCTGGCAACCGCTGGGAGTCTCTCTTCTTCAAGCCTCATCTGGATTACTACCGGGCGGATTCGGACGACCCGTTGGGACAGAACCTGGACGCCTATTTTGCCCGTCCGCTTTATGGGACGAACAAGAACCGTGAGATTCAGACGCGTTACTTGCAGGACGCTTCTTATTTGCGGTTGAAGAACTTGCAGGTAGGGTATACGTTCCGCCAGCCGTGGCTGAAGAAGGCTTGTATCAGCAGCCTGCGCTTGTATTTCTCGGCGGAGAACCTGCTTACGTTCACGAAACTGAGCAAGGTACTCGATCCGGAATCTCTGGAGGTGGCAAAGATGAAGTCCGGGGCGTCCTATCCGCTCTCGAAGACATTCTCGTTCGGTGTGAGCATTACGTTATGAAACATTTGTAAAACAGAAGTAAACTATAATGGATATGAAATATTGTGATTTGTGTTTCGTGGCGGTCGTGGCAGGAATGGCCATGGCAGGCACCTCGTGCAATGACTTCTTGGATACGGAGCCGCAGTCCACCGTGTCGCCGGAGACTTATTTCAACACGGCAGACCAGCTGGGCGCTTATGTCATCAATTACTATAGTTCGTATGGCACGAACTGGAACGCGGACGATGATTCTTATGGCGGCCAGCTGCCCAGCCATGGGGAAGGGTCGCAGAACTATACATCCATGTTGCACGATGACACCGGCACGGACAATGAGATTTCGGGCGACCCCGGCGACCGGTTTTACAGCGGAGGGTCGTTCCAAGTGCCGTCCGACGGGGGTAAATGGAATTTTGGAAACATCAACAGCTTGAACTTCTTTTTGCAGACGGTTGAACCCAAGGTGGCGGCCGGGCAGGTGACGGGCGACAGGGATGTGATCCGGCACTATGTCGGCGAGGGGTATTTCCTCCGTGCGTTGGAGTATTTCTACCGTCTCCGCAAGTTGGGTGATTTCCCGATAGTGAAAGAGTGCCTTCCGGATGACCGGGATGTGCTGATAGAACACTCCCGGCGGCAGCCGCGGAACGTGGTGGCGCGTTTCATCCTGGAAGACTTGGACAGCGCGATTGTGCGGCTGACGGACGGGGCGAAGACGGGCGGGCGCAGCCGCATCACGCGGGACGCGGCTTATCTGTTGAAGGCCCGGGTGGCCCTTTATGAGGGGACGTTCGAGAAATATCATGCCGGCACTCCTTTCGTCCCGGATGCGGGTGCAGGCTGGCCCGGCGCGTCAAAATCCTACAACAAGGATTTCGTGTATGACAACGCGGCCGAGGTGGAGTTCTTCTTGAAGCAGGCTTTGGACGCGGCGAAGGTCGTGGCGGATGTGCACCAACTGGCGGAGAACAGTTTCCGCGCGAAAGGAGAGACGAACAATCCTCCGGCCAATCCGTATTATGACATGTTTACGGCGCAGGACCCGGGGACGTATGACGAGGTGCTGCTTTACCGGAAGTATGACTATGCCTTGAACGTAGGACACAGCTTGAACGGTTATATGTGGAAGGGGGCGAACCGGGGCTTTACGCAGGAATTTGCCAATACCTTCTTGATGACGAACGGATTGCCCATTTATGCGGACGGCAGCGGGTATGCCGGCGACGCGCACGTGAACGACACCAAACAGAACCGGGACTGGCGCTGGCAGCTTTTCATGAAAGGTACGGACGAGTATGTCTACAAAGGCCAGGAACGCAAGACCAACAAATATCCGGTGGTGTATAACAGCGCTTACGTGTTCAGCACCTCCACGGGATATATCAAAGGCAAGGGGCTGACGGAGGACATCACAAACAACGAGTTGGGACACGACGTGACGGCTGCCGTCATTTTCCGTGCGGCGGAAGCTTACCTTGTTTATTTGGAAGCGGCTTGCGAACTGTATGGCGACGGGCTGGATGCCACAGCATGGGACTATTGGAAACAGCTGCGCACCCGCGCCGGCATCGGCGTGGACCCACAAGTGACCATCGCCGCCACGGACTTGGACAAGGAGGAGCAGGCGAGCCACGACCTGGCCCTTTACTCGCACGGGCAGAGGCTCACCTCGAAGGTACTCTACAACATCCGCCGCGAGCGCCGCGCGGAGCTGATGAGCGAGGGATTCCGCATGGACGACTTGGTGCGTTGGCGTGCGCTGGACCAGCTGAAAGGGGGGAAGTATTTCCTGCACGGATGCAGGATATTCGGGCCGATGCAGGCTGATTTTCCGGCCACGGCCCTGAAGTACGACCAGGCGGACGACACGAAGAACAATGTGTCGTCACCGTCGGACACGGAGGGCGGATTGAACGGCAATGCGGAGTATCTGTCACTTTTCCGTGTGTCGAAGAGCAACAAGTTCTATAACGAAGGGTTGTCCTGGCGCACGGCCCATTACCTCTATCCCATAGCGGAGGCGCATTTCACCGACACCTCCGCCGACGGGAAGGATAAGGCGACATCGCCCATTTATCAGAATCCGGGGTGGGGGACGGATGCGAACACTTCGGCGTTGGAATGAAAAAAGGGGATTCCCCTTGCGAGATAATTCTTTTTTTGTCAAACAGTTTAAAATCTTTGGTTTTATGAAGAGGACTTTATTTCTTTCCATGGCGTTGGCCTTGACGGCCACGCAGTCGTATGCACAGCAGAACCTGCTGGTGAACGGTGACTTCGAACAGCCGGTGGAGACGTTCTCCCCTTACGAGTGGGTTCCGGATTTTCTGGTACCCGTCTATATCCCGGGATGGGACAAGAGTGAGGAATATGCCGAGACTGGCAAGCTGTCTTTCACCACCATCAACAACGACGGCCAGGACATCTGGAACGGCACGCCTCAGATTCTGCCTCAGGAACCTGATGGCGACATCATCATGGATGACAACACACAGTATCTCCGCCTGAAGCGGAAAGAGGACAACGGATGGCAGGATGTATGCCTCTATCAGACCGTCAATGTGGTGCCGGATACGGAATACACGCTCTCGTTCATCTCGCGTTATGCCGAAGGATTCCTGAGCGACTGGCTACAGGAGACGTTGGAATGTGGCTACCGTGTGTATGATAAGGAAAAAGGAGGTGTGGTGTTGGTTTCGGCTTCCGATTTGAAAAATGCGGGCTGGGAGCGGCATGAAGTGGCCTTCACGCCGACTTCGGATAAAATAGTCTTGCAGCTCTATATCAACAATGACAATTATGACAAGAACGGGCGGAGCGATGACGTGTACATCGATTTCGACGACGTGGCTGTCATAGGACAAGCTCCCAGCGGCATCTCTGGTGTCCTGACAGACGGGGAGGATGGATTTGTGACCGTCTATGACCTGACAGGACGTGAGATTCCCGGTATTAGCACGGTAGAGGATCTTGGCACTCTCAAAGGCGTTTATCTGTTGGAACAGGGTGGAAGCGTGCGGAAGGTTTTGCTCAAGTAAGAATTAGGAAGGGTCGGCTCGTTTTGTCGGCCAACATGTTTATATCATTTAAATTGTTACCTTATGACATTCAAGACAATTTTATCAATGGTTTTCTTGTCCTTCGGCTGTACCCTTGCGGCAGACGCGCAGCAACTGGAGGAGAAAGACATCTCCGGCAGTCCGCAGGTGGCGGGAGGGAAGTCCGCCTTGCTGCGGCCTTCCGACGGGTTCGACCCGGGCGGCGGATATACCGTGGAGATGAGGTTGAGAGTCGGGAACGGCGAAGATTCCCATGTGGACATCTTCGGGGCGGCAGGAGCGCGGAAGGGATTCAAGTTTTCCGTGGCCGACTCGTCGCTGAGTTATGTGAATCCGGCCTCCGTGCCTTACCCGGAGGTGATATACGAGCGGCTGAACCGTGGAAAGGACGTGGTGCTGCGCCTTGCCGTGACGGATAAGGATTCCGTGTTCGTGTGGCGCAACGGCGTGCCGGCCGGGCGTTTCAGCATGAAGAACGCGCCCTTGCCCGTGGAGACGGTGGACGGCGAGGGGGCGGAGAGCGCGAACCTGCTGGTGAACGGGGATTTCGAGAGTATGGCCGACACGACGTATCAGGTCATCGCGGAGGAAGACAACGCCACATGCCTGGCCACGATGGACGGATGGTTCATTTATCCGAATTTCGATGTATGGAATTCCCGAACCTATTTGGACACGTCCGGAGGAAATACCGTGTTGAGGATGCAACGCTATTCCTGGAGTTCGGACAAGCAGTGGGCCGATGCCACCGTGCGCCAGGTGGCCGACGTGGTGCCGGGAACGCCTTACAAGCTGAGCTTCCTGGCCCGCGGAGGCGAGCATGAAGGTATCTACTATGGCTACGCGAAAGTGGAAGAGGTGGAGACCGGAAAGAGCGAGACCGTAGACATTGAGAACGTGGAGGACATGCAGGCTTATTCGCTGGAGTATGTCCCTTCGGAGGACTGCCGGCAGCTCAGGGTCCTGTTCGGGCTGAAGTTCCCGGGCGGGCTGCTGGATTGGGGAGAGGTACCCACCGTTCCTGTTTACATAGACGACGTGAAGCTGGGCGGGAAGTCGGTGTCCTATATGGACAAGGCATTGGGCTTCAACGCCTCGGACGACGTGGAGGTGGAATATTTGGCCTACGATCTTTCGGGAGCCTACGCCCCCGTCACGGCGGACATCGTGACGGACCGGCAGACCGTGGAAATTGACAACACGGCTGGTGGGACGGTGGCCACCCTGCACGTCACGGGAAAGGGGCTACAGGCCGGCGAGATGATAGAGTTCTTGCCTTCGCCGTACGTGACGGTGTCGCCTGCCAAGCTGCCTTACAATGCCAATAACCAACAGGTAAGAATCGTGTACGACGGCACGCGGCCGCTCGTGAGCGACACGCTGTGGATGAGGAGCGGCGAGACCGTGCGCTGCTTGCTCCTGCAGCTCAAGGGCAAGGCCCTGGAGAGCAAGTCCATCGCCGGGGCGGCCCAAAGCAAGGGAGAGACCGAGTACAGTGTGGCGAACACGGCCACGCAGGGCTACACGATGGAAGTGCGCGCCCGGGTGAATGCCGGCGCGCAGGACGGCATCCGGCTCTATTCCTCCGGTACGGACGGGAAGGGGTTCGGCATTTTCGTGGCGGACAGCGCGTTGGTGGCCGACAATCCGAAGTCCCTCAACGAGAACCCGCTGACGCTGAAAAGCCGCAAGAATTCCGACATGCTGCATACGTACCGTGTGGCGGTCACGAAAGATGACCAGGTGTTCGTCTACCGCGACGGCAATGCCATAGACACGCTGGATGCCACGGGGTTCGTCATTCCGGCAGAGTTTACGGGCGGTCCGGACCTGTCCAATGAGGAGAACCTGTTGGTGAACTCCGAGTTCGACGGTGCCTATTCCACCACCTATGCAGTGGAGGAGGGGCCGGACAAGGCTTTCGCCTCGCAAATCCAGGGATGGGACATCTATCCCATAGACGCTTGGAACACGCGGCAGTACATCACCGGGTGGGAGATGAGCGAGGAGGCCGGCTATGACAAGACCAACAAGGCCCTGAAGCTGGAACGCTACGATTGGAATCCCGGCTATACGGACGGCTATGTGAGCCAGGCCGTGGATGTGGTGGGCGGACAGAAGTACACCCTCAAGGTGCTGGCCAAGGGCGGCATCAACGCTTCCGTGAAGTACGGCTATATCCGTCTGGAGGAGGTGCAGGACCGTGCGAAGGGCATCACGCAGGAAATCACTTCGGATGACATGAAGGAGTATACACTGGAGTATAATCCCACCTCTGCCTGCAAGCAGCTGCGCGTGGTGTTCGGGCTGACATCGCCGGGTGCCATCGGCGAGTGGGGTTCTGTTCCCAAGGTACCCATCTACATAGACAAGCCGGTGCTGACTGGGCCGAAAGTGAAGGGAACGGGCAACATCGGATTCCGGGCGGACATGGGTACGGAAGTGGAATACTTCGCCTACGACCTGACCGGTGCCTACGCTCCGGCTGTGCCGGAAATCCAAGTCAGTCAGGACACCGTCCGGATAGACAAGACTGACGGATCTGTGGTGTTGCGAATCACTGGCGTGAACCTGAACGAGGGGGAGGACATCCGCCTGTACGCCCCGGCCGGCATCGAACTGAGCAAGGACCGTCTGGCTTATGATTCGAACAAGGCGATGGTGGCCGTCCGTCTGGTGACTTGGCTGAAAAATTATGATGTCGACCTGATTCTTCGCAGCGGCACGACCCGGAAGGTGGTGCGCATCGAGGGCAACGGGTCCGACCTGCCAGAGAAGGTGCTTTCCACCGCTCCGTTGTACACTGGCGATGACGATTCCTGGAGCCGCACGGAGGCGGAAGGCTTCACGCCGTCGGATGACGGATATACCGTGGAGTTCCAGATGAAGAGCGCGCTCGCCAACTCCGAATTCCGCTGGTATGGTGTGGATAAGGAAGGCACAGGCACGCAACCTTATGTGGAGAGCAAATATGTGGGTGTCTACAACGGGAAGGACAAGAACCGTCTGAAGGGCATGGACAACACGGATGCGGCACACACTTACCGTTACGCCGTCACGCCGGACGGGAATGTGTTCTTCTATCGCGACGCCACGCCGGTGGACACCTTCTCCGTGAGGGATTATGCCCTGCCGGAAGGGTTTGCCGACGGCGAGGGAGAGGTGAAGGAGAACCTGCTCTACAACGGAGGCTTCGAAGGACGCTGGAGCGACTACGTCATGCCGGACGACCCGGAGAAGGCCGTGTTCACCAACTACGTGGAGGGGTGGACCATCATGGACCCGAACAACGGATGGAATGCGCGTACGTACATCTCAACGGCACCCGTGACGGATGCCCTTGGAGAAGACAACCATGTGGCGGGACTCGAACGCTACCAGTGGGAAGACGGTTATGACGACGGCAAGCTATCGCAGGTGGTGAGCGTCGTGCCGGGTACCACCTACACGCTGACGGCTTTCGCCATGGGCGGCTTCCGCGTCAGCGACGACACGCCGTTGGGCTATATCCGCATCGAGGAGGTGCAGGACCCGGAGAAGAACGTGTCAGTCATGCTGGACGAACACTCGCGTTATGAGTTCAAGCCTTACACGTTGTCTTATGTGCCGGGTGAGGATTGCGAGCAGATCCGTGTGGTGTTGGGTATCCAGAAGGCCGGAAAGGGTAACCAGTCCGAGAAGGCTTGGTTCGATGAGGTCTGTCTCACCGGACAGGCGCGGACCTTCGCACAGCAGATCGGATTCGTGAAGGCCAATGCGGATTTGGAATACTTTACCTATGATGTCACAGGGGCATACGCTCCGATATTGCCGAAAATCAATGTGGATGCGGACAGAATCGACTTCGCGAAGACTTTGGATGAAAGGCAGTTGAGCGTGTCTACAAGTGATGTCCGTGCGGTAGACGAGATAGAGCTGGTAGCCAGCGGCGGCTTCATGGTGGAACCGGAAACGCTTCCCGCCAATGCCGATGCGCAGACTGTGACCGTGACATTTGTAGGCACGAAGAATCGTTCGGGCAGTCTGACCATCAAGGCCGGCGACTTTGTGAAGGTGGTTCCGCTTTCGGGCAAGGCTTCCCCGCTGCAGGAGAAAGACCTTTCCGCAAGTCCGGTGTATACGGATGCCGCCGGGCAGTACAGCGTGGGGGTTGGGACGTTCAATCCGGGTAAGGCGGGCTACACGATAGAGCTGGCCGGCAGCCTGGAGGAATATTCCGGAAGCAGCTTCGAGGTGGGGGCCGTGAACAGCCGCGACCGAGGCGTGACGCTCACCATCAGTGACGAGTTCGTGGCCACCTCTTATGACAAGGGCAACATCGAATTTGTGGGCAACGGGATGGTGGCGAACACCGGTGACTTTGTCTACCGCGTCACGGTCACGCCGGACAATCTGGCCTACATCTTCAAGGACAAGGAGATTATCGACACGCTCGACCTGAACAACTATCCGGTGAACGATATCTTCCAGGTGGAAGGGGAGAGCGTCGAGTCCGACAACCTGGTGAAGAACGGGAACTTCAACGGCGATTACGACTACACGCAGTATGAGGAGGCCTATATGCTCTCGTCGCTCGAGGGCTGGCGCATGACGGGCATCGACGAGTGGAACGCGCGGGCCTACATTCAGGCCGATGCGGAGAATCCGGGCAACAACGTGCTGAACCTGGCGCGTTATGACTGGAACCCGGGATGGGCCGACGGTATGGTGACGCAGGTGGTCAACGTCTGTCCGGACACCAAGTATGAGTTCTCCGCCCTGGTCAAGGGCGGACAGGAGAGCGGGCTGAACCTGGCATGGATGGGCTACACGGAAGCCGGCACCGGCAAGACGGCTTCCATCAACGTCTCTGGCGGCAACGAGTGGACGGAGAAGGTGATGAACTTCACCACGAGTAGTGAGTGCACGCAGGTGAAACTGTCCTTCTGGCTTTCCTCTTCCGGACAGCAGCCGGGACCGAAGTGCAACTTCTATGTGCGCGATGTCGTGCTGAAGGGCATGAAGCCCGTGTTCTCGCCGGGCATTTACCTGAAGGGCGACGGGGATTTCAACCTGAAGTATTTCACCTATGACCTGACCGGTGCTTACATTCCGGTGGGTTCGACCGTGGGCGTGGAGGACATCCGTGACGACATGGCTTTGGAGAACGTGGCATGGCGTACGGGCGCAGGCAACCTCTACTTGCGGAATGTCCCGGAAGGCAGCCGTGTGGAGGTCTACAACTATGGCGGCATGCAGGTGTTCCGGACGGAGAATTATGCGGACGGAAGCGCGATAGCCCTCGGAAAGGGATATTACATTGTCCGGGTTGTCTCGGTCGGGAAAGTCATGACGCTGAAGGTCCTCTGCAGATAGGCAGGGGCTGCATCTGAATCCTGAACGGCCGGCGGCGGCCGCCGCCGGCTTTTGTTACTTTAATATCTAAAACTTATAGACTTATGAAAAAATTGTATTATTTTCTAGGTTTCATCCTGGCGATGATGCTGAGTCCGCAACGGGTCTCGGCGGGTGATTTCGTTCCGGAAGAGGGCGAGACTTACTACATTCTGGCGAAAGGCCAGCAGCTCTATTTGGGAGCGGACGACAAGGGCGGGGCTGTGTTGCAGACACCTTTAAAGGCCACGCAGCCGTATTACACCCTTACGTTCGAGGCCGTCGACGGAGGAGGCTACCACATCATCAACGGAGACGGGATGTATCTGTGTTACGAGAGCTGGTCCATGTTCTTCCAGGAATACGACGAGGAGAACTCCGGCGCCTATCTGTATGACTTCATCCTTGACGAGGCGAACGGCGGCTACCGCATCAGCGTGATGACAAAAGGCTCCTACGTGGCTCCGGACAATGTGGGCGAGGGTAGCGCGGTCTATTCCGACAAGCCTGCCACCCATGCCAACGGGGTGTTCGAGATTGTCAAGAGCGGTTCGTTGTCTTTCGACCCTGCAATCAAGTTCGACGCGGAGTCGCTGTCCATCGAGTACGACAATGAGGGGGCGGCGAACAGGGCGTCCCTGATGTTCACTCCAACGAACTTCGAGGGGACACTTTCCATCTCGACCAGTTCGGCGGATTTCCAGGTTTCTGATACTGAACTTGAGGTGACTGATGGCGAGATGGCCACGATAGAAGTGACATCGGAAGCCGGAATCGGCACAAAGGGTTCTGTCATCTTCACTTACGAGGGTACACAGCTTGCCACGCTGCCGGTAGAGGTGGTGGCTCCCTCTCCTTCCTATTATATTGTTAACGTGGAGAGCGGGCTGGTCATCGGCGGAGAGACGGATGCCGTGCTGGTGGAGCGTGCCGATGACCCGTCGCAGTTCTTCAAGAAAGTGCTGGTGCCGGGTACTACGGACGAGTATTACTTCATCCAGAAGTCTTCCGGACTCTACCTGAAGCGTGTGGAGGAAGGAGCCGGTGTCATGGCATGGTATGTGGAGATTGGAGCCAACAGCCGTTCCAAGTGGAAACTGACGCAGAACGGTAGCTTCTACGGACTGAAGAATACCGAGGCGGATCGTATCCTCATGGCGGACAAGCTGGAAGTGGGCGCGGGCCTGCTTTGCTACGGACTCTCTTCCGATCCCGGCACGCAATGGGAACTGATTGACGCGGCGGAGATTGCCAAGGGTGAGCCTTATGTGGAGGTGAAGGACAAGAACGTGGTGGTGGAGAAGAACGGACTGACGTTCACCACCGACGTGCGTGCTTTTAATCTGAACGGCAAGAGTGTGAAGGTGGAGACATCCGACAAGGTGTCGGTGTCGCTGACTTCCATTTCAGAGGGATTCGCCTTCCAGCAGCTGACCATCTCCACCAGTGCCGAGCCGGGAACGGAATGTGAGGTGAGGTTCATGCTGGACGACCAGGTGGCCCAGACGCTGAAGTTCACCGTGCAGCCTAATTTCGAGCGTTATCTGATCCGTGCCCTCCAACCGATAGAGGTGGACGAGGAAAGCGGTGACACCATTCCGCAGGAGACCATCTTCGCCATCGGCAGCGAGGAGGAAAGCACGCAGCCCATCTTGAAGGAACTCGACCCGAAGGACGTGTCGCAATGGTTCCTGCTTGTTCCGGCAGCCGGGGACGCGTACTATATTGTGCAGGATGGGACGTTCAACTATCTGGCCAAGAGCGACCGCGACAGCTATAACACGACACTGGACGTGAGCAACGACCGGGAGTGGACAGTGGAGACCCGTAACGACACGACCGTCATCCGCAATGTGGCCGGAGGCGGCTGTCTGGGACCGGACAAGTATGAGGTGGGTACTTCCCTCTTCGCCAACCGCGGAAACATGAATTGGAATCTGGTGCCGCTGGGTCGTATGGAGCTGGATACAGACGAGGTGGTGCTGGAGACGAAGGAGACCACGTCCGAGGTAACGGTTACGGCCGCCAATCTGGAGAATGACATTACGGTCACGGTGTCCGACGGATTTACGGTAGACAAGACCTTGCTGGCGAAGGAAGGCGGCAAGGTGGTTGTCGGATATGCCAAGGATTCCACACAGCTTGAAGGCACGGTCACCTTCACCAGCGGCATTTATACCGAGAGCCTGAAGGTGCGTCTGAAGAATACTACGCTGGGCGTGGACAAGGAGTCCCTTACGCTGACAGGCAAGAATGCTTCCGCGCAGTTCATCGTGAACGGGACCGACTGGGAGCAGGAGATTATGGTTGCCGCGGAAGGCGAGGGCTTTGCGGTTGACGTGACCCGGATTGAACCGGCGGCTGTCATTGCCACGATGGTGACGGTAAGCTATTCCGGAACGAAGAGCACTTCCGGAAAGGTCATCGTGACGAGCGGCGATTTCAGGCAGGAGATTCCGGTGGAGGCCGTGATTGACTCTAAGATAACGGTGAATGAACCGGCTGAACTTTTGGTGTTTGACGAGACGGGCAGTGCCTATTTCACAGTGACGGCTACAGACCTGTTCGAGGACATCACGGTTGCCGCTTCTTCGGACAAGGTTCAGGTAGAGCCGGTCACGTTGCCGATGGATGCAGAGGATGAGTATGTGTTCCTCACCTACGAAGAAGGCGCGAAGCAATATGATGTCACAATCACGCTGACGAGCGGAGATGTGAAGACGGAGATTGTCGTGAAAGGGGCCGATGGCGAGGATACCGGCGTGGGCAGCGTCAAGGACGGCGGCATGAAGGCCGGGGTCGTGGACGGTGTGCTGACGGTCACGGGAGCGCCGGCCGGAGCGGTCGTTTGCGTTACGGATTTGGCCGGACGCACGGTGACGGTTGCCGGAAACACCTGCACGCTGGAGGCCAAGGGCCTGTACGTGGTGAGCGTGAAGGACGGTGGAAAGACCCTGGGAACTTTCAAGGTCCTGAACGATTGAGTATTGTATGATAACGGGGTGCGTGGGCGTGCGGCCGACGCCGCCGGCGCGCCCCTTTTCACTGATGTAAAAGAAAGAGCGTATGGAAAAAGGAATATGGCTGGCGGCTTGCCTGACGGCGGTTTTGGGCGCAATGCCGGCAGGAGCGTGGGGCCAGAACGTGAAGAGTATTGTCAGTGGGGCGACATGGACGGCCACGGACGGCACGAGCATCAACGCCCACGGAGGCGGGATGCTTTACGAGGACGGATATTATTATTGGTTCGGCGAGCATCGCGAGGGCATGAAGTCCGCCGGGGTCAGTGTGTACCGCTCAAAGGACCTGTACAATTGGGAGAATCTGGGATTGGCGCTGACACCGCAGGGAGAACGGACGAACACGCTTCAGGACATCTCGGAAGGCCGTCTGGTGGAGCGTCCCAAGGTCATCAAGAACGAGAAGACCGGGAAATATGTGATGTGGGGGCATTGGGAAGACGGGGAGGACTACTCCAAGGCCCGCGTGGTCGTGGCCACGGCGGACAAGATAGAAGGCCCCTACACATTTGTGCGGACCTTGAGGCCCAACGGGCAGGAGTCGCGCGACCAGACGGTGTTCCGTGACGATGACGGGCGGGCGTACCACATCCGTTCCTCTGAGAACAACATGACGGTACACTGCACCCTTCTGAGCGATGACTATACCAAACCCACCGACACTTACGAGCGTATCATACCGGAGAAGCAGTACGAGGCACCGGCCATCATGAAAATCGGCGACACGTACATCGGCTTCTTTTCCGGATGCACCAGCTGGGACCCCAATCCCGGACATGTGTTGATGACCAAGGACCTGATGAGTGCGGGCGACTGGCGCGATTTGGGCAACCCTTGCATCGACGACGGGGCGGAGACTACCTACCGCTCGCAGAGCACTTTCGTACTCAAGGTGGAAGGTTACGAGGATGCCTATATGTTCATGGCCGACCGTTGGAACAAGAGCAACATCGAGACCTCCACCTACGTGTGGCTTCCGATACATCTCCGCACGGGCTATCCCATGCTCCGCTGGTATGACAGCTGGGATCTTTCCATCTTTGAGCAGATGGCGCGTTTCAAGCGGGCGGCATCGTTGGAGGACGGGAACACTTACGTGCTGCTCAGCCGGCTGTCGGACCGGATGCTTTCGTCCGACGAGGGCAATATCTGCCTCTACAATGATGATGAGGGCCGCAACCTGCAGTTCGTGTTCGAGGCGGTAGACGGCGAGGAGGACACCTACCGGTTGAAGGACGTGGCCACGGGGCAGTGCCTGGAGGCTTCCGGTTCGTCGTTGCGCCTGGCCCCGGAGGGCGGCTCCACGGCGCAGCAGTGGGTGATGGAACGCCAGGGAGACAAGTTCTACGTGGTGAAGAGCAGGCTGAACGGCCGTGTGCTCACCGTGAAGGACGGCAGCACAAAGAACAAGGCGCAGGTGGTGCTGGACAATTATGCGGCCAGCAATAAGACCAAGTTCGGCCTTTATTTCGATTCGAAGCGGTTCGATTATGAGGAGGACAATCCGTTTGTCAGCCCGAAGGAGGCGGAGGACAGCACGACGGTGGGTGTGCCGGCTGTCGGCACGGACGGCGGGAACACGTCTGTCCGGTGTGAGGGCGGCAGTCTTGTCGTAAAGCCCGGCACCGGGTTCGAGGGCATGAACAGCCTGACGCTGTATGATGCCGCGGGCCGCTGCCTGCTCCGTACGGAGGCCGCCTCCGTCGCGGGTGTTATCGTGGCAGGGAGGCCTGCCGGACTCTCGGAAGGACTTTATATGATACGGGTTGAGAACGGCATGACCAAGGCCGTCCGTACCTTGAAATTCATTCATCCGTAAAGACAGACATGTTATGGAAACGAAAAGGATATGCTATGTCTCGGCCCTGCTGCTGGCGTGCTGCACGGCCGGAAAGGCGCAGGACCAGAGGGAGGAAATCCGGCAGTATAAGGGCTACGAGCTGGTGTGGCACGATGAGTTCGACATGGACGGTGCGCCCGACCCGGCGAACTGGACGTTCGAGCGCGGCTTCGTACGCAACCAGGAGGACCAGTGGTATCAGGAGGACAACGCCTTCTGCGAGGGCGGCCGGCTGATTATCGAGGGCCGCAAGGAGCGTTTTCCCAATCCCGAGTACGGACGCTACAACGACTGGCGCAACCGCGAGTATGTGGACTACACCTCAGCCTGCGTCACCACGGACCGCCTGCATTCCTGGACCTACGGCCGCTTCGTCATCCGGGCGAAGATTCCGGCCTTCACGGGCTGCTGGCCGGCCATCTGGACGCTGGGACAGCAGTACAACGGGCTTTATTCCTGGCCTCACAACGGCGAGATTGACATCATGGAGTTCTATCAGATCGGCGGCAAGCCTTACATCCTGGCCAATGCCTGCTGGGGCAGCACGACTTCGAAGTACAGCCCCACGTGGAACACGAAGACCAAGCCTTATTCCATGTTCCTGGCTCAGGATCCGGAATGGGGGGAGAAGTTCCACGAGTGGCGCATGGACTGGGACGAGAATTACATCAAGCTTTATCTGGACGATGAGCTGCTGAACGTCATCCCGCTGGCTTCCACCGTGAATCCGCAGACCACCTTCTTCAACGTGGAGGGATACAATCCGTTCAGGAAGCCGCAATATCTGCTGCTCAACCTGGCGTTGGGCGGCATCAACGGCGGCTCGCTGTCCAACACGCCTTTCCCCTGCCGTTACGAGATAGATTACGTGCGGGTGTACCAGAAGAGTGCGTCGGCGGTGCAAAGCGTCGCGGATGCCGTGGGGGCGGATGCCGTGGGGGCGGAAGGCCGTATCTTGCTTTCCTGCCCTGAAGGCACGAGTACGGAGGTTTGCGTGGCCGACCTTTCCGGCCGTGAGGTGTGGCGCGGAAGCGTGGAGGCGCACGGGGGGCCGTGTGTCCTGCCTTTCCGTCCCGCTCCCGGCGTGTATGTGGTGAGGACGGTCGTGGGCGGGGAGTCCGTGTCGTCCAAGGTCATGGTGTGGTGAAAGCGGTGCGGGTATGATGAGGACGGAGACGGTGGCCCGGTTGTATACGTGGCTTTATGCCCTTCTGTTCCTTGCGGCGGGCTATGGTCTGCTGTTGGGGCGGATGGAGGACTATCTGGTGGAGACGGCGTGGCTCACGCCTTTCTTCACCACGGCGGACTTTGCCCGTGATCTGCTGGGCCGTCCTTGCGGCCTGTTGTTCTACGTGGCCTCCGCCTTGCAGAGTTGCCTGGCATGGCCTTGGCTGGGGGCTTCGCTGCTGCTGGCCGTGTCAGCCGGCACGGCGTTCGCCCTGCGTTCGGTTTGCCGTGTGCGCGGCCCGTGGGAGGCTTTGTGCTGGTTGCCTTCGCTGGCGTCGGTGGCGGGCTATGTGCAGGACGGCTGGCTGATTTATCTTTTCAAGACCCCGGCTGTGGCCTTTTCCATGCCCTTGGGACTGCTGGGGGCCGCCCTGCTCTTCCGGCTGTGGTCGTCCGGCCGTGCGCATGGAGCGTTCCGTGCCGCGATGAGGCTGGCCGTGGCCTTGTGCGGGTGGTGGCTGACGGGAGTGTATGCCCTCCTTGCGTGTGCGATGTTTGTGGTGGGCGGCATCCTTCCGTCAGGGCAAGGCCGGCGGACATTCGGGCGCGTCTTTTCCGTGGCCGCGCCGGTCTGCGGCCTTGCCGTCCCGGGGGCTTTCTGTGCGTTGGGATGGATACGGATGCCTCTGTCGGAGGCTTACGCGCTGGGGCTTCCCGACTATGTCTGGCAGAATGGCGAGTGGCGGTGCTGGCTTCCGTGGGCCGTGGCGGTGGCGGTGATGCTGCTGTTGCCGGCCTTGCGCTTCCGGCCCGGCGGGCGGTTGCCGTTCCTGCTGGGGCCGCTGGTGTTCGCGGGCGGCATGGCTGCGGCGGGCAGCCGCGTGTACGATGACGCAAACTTCCGGAGTGTCCTTGCGATGAAGCGTGCGGCCTGGCAGGGCGACTGGGCGGCGGTGGCGCGGGAGGCCGCGGCGTGCAAGGGCGAGCCTACGCGCATCCAGGTGGCGTTGGGCCGTCTGGCCCTGTTCCGCCTGGGACGGGCCGGCGACGGGTGGTTTCGTCTGCCGGACGGTGATGCCGAATGCGTCTGCCCCCGTCCTTATCCTTTCCTGCGCGTGGTGGCGGGGCCGTTGCTTTATTGGCAGTTCGGGCGTCCGAATTTCTCTTACCGTTGGTGCATGGAACACATGGTGGAGTATGGCGAGCGGCCCGAGTATCTGGCACTCATGCTGAAGTGTTCGTTGGCTAACGGCGAACGGCGTGTGGCGCGCAAGTATCTGGAGGCGTTGCGGAACACATGGTTTTTCAGTAGTTGGGCGGAGCGTTATGTGCCCTATGTGGATGGCCTGCGCCATGTGGACGAGGACGAGGAGATGCGGCGCGTGCGGGAGCTGGTGCGCTACGACGACTTGCTCGACGGGGACAACGGTGCCATTGAGGCCTACATCCTGCGGAGCTTCGCCTTCACTACGGGAGGCACGCGCGACATCATGGAGCTGTCGCTGCTCAGCCGGCTGGTGATGAAGGGGCTGGACGGCTTCTGGCCCCGCTTCGCCGCGCTGTTGCCCTTGTACGGTGGGCGCGTCCCGGTGCATCTGCAGGAGGCCGCGCTGATGGTGCGGCAGCTGCAGGGCGGGCCGGACTTGGGCGGGGCGGGTATCAGTTCTGAAGTGGCCGGGCGGTTTGCCCGTCTGCTGCAGGTGGCGGGCCGTTACGGTGACGCGGCGCAGGGCGGCTGGCTGAAGGAGGAATTCGGCGGCACGTACTGGTACTATTATTTCTTTGTTAACGGATTGCAGACAAAATGAGTATGAGATACGGATGGATATGGGGGGCGGCCTGCGCGGCGTTGCTGTCGTGCGGCCCTTCGGTGCCGCGTGACGCGGTGGAGGCCGGTCGGGCGGCACGGGTGGAGCCGGATCTGGGGGAGGCCACGTTGCCTCCGAACATCGCTCCGGCGAATTTCGAGGTGCTGGAGGAAGGGACGGCGTGCGTGGTGCAGGTCCGCTCGCGGCGGGGGCAGGAGCTGACGGTACGCGGCCCCGTGACGGACTTCCCGGTGGAGGACTGGCACAGGGTGCTGGCTTCGGCGCGGGGCGACACGCTTTTCACCGACGTGTGGGTGAGGGACGGTGGCGGACGCTGGGCGCGTTTCGACGTGCGGCGCAATCCCGTAGCCCGTGATTCGGTGGATTCCTATATCACCTACCGCCTGATCCGTCCTTCTTATGTGGAATACGAGGGCATGGCCCTGGTGGAACGCCGGATGGAGGACTTCGGCGAGCGGGTGCTTTACAGCAACCTTTCGCTGGGGCGCGGCCCGGGACAGTGTGTCAACTGCCACATGCCGCGCGACTACAACCGGCGGGGGGAGACGCAGTTCCACGTGCGCCACGAGGGGGGAGGCACGGTCATCAGCGACCGCCTCGGCGTGCGCAAGGTGGACCTGAAGACGGACAGCACGCTTTCCGCCGGCGTTTACCAGGCGTGGAACCCGCGCTACGACGTGGCGGCGTACTCCGTGAACGAGACGGGGCAGATCTTCCACATCCGCGACCGCGAGAAGGTGGAGGTGCTGGATTTCGCGAGCGACTTGATTCTGTATGACATGCGGCGGAACAAGGTGTTCTCCATCGACTGCCGCGAGGACGAGTTCGAGACGTTTCCGGCCTGGAGTCCGGACGGGCGGCGGCTGTATTATTGTTCGGCTCATTATGAACGGCGGTCGGAGGATATTACGGCGGAGCTGTATGATGGCTACCGTTCGTTGAAGTACGACATTTATTGCCGGGACTATGATCCGGTTCGGATGCGCTTCGGGCCGCGGCGGCTGGTGTTCGCCGCCTCGGCGCACGGGGGGAGCGCGGCTTTCCCCCGGGTGTCGCCGGACGGGAGGTGGCTGCTGTTCTCCATGGGGGACTACGGGCAGTTCCACGTGTGGCACCGCTCGGCAGACCTTTGGGTGATGGACCTGCTTACGGGGCAGGCCCGTCCGCTGGCGGAGGCCAACAGCGCGGAGTCGGACTCCTACCACTCGTGGTCGTCCAACGGGCGTTGGATCCTGTTCACCTCGCGCCGCGCAGACGGCAACTACACGCGACTTTATCTCTCCTATTTCGGCCGCGACGGGCGTGCGCGTCCGGCCTTCGTGCTTCCGCAGCGGCACCCGCGGCACGATGCCCGCCTGTTCTGGAGCTACAACACGCCGGAGTGGATGGTGGCCCCGGTGGGGCGTGCGGCGGGTTACGCTTCCGCCGCCTCGCCCTCCGTGGCAGCTGTGCGGGCGGAGTACGCCGGGTCCGCGCTGGACGGGGAGTAAAGGGAGGAGGCGGCCCTGTCCGGCGTTACGGCTGTGAACGGTAGAGTTCCTCCACCAGCCGGCAGGCGGTTTCCAGTCCGAGGCTTCCGGTGTTCACCGTCAGGTCGTAGTGGTGCGGGTCGCCCCATTTCGTTCCCGTGTAATATTCGTAATGTGTGGCGCGGTTCCGGTTGATGCGGAGGGTTTCGGCTTCGGCCTTTCCGGCGGGTATGCCGTATTCTTCCACGCACCGCCGCAGGGCGTCCTCGCGGGCGGTGTGGCAGAACACCTTGAGCGTGTGGGGCGAGTCCCGCAGGATGAAGTCGGCCAGCCGTCCCACGATGACGCAGGGTTCTTTCTCCGCCAGCTCGCGGATGATGGTGCTTTCGGCCACGAACAGCGCGTCGTCGGGCGAGAGGCGGCGTTCGCGCGGGGTCTCGCTGCCGTCCGCCATGATGCATTTCAGCCAGAACGAGGGGATGGACTGCTCGTTCCTCGCGACGTAGGCTTCGTCTATGCCGCTTCGTTCCGCTGCCAGATGGATGAACTCCTTGTCGTAGAGCTTGATGCCCAGGTTTCGGGCCAGCATCTCTCCCAGCAGGTGTCCGCCGCTGCCGAATTCCCGTGCGATGGTGATGACCTTGTGCGGGGCGGCGGGCGGCGCGGCTTGCGGGCGGGGCGTGATGCCATAACCGAGCCACGGGTCGATGAAGCGGTAGTAGGGGGTGACGAAATGCACGATGGGACCCACGACGAGGGCGGCGATGACCGTGCCTTCGCGCACGCCGTGCAGTCCGCCGATGAAGCAGAACGAGAGGATGCAGGCCAGTGCCACGAGGGTGCTGTCGAAGCCCAGCTTCACGTAGCCGAAGTCCTTGCGGAACCGTCGCGAGATGGCCCTCACGAGGTATTCGCCCACCATCAGGGCGGCGTCGGCTTTCACCTCCAGCGCGATGCCCACGGCCAGGATGACGCAGCCCACGAGCAGGTTGAGAATCTGCGAGACGTAGGTGGCCGGGGCGAGCCACGAGAGCAGGAACATGGAGAAGTCGATGCAGGTGCCGAAGAACACGGTGATGGGGACTTGCAGGCTGAAGGTCAGCCAGTCCGCCTTCAGCTCCTTGCGGGTCATCAGCGGCAGCTCGAGCAGGATGAACAGGAGGTTGAGGATGATGGTCCACTGGCCCATGGTCAGGGGGGTGAACATGCTGGCCACATAGGTGACGCTTGTTATCGGCGAGGTGCCCAGCATGGCTTTGGTGATGTAGGCGATGCCCAGCGTGTTGACGAACAGCGCGAAGGCGAAAAGGACGTAACGTCTGACGGTGTATTTGTGCTGCATAGACAAAATTTTGGTGATTTTCACAAATATACGCTTTTTCCGCGAGAAAAGGAAATCCGGGGCGTGGGAAATGGAAGGGGCGTGGCCGGGGGGCGTCTGTTCCGGCGGACTGACGGATTGTTGCTGAAACAGGGGAAATCCTGCCAAAAGGAAAGTTTTCCGCGTTTGCCCGCATTCCCGAGGCCGGGTGATTCGCGTCGGATAGCGGGTCAATTGTTAAAAAACGGGCGCGAGAAATGCTCTATACGAGCATTTCTCCGCCGTGGCATCCGTTTTCATGCGGCAAAAATGGGAATTCTTTGCTGAAAGAAATTTTCTTCTTGCCGCAAAGACGGGATTTTCTTGCCGCAAAGAAGTTTTCCGGGGATTGGAAAGCGGGGAAAAACGGGGCTTCTGGCGGCTTTTTTCTTCTGGTTGGAGATGATTTGCGTTCAAAATCCGCCTGTCTTTTTGTGCGTTTTTCCTTCGCGGGGCTGACGCGGGGGAGCGGCTTGTCCGCACGAGGCTGGCCCTCCGCCGGCAAAGTGTCGCGGAAGCGAGCCTCCGTCTTTCATCTTGTATTTCCGTAGGTCTGCGAGGTTCGCGTATTTCCGTCCATCCCCGTCCCTGCGCCCGTCTGCGCGGTTCTCGCGGGGGCGGTTGTGACGTTTTGACAAAGTGAAAGTCCGGGGCGTCACCGCGTCAGCGAGAAGCGGAGGCTGAAGCCGAAGTCCTGCGTGATGGTGGGGTAGGAGTTCGACGAGAGGAGCGGCTGGTTGCGCTGGCGGTCGTAATAGAGGCTCAGGGTGACGTAGCGGCTCATGGTGTAGTCCGCGCTGAACGAGGCTTTGATGGCCTTGTTGCCGCTGGTGGCCTCGGAGAGGGAGGTCTGGATGTTGCGCGTGATGGCATCCTGGTTGCGGAACGAGAAGTCGAAGCGGAGGTTCAGGGCATGGTTGAAGTTGCGGCTTTTGCTGGAGCCGGAGGAGCTGCGGTTGTTGTTGCGGTTGTTGTTGGCCGCGTTGCCGCCTTGCCGGTTGTTGCCGCCTCGTGGTGCCCGTCTCCGGCGCCCGCCGAAGAGGGACGAGAACTTGAAGTCGTTGATCTTGTAGCCCCATCCCACGACGATGTCGTCGCTGCAGGCCTCGTTGAGCTGGGCGGCCGTCATGCTCAGGGTGAGCACGCGCGTCTTGCGGTATTCCACCTTGAACGTCATGTTGTTGTTCAGCGTGAGGTCCAGTCCGGCCAGCGGCGAGAAGGACTCGTTGATGGACACGGTGCTGATGTCGTACATGCTGGAAGGCACGATGGCGTTGTCGGTGGTGTTCTGGATGAAGCCCAAGTCGCCCATGTATTCCATCCAGCTGCTGTAGGTGTTGTAGGAGCCTACGGAGTAGATGCTTTTGTAGGAGTGGTTCAGCGTCACGCTCTTGAAGTGGTCGCGGATCCAGGGCAGGTAGGCCAGCCCCTTGTAGGACACGGTCCAGTTGGGCAGCATCCGCGCGATGGACGGGAAGATGTCCAGGGGCGAATTGATGTCGCTGCCGCCGGTGTAGGCGGCGAGGAAGGCCGGAATCATCACGTCCGCCGAATATTTGTCCACCGTGCCGTTGGCCGGGTCGAACTTGCCCTTCAGCCCGGTGGCGGCCGGGTATTCGGCCCCTATGTAGCGGGCCTCCACGCGCCGCTGGAACGTGTTCAGGTATTGCTGGAAGCGGGTGAAGGTCTTGCTGTTGTACCCGTTCCCGGCGTTGCCGCGGCTTTCGAAGGCCGAGCGGATGGAGATGGTGGTCATGTTGAAGCTTCCGCTCTGCGTGGTGGGCATCCCCGCGTACATATACTGTATGCTCTTGTTGCTGTTCACCGTGCGGCTGGCGTTCAGGTCGATTTTCAGGTCGGGGATGGGTTCCAGCGTGGCCTTGAGTTGCAGGTCTTCCATGGCGTTGGTCGTGGCGGGCGTGCTGATGCTGTCGTTGTTGAGCAGCCATCCGCGCTCGTTGGCCTTGTCGATGTAGCTGTCGCCGATGAAGCCGAAGGCGAAGTCCAGCCCGGGGGACATGCCGCCTCCCGTGCGCTGGCCCAGCATGTCGCCCACGTTGGGCATGAAGCCCGGCAGCGACATGGCATAGGTGTTGCGGTAGCTGACGCTCACGTTGCGCACCATCATCAGGAAGCGGGTGGCGCCTTGCAGGTAGGGGTACCACGGTTTTTCCTTGAACGGCGTCTTGGCCATGACGTTGACCCGCAGCTTGAGGGTGTCCATGTTCAAGATGCGGATCTTGTTTTTGTCCAGCCGCTTGTACTTGAGCGGATAGCGGCGGCCCGAGGCGGTGACGGCCGTGACGCGTATGCGGCGGCTCTTCTGGTTGTGCGCCACTTCCACGGTGGTGTCCGGCTTCAGGGTGATTTCCCCGGCGTAGCCTTTGAATTTCGGGTTTTTCTCCTTGGCGTTGGAGGTGCCTTTGGCGTTGTCGGCTGTCTTTCCCTTGCCGTCGTTCTTGCCGTCCCCGTCCTTTGCGTCCCCGTCCTTGGCGTTTTCGGCCTCTTTCTTCTTGCGTGCCTTTTCGGCCGCCTTCTCGCGGTTGCTCTTGTCCTTGGCCTTTTTCCGTTCGCCGGCCGAGAATTTCTTGTTCACTTCTTTCAGGAAGGGCGAGAAGTTGTAGAGCGTCTCGAAGTTGAGGCGTCCGTTCAGGGTGACGGAGCGTTGGTTGTTGATGGTGTTGCCGTACGTCGAGCCGTCCTCCAGTTCCATGCCACGTTCCCAGGAGTAGTTGGCCGTGTAGTTCCCGTCCAGGGACATCCAGGAGAAGCAGGGGATTTTTTCGAGCGGCACCTTATAGGATGCCGTGAAGTCCTGCTGGTAGTCCAGCGGCGTGCCGAAGCCTTTGATGCTGCGCTTCACGGAGTCTTTCCACACGGCGTACTGGTCGGGGTAGAGGTCTTTGTTCACCGGCACGTTCGGCTCCTCGATTTCCGCGTGGGTGGCGGAGTTGAACGAGAAGTGCAGGTTCTTGGTCAGGTCCCACTTCAGGCTGAAGTCGCGGTTCCAGAGGAACTCCTTGGAATAGGAGAGCGGCAGCGACGTGGGGTTCTCCAGGTTGTCGATGTCCCGTTCCTGGTATTCGTAGTAGTTGCGCAGGATGTTGGTGTTGAAGCTGATGTTCTGCGGCAGGTAGTTGAAGTTCTGGTCGCGGATGATGTCCCACCACTTGCTCTTGCTCTTGATCATCTTCTTGAAAGGCTCGAACGGCTTGTAGTCCGGCGCGTAGTTGTAGCTGAACGCTCCGTTCCAGTTCTTTTCCGTCTCCCAGGCCGTGGTCTCTCCCGTCTCGTGGTTCTCGCTGTGCGAGTAGCTAAACGAGAAGTTGGCCGGGTCGTAGGGCATGGGGTGGCGCGGGGTGGCGATGTTGAACTTCACGTTGCTCAGGCTGAAGTTCTTGCTGGTGGTCTCCGTGGTGGTCAGGCTCCGCAGCGAGTCTTTCTCGTGTTCCGTGGTGCAGGCGTCCAGCGCGTCCTTCAGCAGCATGTCCGTGTCGAGCGGGTTGTATTTGGGCTTGATGACCTCCTTGTTGAAGGAATAGTAGATGGGGGCCGTGAAGTGGAGCTTCTCCGGCAGCAGCTTGCCCAGCTCGAAGCTGGTCGTGATGCTGTAGTTGTACATGTCCTCCTGGTTCCGGTCGGCCACCTTGTCCTCGATGCCGCCGAATCCTGCGGTCTCCATGTGGCCGGCCAGGTTGACGCTTCCCAGGTCGGACAGCTGGATGTTGAGCGTGCCTTGCGCGGCCCATCCGCCGTCGTTGCTGTATTCCTGCAGGCGGAGTTCGTTGGCCCATACTTCCACGGACTTGGTCTCGCGGGAGTTGTTGCGCACGCCGATCATGATGGTCTTCACTTCGCCCAGCGTCGGGTTGCCCATCACGCTGATTTTGTTGTTGGGCCGGTTGTCGTCGTAGGTGGAGAAGAGGGTGGTCAGGTTGGTGTTGCCGAGGCTCTTCTCGCGGTTGCGGGCCTGCTTCACCTTGGTGAACACCGACAGGTCGATGTCGAGCATGTTCTCCTCCGGCCACACGGCGCGGCACTGGTCGGCCGAATACGTGTCATAGCGTCCGGCGGGCGTCAGCTTCAGCGGAATCTCGTATTCGTAGAAGTTGTTCTTGTAGTCCGAACCCAGGCGGATGAAGATGCTGGTTTGGTTGTCGTCCGTTTCGGTAATGTTCTCCGTCAGGGCGTTGGCGTGTACGAACATCTGCAGGTGCTTGTACTGCCGCATGTCCAGGTTGGTGTTCTTGTAGACGGCGCGGGCGTCTCCCGTGGCCAGGTCGCGTACCACGAGCGAGAGGGCCTGTTCGTTCTCCTCGGCCAGTTGGCTTTGCGCGGGGTCCACCACGCGGCTGACGCCCGGCGGCAGCACGTAGTTCACCGGGGTCTTGTCGTTGTTCTCCTCGATGTTCACGGCCGAGATTTCCATGCTGCCGTTGGTGGTGGGCATCTCGCCGGCATAGAGGGCCTGCTCGTAGGAGCGCCATTCGGCTTTCACGAGGTCGAGGGTGGCGAAACGCAGGATGACGGGTTTCTCGAAGCCGGTCATGAACATGCGCATGAAGCGGATGCTGGTGAAGTCGTTGATGTTGCCCACTTTCTTCTCGTATTCGTCCACGGGGACGCGGAACTGGTACCAGTTCACTTCTTCCGTGTTGCCGTTGCGCAGCTTGACGCTGGCCGTGCGGCGGTCCACGATGTAGTTGCGGCCCACCACGAAGTCCTCGGGGCGGATGCTGATGTGGTATTGGTAATACTTCTCATACTCGTTCAGCGTGTAGTCCTGGTTGATGTCCTCCACGTCCGGCGTGGTCTTGTAAGATGTGTCGTAGGACTCGTCGGCGTTCTCGTTCGAGCGGGAGTTGCCTTCGGGCAGGTTGATGTATTTGTAGCGGTCCAGGATGCTCCGCTGCTGGGCGTCGTAGTCCGAGCCGCGGAAATAGTGGTAGTCGTCCGCCGCCGGGTCGGCCGTCAGGGAGTCGAACACCGCCGGGCTGACCTTGCCCTGCACGGCCATGAGGAACTCGCGGTAGGCCCCGAACGTGCGTTCCTCCTCGCTGCTCAGGCCGTTGAGGCCGATGTCCTGCCGTTCGCGTGCGCCGGACTCGTTGTTGAAGGCGTAGACCACGCTGGTGGTGTTCGGCACGCGGCCCCATACGGTTTCCGTGTAGTAGGCCGAGTTCCCGTCGATGGGCATTCCGCTCTCGAAGAATTTCTTGCCGTCGTGGAGGATGTCCTCGCTCACCTCGCCCAGGTTGAGGTAGAAGTCGCCGCCGTAGTCGCCGCCCAGGTCGCGGGTGTAGATGAAGGGGTCGAGCATCCAGAACTCCACGTACTCGATGTTGGCCGTCTCGAAGTCGTTGGTGTCCAGCTTGCGCATCATGCCGCCCCAGCGGGTCTTGGGGTTCGTGAGCCGCCCGTTGTAGTCCAGGTCGGGATTGAGGTTGTAGGCGCCTCGTTCGGTGGGATAGAAGGCCAGGTTCATCACGGGCAGCGAGGCGGCCGAGTTGTAGCTGGTCTGGGTCTTGTTCGGATACAGCTCGCGTTCGTACACCTCGCGGACGTAGTGGTTGGAAAGCTGGTTGAGGTCGCTCTTGATGTGCGCCGGGGTGAGCGACGAGCTTTGGCGCGTGAAGAGCGGGTCGACGGTGTACCAGCTGAGCAGGGCGCGGTTGTAGCCCGAGCGCACGTCGTTGACCAGCGTGCTTTCGTCGAAATCCGACGGCACGCTGGAGATCATCCAGCTGGTGGGCTGCATCACGCTGATGCCGTTTTTCGTGTTCTCGAAGTCGTCGATGTAGGATGCCGAACCCTGTATCTTGCGGTTCTGTCCGGCGATGAGCTGGGCGAACTCGCCCGTGAAGCTGATTTGCGATGGTTCGGTCACGTCGATGAGCGGAATCTTGTCGATGAGGTTCGTGAGCCACTGGCTTTCCTTCTTCCACGACAGGTTGACGCCCCATAGGGTGTTCTTCAGCGGCTCCTCGCCCATGTTCACCTTGGTGGTGAGCGGCTGTTCGTTGAGGAACATGAACGTCCCGCCGAGCGTGAAGTCCTTGTTCACGTCGTATTGCAGGTTGAAGCCCACGAGCGTCTTGCGCTGCATCCCGTAGTTGTCGTTGCTCTCGAAGTCCACGCTGACGTTGGTGCCCGCGTCGATGATGCTTTGGTTGATGATGGTCACCACGCCCATGGAGTAGTCCACCGTGTAGTCTTGGTTCTCCACCAGCGTCACGCCGCCGGCCGTCACGGTCACCGAGCCTTGCGGCACGTTCATGGCCCCGAGGCTGATTTCCGCCCCGTTGTTGCCTTTGTATTCTCCGGTGAGCAGGAACTTGTTCTTCTCCGCTATCTGCTTGGCGGTGGTCTTGGTGGAGTTGTACAGTTCGTCGAAGCAGTATTTCGCGGCGAGCGCGTCGTCGTTCAGGTACCGGCGCAGGTGGCTGCCGAAGGGTTCCACCACGGGGAAGTAGATGCGTCCTTTGTTGATGGTGTAGCCCTCCACGTAGTCGAACTGGCCGTTGGGGTTCGCCTTGTTGTTGGCATCCAGGCGGTCCAGGTTCATGATGCGTAGGATCTTGACGTTCTTGTATTGCGCTTCGGGCAGGTAGGACACGTACACGCCGGCCGAGTCGCTCTGGTATTGGATGTCCAGCTTGAAATCCTCCTTCTGCGTGGTGGTGGCCCCGAGGCTGTACACGTTCTTCATCATCAGGTGCCAGTTGCCCATGTCCGGAGTGTTGGACGTGTTCTTCAGGGCCTTGACAAAGAGGGCCTGGGTGTTGTCGGTCAGGTCGCTGGAGAACTCGCCCACCTGATAGGTGGCTCCGTTGTAGGTGTATTCGAACGCGGCGGCCAGCACTTCGTCGGGCTGGAGCGTGAAGTTGAGCGACACGTAGCCTAATGCGGTGTTCACCGTGTATTCCGAGGACGACAGGAGGCGTGCGCTTTGCAGCTTCTCGTAGTCCACGCTGCCCTCGAAACCCGAGATGGCATCCAGTTCCGTGGAGGTCTGGCTGATGTCGCGGGCGGCGGCGTGCTGGGACGTCATGGTGGAGTAGAGGTTGTTGGCATTGTTGGAGGCCACGGTCATGGAGCCGGGGTTCCACAGCGGGTTGGCGATGCTGTCATGCTCGCCGATGTCGGTGAAGGCCACGATGTTGCGGTTGCTCTCGTAGCTGCCGGTCTTGTTGGTCACCCACAGCTCGATGCGCTTGATGGTCACGCCGGACATGACGGTGGGCAGCTTGCTCATGTTGTTGTCGTAATGGTCGCGGAAGAAGTGGGCGAGGAAGAAGTGGCGGTTCTCCTCGTATTCCGTGGCCTCGAACTCATAGTTGTGGCTTTGCGTGCCGCCTTTGGACGACACGCTTTTCGAGGCGGACTTCTTTTGCGACACCACCATCTGCATTTTCAGCTTGCCGAACTGCAGGTCCGTGCGAAGGCCGAACAGCGAGGACGCGCCCTTGATGAGCGAGGAGTTGGTGGGGAGCGACACGTTGCCGCCTTCGATGAGCTTGATGATTTCGTCTTCTTTCCCTTCGTAGCGCAGCTTCATGCTTTGCGCGTCGAAGTCGAACGTGGCGTCGGTGTTGTAGTTCAGGTTCATGTTGATCTTGTCGCCCACGCTTCCGTTCATGCTCATGTTGATTTTCTCCTCGAAGTCGAAGCCGAACGTCTTGCGGCGGTTTTCCGACAGGCTGGGGTTGTCCGTCTTCTTCATGTTGC
Organism: uncultured Paraprevotella sp.; assembly: GCA_944320765.1. Taxonomy (GTDB): domain Bacteria; phylum Bacteroidota; class Bacteroidia; order Bacteroidales; family Bacteroidaceae; genus Paraprevotella. Next base: position 30,828 of record CALUIS010000012.1, read on the forward strand.
CGCCGATTTTCAGTTCGGCGGACCCTTGCGTCTTGATGCGCACGCCGCCCGGGCCGAATATCTTCTCGGCCGGCCCCAGGTCGAACTGCATGTCCGTGAAGTCGAACTTGTTTTTCCCTTCCGTCTCGAACTCCTCGGCGTTGCGCTGCCGGTAGTAGTTCTGCAATGATTTCTGCAGGCTCCATTCCTGGTATTCCTCGGGCGACATCAGCAGGGGGGCGTTCAGGTAGGTGTCTCCCAGCTTGGTGCCGATGGTGTAGTTTCCGGTCTTCGGGTCGTACACGGTGTCGGTGGTCAGGTTTTCCGGGTCGCGCAGGTCCATGCTCCTTTTCCTCAGGTCGTCCTCGTCGCGCGGGGCGGTGCGCCTCACGCTGAAGCGCGGCTTGAGGGTGTCCGGTTCGGCGGGAGAAACGACCTGCCCTTGCGGGAGGTGCAGGAACGGCGCGTCGCCCATGCCCGCCAGCGTGTTGACACTGACGGCCAAAAGGATGATATAGAGCCATTTTTTTGGAAGGTTTCTCATGCGTTGCCGATTGGAGATGAAGCTTGATGCGCAGTCTTACAGCCGTTTGAGGGCCAATTTGATGACGCGCTCCACTGCCGCGTCCGGTTCTTCTTTCAGAATGGCCAGCGACACTTTCTGCGACGGGGCGGGCGGGAAGCCCAGCATGGTGAGGGCGGCCACGGCCTCTTCCAGGATTTCGGAATGTCCCGGTTGGGCGGCAGGGGAGAGGCGTCCGCCTTCCGTGCCTTCGATTTCCACAGAGGCGATTTTGTCCTTCAAGTCCACGATGATGCGCTGGGCCGTCTTCAGCCCGATGCCTTTCACCGTCTTGAGCAGTTTGTCGTTGCCGGAACTGATGACATTGACGAGTTCCGCCGGCGTGAGGGCGGAGAGGATCATGCGCGCCGTGTTGCCTCCGATGCCGGACACGCTGACAAGCAGCAGGAAGAGCGCACGCTCCTGTTTGGTGGAGAATCCGAAAAGCACGTAAGCGTCTTCGCGGATGGCTTCGTAAACGTACAGTTTGGCTTCCTGCTTGCCTTGCAAGGCGGAAAATGTATTTAAAGAGATGTTGAGGCCGTATCCCACGCCGTGGCAATCGATGACGGCGAGAGCCGGAGTGAGTTCGGCGACCGGCCCCTTCACGTATTCTATCATGTCTTCTGTCGCTAATGTACTTCTATAGGAACGTGCGCCTGGCCTCTTTATTGTGTGGCGTGCGGGATTTTAATCGCGGGCGTCCGCAATCATGCGGGCGTCCGGACGGGAAGGCGGGCTTGCGGGGATTGAATCTCCGGACGGCACTGTCGGCTGTGGAAACGGCACTGCCGTCCGTGCGAACGACAGTGCCGTCTGTAGGGACGACAGTGCCGTCCGGAGTTTCCTCGCGCAGGGCGAGACTTTTTTGGGGGGGCAGGATTGAACAGTTCCCCTGTGGGGCAGAGCAGTTGCGAACGCCGGGAAGTGTCCACGCCTTGCAAACGGCAAAGAAATGGATCCGCGAGGCGAATCCATTTCAATATCGTGGCTTTCAGGCATCCCCATGAATTTCCTGCCGGGCCCTTATTTCAGATACCGTGCCAGCGGGCTGTCTATCCGGCGCAGCCCTTCTGCGATGCCTTGTGCGTTGAGGCGTGCGCCCTGCAGCGAGGTGTGCGTGTGGTCGCGGCAGTAATATGCCTTGGCGCCTTCCTGCCCGATGCTGTCCAGGGCGTCCGCCGTGATGTTGTGCAGGTCGAGGAATTCCACGGCGGTCTCGGCCGCCACTTCGCGGTACCATCGTCCGTACGTGTCGTTGCGCCGCTCGACCTTTCCGCCGGGCCATTCGTTGCGCGGGGTGAGCGAGACGAGGATGGGGGTGGCGCCTTTCTCGCGCACGTCGTCGATGAACTTCTTCAGGTACCAGCCGAAGGAGTAGATGACATCGTTGTAGGCCGTGCCGCCCTTGCGGATGCGGTAGACGTGGCTCGTGTCGCGGGCGCAGGCGATGACTCCGCGTGCCCGTCCGTGGTCGATCTCGCTGATGTCGTTGTGCCCGAACTGGATGAGCACGAAGTCGCCCGGCTGCAGGGCGTTGTACACGCGTTCCCAGCGTCCCTCCTCCAGGTAGGTGCGGGTGCTGCGCCCGGCCATCGCCTCGTTGGCGACGGTGATGCGTGTGGTGTCGAACACGGTGGCCGCCTGGCTGCCCCAGCCCCACATGCCGTCGGAGTCCTTGTCTTCGTTCTTCACCGTGGAGTCGCCCGTGATGAACACCACGGGTTTCCCGGGTTCACGCCGGACCTGTGCGGCGGGCAGTTCCAGGTTCACGAGGCAGGCCTGCAGTCCCTTCAGGTCGGGATGCGTGGCTGCGGCCAGCCCCTCGGCGGCGGAGCGGGCGTTGAGCCGTGCGCCGAACGCGCTGGTGTGTATGCGGTCGTGATAGAAATGATAGTCTACTTTCCACGTGGAGAACCGTTCGAGCTTCGAGGCCGAAATCTCGTTCAGGTCGATGAACGGCACGTCCTGCTCCTCGGCCACCTGACGGGCCCACAGTCCGAACGTCTCGTTGACGCGCCCGATGTGTCCCGGATGCTTCCCGTCCCAGGCGTTGCGGGGCGTGAGCGAGAGCAGGATGGGGTGGGCGCCCAGCGCCTTGCATTCGCGGACGAAGCGGCGCAGGTATTCGCCGTAGCTGTACACTGTTTCCCGTTCGCCCGTCTCCTTGATGACCACGGGGAGCGAGTCCGTGGCGCTGATTCCGCGGATGGACGCCCGTGCGCGTCCGCTGTCGAAGGGGCCGTTGTCGTTGTGCCCCAGCTCGATGATGACGTAGTCGCCCTTGCGGATGCCTTTCTTCACGTCCGGCCACAGGCGGCGGTAGAACGTGCGGCTGCTCGTGCCGCCCAGTGCGTGGTTCTCCACGGTGATTTTCCCCTCGTCGAAACACTCGTGGGCGAAGAATCCCCAGCCCCATTGGCCGTTGTCGCCGTTGCCTCTGGTGCCGGTGCGCATGGTGGAGTTGCCCACGAGGAACAGCACGGGGTTGTCCCCCCGGCGTGAGGACCCCGGCACGGGGCGGGCCGTGTTGGCCAGTTCCAGGCTGTCGAGGGTAAGGTCGGTGACGTGGTTCACGTCCTCCATGGGTTGGAAATTCCGGACGGTCTGTGCCGTGGCGGTCCATCCGTTTCCGATGAGGAGCGCGGACAAGATAAGGTTCGTTTTATTCATATTCGTCAGTTAGTGGATTGGTAATCGGTTTCTTCTGCTTGGGTCTCGGTGACGGCCCGTGTGAGGTCTTCCCGGGTGAAGTGGATGGGTTCCCGCGTCAGCTCGGGGACGTTGTAGCTCTTGAGCAGGAGTACGTCCTCTTCGGGGTCGGCTTGCGGGAGCATGAACGCCTTGCGGGCCTTGCCCTGCTTGTCGAAGTAGGAAAAGAACACGCGGGTGAAGTTGCCGTCGTTGCGCCGTGAGCTGAAGGCGATCCAGCGTCCGTTGCTGCTCCAGGCATGGTAGCTGTCCGCGTCGTCGCTGTTGGCCTCTTCCAGGGCGTAATGTCTTTGCTCCTTCAGGTCGTACACCCAAAGGTCGGCGCTTTTGTGCCAGATGTGGAACTGCCCGTAGTCGGCCAGGGTGTAAAGCAGGAACCTTCCGTCGGGGCTGACGCGGACGACGGAGGCACTTTTGCCCTGCCGCGCATAGTCGGTCAGGGCGTGTGGCGTGCCGAACTTTCCCGTGGAGGGGTCGAAGTCCATGTACATCAGGTCATAAAGGAACTCCTGATAGTGTCCGACGGCGTAAACCTCGCGGTCGTCCATTGTCAGGCCGGCCATTTCAGGCATTTTTGCGGCGGTGTAATACAGCCGTTTCCCGTCCGGCGCCCAGTGGGGGAAAGTCTCCAGCACGCTGTCGGTGCGCAGGATGTGGCGGACGGTCCGCTTGGCGTGGTCGTAGAAAATCAGGTCGGAAGCCATGTCCTGCACTTCCACCTTCTCGTCGTGGCGGATGTGGAACGACTGCCGGGTGTAGTTGGAGGAGAACACCACCCACGGCTGTGTGGGATGCCATGCCGGGTAAGTGGCCCCGAAAGGGATGCTGTCCGTGGGGAACGTGACTTTGGACAAGGCAACCCCGTCGCCTATCAGCGTGCCGGCGTAATTGGCCCGCACGTGGAGCAGGAAGCGGCCCGTGCCTTGCTGCTGGAAGTTGTGGCAGTTGATGCAATGGTTCCGCCGGTCGTCATATTCGGCGTTGTTCTCGTAGAGCGTATGGACCTCGAAGCCGGTCAGGTCGCGCTGGTAGATGCCGAGACGGCGGAAGGCGATGTAGCCCGGTTCTATCAGCCTGTAGGTCAGGAAACTGTCGATGGGCTCCGGTGCCACGTGCAGGGCGAAGGGGCGGAGTAGCCTCCATCCTTTGTCGTCCTTGACGTAGAGGTTGACGGTCAGGTCTTTTCCTTTGTGGCTTTGGAGCAGTTGCCTCCATTCGTCCTCGTCGAAGCGGATTTTCCCCTTGTCGCGCCCTTCCACGGCCAGGAGGGTGCGGGTGTCCTTGACCTCGGCGATGCAGCCTTTCCCGGGATTCATCACCTGGAAATTCAGCGGGGCGATGTTGTAAGGGCAGGTGATGTCCGTGTAATCGGGGAATATCAGGGGCTGCTCCTCTGTCCGGGCGTAGGATTCCGGAAGGGCGGGACGCGAGTGGCAGGCACAGAGCCAAAGGATGGCGATGAAGGCCGCGAGGGCCGGTATGCTTCGGGGGATGGGTCGGGTCATTAGTTTACTCCTCCTTTTTCTTTTTCAGGTGTGCGGGCATCGGGTTTCAAATTCCGGTTGCCGAAGAAATAGTAATAAGGATAAAAGCCCCGGTACTTGTGGAACAGCGTGTGGCCGGGGTCTCGGGCCTGCAGGGGATCCGCCGGCCCGATGTCCCGCGTGAAGGCCATGAGTCGTTCCGTATAGGGCATGAGCGGTCGGGCATCCATGCCGCCCAGCTGGTTGTTGGCGTAGGCCAGCCCCAGGGCATCCCCCACGACAGGGGGGAATGAAGGTTGCCGCAGGTAATAGGACGCCTGCCCGAGGAACACGGGCATGTTCTTGGTATAAAGTGCCGCAGCCGTGGACATTTCGCGCCGGACGGGATTCTCCGCTTGAAACTTGGCCAGCGGGAAACCAATGAACAGCGGGGAGATGAAAAAGCTTTCAAAGAGGTCGAAGTCCGGGCGCAGGTTCTGGATGAAGGCCAGTTCCTTGTCGTCCCGTATCTTTTCCGGCTGTAGGGCCAGCGTCCGGTAACGCCGGATGAATTTGCGCTCGAAAGGTTGGTGTGAAAGGACTTGCAGGTAGCGCAGGGCCAGGTTGGCCTCTCCGTTCAGGATGGCGCATTTCACCATGCGCTTGAGGCGTGCGGTGCATACGCCGTCCAGCACCGTCAGCTCCATGTCCTTGCGGTAGGCGGTTTGCCACAAGCCTGCCTGGAAGTCGGCTTCGGCCTCGTAGATGTCCAGCCCGTCCACCGGCTGGCCGTTGCGCTTGGTCAGTTTGAAGGGGTCGAAGTCATAGCGCACCTTGAACAGGTCGTCCAGCAGGTGTCCGGTGCGGAGCAGGGCGATGGCATGGTAGGCCGCGACCGGGCGGCAGCTGCCTTCCCATTCCTGTGCGGTGCGGGCCATGGCTTCCCATTCCTGCCTGTCCAGCAAGTGCTGCATGTGGGCGGTGGCACGGACTTCAGGGCGTTTCTGCTGGCCGTAATACATGATGCCTCCCAACAGCAGCAGCGGCACAAGCAGGTTGGCCGTTTTGCTCCAGACGGGTTGCGGCGTGTCTTCCCGGCGCGGCCTGCGGATCATCCACCGCACAATGGGGTAAAGGAGCAGCAGGGCCGCCACGGCGGCAAAGGGGATGCCCGCTATCCGCCCCGGCTCGGCATAGACAAACGCATCCAGTCCTTGCCATGTCAGATAATAGAGGTAGGCCATGGCCGGGAGATATTGGGCGGCTTGCCACCTTCGTGGCAGGAACGCCACTTTTCCGAAGAGCCAGCTCCCGATGGCGAGAAGGAAGGCCAAGGCGGCGCTTCCCAGCCAAGGGTAGGCAAAGAGGTTGAGCCATGCCCGGCCCATGACCCACAGGCCGCCCAAGGCGCGGTCGAGTACGGGCCGCATCAGGAGCGGGTCGGACGAGAAGAAGCTGTAGCCGCGAGCCATGGCAAACACTTCCCCGTACCAAAGCCAGGCGAAAGCCCAGAACGCCACGAAGCAGACCAGCTCGTGCGGAATGGCCAAAAGTTTTTGTAGGAAACGGTGTTCCCGTCCGGGAGTATGGGTGGTTTTCATGCTTGTGTCAATATGGTTTGGTGGGACAAAGATAGTGTTTTGGGACGGAAACCGTACGGGGGAAAACGGAAAAACTGTATCCGGAGAATCGAAATCGTCCATTTATGGTCCGGGAGCCCGCTTTTTATCCTTTTTTTCTTGGGAGCTTGCTATAAAATCAGTACATTTGCCGAATGTGGCTTGCCATGAAAAGGGATTATTTAATCTATATACGACAAAATAAATAAAGGACTATGAGTTTAAGAATCATCGTACTTGCCAAACAAGTACCCGACACGCGGAACGTGGGGCCGGACGCCATGACACCGGAAGGCACCGTGAACCGTTCCGCACTGCCTGCCATCTTCAATCCCGAAGATTTGAACGCATTGGAACAGGCGTTGAGACTGAAAGACGCTAACCCGGGTTCCACCGTGACCGTCATCACCATGGGGCCGCCGCGTGCCGCCGAAGTAATCCGCGAAAGCTTGTATCGCGGGGCCGACGGCGGTTACCTGCTCACCGACCGTGCCTTTGCCGGGGCCGACACGCTGGCCACCAGCTATGCCCTGGCCACGGCCATCCGCAAAATCGGGGTGCCCGACGTGATTCTCGGAGGTCGCCAGGCCATTGACGGCGACACGGCCCAAGTGGGGCCGCAGGTGGCGCAGAAGCTGGGGCTTCCGCAAGTGACCTACGTGGAGGAAATCTTGGCGTGTGCCGACGGGAAAATGACCGTGAAGCGTCACATCGACGGCGGCGTGGAGACGGTGGAAGCTCCCTTGCCCCTCGTGCTGACCGTGAACGGCAGTGCCGCGCCGTGCCGTCCGCGCAACGCCAAACTGGTGATGAAATACAAGCGGGCCATGGTGCCGATGGAGATGCCGGCGGAAGGACTGCCCTACGCCGAGGAATACGAGAAAAAGCCCTACCTCACGCTGGGGCAACTCACGACGGCCGACGTGGACGCCGACCTCGCACAATGCGGACTGAGCGGCTCGCCCACCAAGGTGAAGGCCGTGCAGAATATCGTGTTCAAGGCCAAGGAGAGCAAGGTACTCACCGCTTCGGACGCCGACGTGGAGGAATTGATACAAGAATTATTGGCTAACCATACAATCGGATAAAGACTCATGAACAACGTATTTGTATATTGCGAGCTTGAAGGCACTACGGTGGCCGAGGTAAGCCAGGAATTGTTGACCAAGGGCCGCAAGCTGGCCAACGAGTTGGGCGTGCAGCTCGAGGCCGTGGCCGCCGGGGCCGGTATCACGGGGAACATCGAATCCCAAATCCTGCCCTACGGCGTGGACCGCCTGCACATTTTCGACGCGCCGGGACTGTCGCCCTATACTTCTTTGCCCCACACGGCAGTGATGGTCAATTTGTTTAAGGAGGAGCAGCCGCAGATTTGCCTGATGGGGGCCGACGTGGTGGGCCGCGACCTGGGGCCGCGCGTTTCGTCCGCCCTCCATTCCGGACTGACGGCGGACTGCACCGCCCTCGAAATCGGTCCGCACGATGACAAGAAGGCAGGCAAGCACTACGACAACCTGCTGTACCAGATTCGTCCGGCGTTCGGCGGCAACATCGTGGCCACTATCGTGAACCCCGAGAACCGTCCGCAGATGGCAACGGTTCGTAGCGGCGTGATGAAGGCCGAAGTGCTCGACCCGAATTATAAAGGAGAGGTGGTCGTACACGACGTGGCCAAGTATGTACCCGAGACGGAATATGTGGTAAAGGTCATCGACCGCCATGTGGAAAAGGCCAAGAACAACCTGAAGGGCGCTTCCATCGTCATTGCCGGCGGTTACGGCATGGGCAGCCGCGAAGGCTTCGACATGCTCTACGAGCTGGCGCATGAACTCCACGCCGAAGTGGGCGGGAGCCGTGCGGCCGTGGATGCAGGCTTCTGCGACCACGACCTGCAAATCGGACAAACGGGCGTGACCGTGCGTCCCAAGGTGTACATCGCCTGCGGCATCTCCGGTGCCATCCAGCACATCGCCGGCATGAAGGAGAGCGGCATCATCATTTCGGTGAACAGCGACCCGAACGCGCCGATCAACGCCATCGCCGACTACGTCATCAACGGTACGGTGGAAGAAGTCGTGCCGAAGCTCATCAAGTATTACAAACAAAACAGCAAGTAAACAACAATGGCTAATTACTATTCAGACATACCGGAACTCAAGTATCACTTGGAGAATCCGATGATGAAGCGCATCGTGGAATTGAAAGAGCGCGACTTCAGGGACAAGGACGAGTTCGACTATGCGCCGGTGGACTATGCCGACGCCATGGACTCTTACGACAAGACTTTGGAAATCGTGGGCGACATCACGGCCAACGTGATTGCACCGAATGCCGAAGGCGTGGATGCCGAAGGCCCGCACCACCATGACGGTCGCGTGGACTATGCCAGCGGCACGGTGGAAAATCTGGACGCGATGGTGAAGGCCGGCATGAACGGCATGACGATGCCCCGCAAGTACAACGGGCTGAACTTCCCCATCACGCCGTACACGATGTGTGCCGAGGTGGTGGCTGCCGCCGATGCCGGCTTCGGCAACATCTGGTCGCTGCAGGATTGTATCGAGACGTTGTATGAGTTCGGTGACGAGGACCAGCACAGCCGTTTCATCCCGAGGGTTTGCGCTGGCGAGACCATGTCGATGGACCTGACCGAGCCGGATGCCGGTTCGGACTTGCAGAGCGTGATGCTGAAAGCCACGTTCGACGAGGCCAACAATTGCTGGCGGTTGAACGGCGTGAAGCGTTTCATCACCAATGGAGATGCGGACATTCATCTCGTCCTGGCCCGTTCGGAAGAAGGGACGAAGGATGGTCGCGGCCTTTCGATGTTCATCTACGACAAGCGCGACGGCGGAGTGGACGTACGCCGCATCGAGAACAAGATGGGCATCCATGGTTCACCCACGTGCGAGTTGGTCTACAAGAACGCGAAAGCCGAGCTTTGCGGCAGCCGCAAGCTGGGATTGATCAAGTACGTCATGGCGCTGATGAACGGTGCGCGTCTCGGTATCGCCGCCCAGTCGGTCGGCCTGAGCCAGGCTGCCTACAACGAGGCTTTGGCTTATGCCAAGGATCGCAAGCAGTTCGGCAAGGAAATTATCAACTTCCCGGCCGTGTACGATATGCTGGCCACGATGAAGGCCAAGCTCGATGCCGGACGTGCGTTGCTTTACCAGACTTCGCGCTATGTGGACATCTACAAGGCTTTGGACGACATTGCCCGCGAGCGCAAGTTGACGCCGGAAGAACGTGCCGAACAGAAGAAGTACGCCAAACTGGCCGACAGCTTCACGCCGCTGGCCAAGGGCATGAACTCCGAATACGCCAACCAGAATGCATACGACAGCATCCAGGTTCATGGCGGTTCGGGTTTCATGTTGGAATATGCCTGCCAGCGCATCTACCGCGACGCGCGCATCACTTCTATTTACGAGGGTACCACCCAATTGCAGACGGTGGCCGCCATCCGTTACGTGACCAACGGGGCTTATATCGCAACCATCCGCGAGTTTGAGGCTGTGCCGACGGCTCCGGAATTCGAGGGCTACATGACCCGTATCAAGGAGATGGCCAACAAGTTCGATGCCTGCACGAACGCCGTGAAGGAGATGAACAATCAGGAGTTGCACGACTTCGTGGCACGTCGCCTGATGGAAATGGCGGCCGACACCATCATGTGCCACTTGTTGCTGCAGGATGCCACCCGCCGTCCCGACCTCTTCGCCAAGAGCCTGGACGTGTATGTGAACTATGCCGAGGCCGAAGTGGAGAAGCACTTCAACTTCATCCGCAAGTTCACGCCCGACCAGTTGGTGAACTATCGCCAAGTGGAAGCGGAGGCAGCTGCTGAGTGATAATATAAATAGGTATAAGGAGGGAATGCGCGGGGCGTCAGTCCGGCGTGTTCCTTTCTTTTTCTTAAAAAGTCTTTGCGGCAGCGGATGTTTATGCGTTTTTTTATAAATTCGCGAACACGAAGCAAAATACTTGGAATCTCATGCCATTTTTGAACCGGATATTTCATAGGAAAGAGACAGTCCCAGAGACGGGAGAGGTTTCCATGAAGGAACGGCTTGGGGATTTTGAAAGAGACACCAAGTGTATTCTGGATAGCGACACTTTTCTGGCTCGTAGTGATTATAAAGGTCTTACGGAGATGTATGCGGATATCCATTTCCTTCTTTCTGTTTTGGAGCAGACGAAGATGCTGGAACCGTACTGCAAGGCTAATAAAATCAGCGTGAAGAAAGCGAGGGCGTTTCTGGCTCTTTATCAAGATCTGGCATCGGGCGAACCGAAGTCCGTGAAGGAGCATAATGAACACTTTGTCAGCAAACATCTGAAGGAAGAGCGGTATTATCTGGACCACATTCTTCAAGACGTGGATGCGGGCATACGGCTTGACGAAGAACAGCGGCGTGTGGTGCTTTCGGATGAGGACTACACCTTGGTCGTGGCCGGGGCTGGAGCCGGAAAGACCACGACCGTGGCGGCAAAAGTGAAGTATCTTGTGGAACGCAAGGAAGTGAGGCCGGACCAGATATTGGTCATCTCGTTCACCAACAAGGCCGTGGGTGAGCTTCGTGACAAGATCAACAAGGCCATGGGGATAGACTGCCCTGTGACGACGTTCCATAAAACGGGCTATGCCATTCTCCGGAGACAGGACGCGAACCGGAAGGCGGTGGTGGACGGAGGCTTCATGTTCCATGTGGTGAACCAATATCTGAAGAGCAATATACTGGACTCTCCGGGGCTGGTGGACAAGCTCATCCTCTTCTTTGGAAGCTATTTTGAGGCTCCCTACGAAGGAGATGACCTTAACGCTTTTTTCAATTATGTGTCCAAGGCCGACTTTTCTACCTTGAAAGGCAATATGGAGGAATATGCGGAGCAGGTCATCGACCGTCGGACGGGCCGGTGTGTCAGCATTGCCCATGAGACACTGCGCTCGGCACAGGAAGTGCGGATTGCGAATTTCCTGTTCATGAACGGGATTGATTATTCGTATGAGAAGCCTTACCCTTATCATATCCTCCGTTCCCACAAACTTTACACGCCGGATTTTACCATTGAACAGGATGGGCGCGTGGCTTATATCGAGCATTTCGGCATTACGGAAGACGGATGGAACAGCCGTTATTCCGAAGAAGAGCTGATGCGGTACGAACAGGAAATCGAGGATAAGATAGCGTTGCACCGGAAACATGGCACAGAGCTGATTTTCACTTATTCGGATTACAATGACGGGCGTGATTTCCTGAAGCATCTGGAGGAGCAGCTTGTGGAGCATGGCTTTGAGCTGCGTCCAAGGTCTTCGCGTGAGATTTTCGACAAAATCATAAGCACGGAGGAAAACAAATACATCTCCAGACTGGTCAAGTTGGTTTGCACCTTCATCCGGAATTTCAAGACACAAGGGCTGGCATTGGAAGATTTTTTCCGTATTCAGGCCCGGACTTCCAATGAACGCACCAAGTTGTTCATGCTCATTTGCGAGCAATGCTTCCATGAATATGAGAAGCGGTTGAAGGAGAGGCAGGCGATAGACTTCGAGGACATGATCAACGATTCCGCACGGATTCTGCGGGAAGAGGAGGTGAAAGGCAAGAAGCTGGATTTCAAATATATTATTGTAGATGAGTATCAGGACATCTCGCGCCAACGGTTTAACCTGACCCAGGAGTTGGGTAAGCTGTGTGATGCGAAAATCATTGCCGTGGGCGATGATTGGCAGTCTATCTATGCTTATGCCGGTTCCGACATCACGCTGTTCACCCGTTTCCGGGAATCTTTCGGTTATGGGGCAAGCCTGACAATCACGAGGACTTACCGTAATGCTCAGGAAGTGATTGACATTGCAGGTGGTTTCATCCAAAAGAATGCGACACAGATTCGCAAGAGCCTCGTTTCGCCCAAGCATATTGACCGGCCTGTCGTGGTGGAGACCTATACAGAGGAGGTGGACCGGAAGAAATATGAAGGCCGGGGAGGGAAGTATTTTCTTGTGGGCGAGACGGTGGAGCGGGTCATCGGGCAGATACTGGACGAGAATCCCGGACGACAGCCTTCCATCCTTCTGCTAGGACGCTATGGTTTTGACGCTTATAACCTGTGCCGCTCGTCTGATTTCATTTATGAGGAGGAAACGGGTAATGTGATATCCAAAAAGTTCCCGTCATCTCGTCTGGAGTTCATGACCGTCCACCGTGCCAAGGGACTGGGTTATGATTATGTCATCCTTGTCAACGCCCGTAACGAATTGTATGGCTTCCCTTCCCAAGTGCAGGACGACCCGGTGTTGAGATATGTCGTGAAAGAGGACCGTTCGATGGAGTATGCCGAGGAACGCCGCCTTTTTTATGTGGCCTTGACGCGGACCAAGAACCGGGTGTATATCGTCACGCCCCGGCAGCGTCCTTCCGAGTTCGTTTTGGAAATCGTGCGTGACTTCCCGGGAGTGGCGGTGAATGGCGTATTGGATGACCAGATGCGGGATAAGGGAGAGGTCAAGCGTTGTCCGGTTTGCGGTTATCCCATGCAGTTGCGTTATAAGAAGTCTTATGGGCTGAAGCTGTGGATTTGCTCCAACGAACCTGAGATTTGTGACTTCATGACCAATGACTTGCGGGGCGGCGACTTGCCAATTATCAAATGTGACGCGTGCAAGGACGGGTATCTGATTGTCAAGGAGGGCCGGAATGAGCCTTTTCTGGGTTGTACGAACTATACGGCCGACAAGAAGGGGTGCAACCGGACCATTTCCAAAAACTATTATAATAGGCGTATGAGAGAAGAGGGATAGGGCGGGCTTCATAGCCCGTCCACATCTGTTTCGGACAGTCCGGTGAGTTGTACAATCAGGCTCGTGTCCATTCCGTTGGCTTTCATGTTTCGTGCTATCTCGCGTTTTTCTGCGTCTCTTCCTTCTTGTAGTCCTTTTTCCATTCCTTCTTTCATTCCTTTTTCCATTCCTTCTTTCATTCCTTTTTTCATCCCTTTCCTCATTCCTCTCTCCATTCCTTCTTTTTGGGCTTTGAGTACTGCTGTGGCGATGGTGTTTTTCCAGTCGCGGTACACTTTCAGGCTGTCCTCGTATGAGTCATATTCTTCCTTGGTGAACTTGGCGATTTCGGCAGCTTCGAAAAGGCGGGTGAAAATCCGTTCCTGAAGGGCTGGCGGACGTTCCATCAGGCGGGACAGGTTGCGGAGTACGAAGAGCCACTTCTCAAACATCCCGTGCAGCTCGTCCTCGCGTTTGTTGAACTTCGGCATCTCCAGATAGATGAAAGTCAGTTTGTCGTAGAACACTTCTTTAGTCCGGTTGTCCGTGAGTTGCACCTCATGGTGGAAATAGTTGTCATCCTGCGTGTCGAACGTGAAGTTCAGGATTCCGATGACGTACACGGCTTTCAGACGATAGTCCCACTCTCCTTTTTCTCCTTGTTCGCGGATGGGGAATGTGGCGTAGTAGAGACTCCGGTCTTTGAAAAACTGTTGTTCGCCGCGTTGCATTTCCACCAGGATTTTCTCGCCGCGTTCGTTTTCGCAATACACGTCGAATACCGCCCGGCGGTCACTTTCCCTTCCGCCTATGTGTTCCGTGTTCAAGTAGGTGAGCGAGTGGATTTCCTCCCGCCCTTGCAGCAGGCTGTTGATGAAGCTGATGAGCAAATCCTTGTTCATCTCTGTCCCGAACAGTTTCTTGAATCCGAAATCCGTATAGGGGTTTACATAGCGGTCTGGTAATGTGTCATATCTGTCCATGATGCAGCGGCTTTTATGATATCAGGGTTTCACCTTGCAAAGTAAGCAAAAAAGGAAGACAGCGCAAACAGCAAGGACGAAAAACATTATTTTTGTGGGGGAGAAAGTGTTCCGGAAGGCGGGGATACCGTTTTTTTTGAACGGATTGGAATGCGGCGTGTATGCTGTATTGGCAGCTGTCGGAAGAAAGAACATTTGTCAAAAGCGTGGGCGCGAGAATCGCGCGGACGGGAATGAGGCGGGGGACGGGAGAGGATACGCGATTCTCGCGGCATTACGGGGTTGCAGGATGACACGGATTTTCGGCTTCCGCTTTCGTCTTGCCGCGGCGGAAGAGGCTTTGTGCGGACAAATTGCGGCGGCGTGTCGGTCGGAAGGGGAAACGGAGGACAAAAAGTCAGCCGGATTTTGTACGCAGTGAGGCTCCATCCAGAAGGAAAATACTGTCCGAAGCCCCGGTTTCCCTCGTTTTCCGGCTTCTTGGAAACTGCTTTGCGGCAGGATTTTTTCGTCTTTGCGGCAAGAAATTCATTTCTTTCAGCAAAGAAATTCCATTTTGTGCGGTAAAAAACGGGAGGCGGGGCTGGGAAATGCATCATACGAGCATTTCTCTGCCCCGCTTTTTAACAGTTCGCGTCTTTTTGGCTTCTTTTCAACGGGTCTTGTTGAAGGGAGGGAATCCGAAAATCTGTCTTTTTGCCGGATTCCGACCCGTTCCCGTGACATTTTGCTCCGGCTAATCCCGCCGTTCGTAGTAGACCCCGATTTCGTGGAGCGACATGGATTCGGCGGTGGGGGTGAAGGTTACCTTCACGCGGTTGCCCCACACTTCGTCGAAGCGGTGCACCTTGACCTTTCCGGATTGGGGCCGTACCGGAATCTCGTGCCATTCGCCGTCCAGCTCATAGAAGAGGCGGTAGCTGCTGAAACTTTGGTTTTGGTCCACCAATGTGACCATGTTGAAGGGGCGGGTGCGTTCCAGCTCCACTTCGAACCACGGCTCTTTCACCCGTTTGTTGGACAGCCAGGCCGAGCCGAAGTTGTCGTCGTTGCCGTAGTCCATGATGGAACCGTC
The DNA here is from genome assembly GCA_944320765.1 of uncultured Paraprevotella sp. GTDB lineage: Bacteria > Bacteroidota > Bacteroidia > Bacteroidales > Bacteroidaceae > Paraprevotella. The sequence continues at coordinate 46,005 of CALUIS010000012.1, forward strand.
GTTGCTCCAGCTCGATTCGGCGGGGCGGTGCTTGGCGATGTTCTCCGCCGTAATCGGCCTTTCATACTTGCCCAAGGCCATCTCTGGGCCTTCCTTCCCCTTGTAGAGCCGCCCGATTTCCTTCAGGGCCTCCACGGCGTTGTCGTCCACCAGCCCGTCGCGGTTGGGCGACACGTTGAGGATGAAGGTGCAGTAGGCCTTGTTCATCGGTATCAGGTTCTCGTTCACCAGCCATTCGGGCGATTTGACTTCCGTCGTGGGGAAGTTGGTTTTCCAGAACCAGGAGGCGTTGAGCGGCAGGCAGGAGAGGGCCGGCATCCGGTTGGTCTCCTTGGAGATGTGCTGTCCGGCGTTTTGCTCGAACGACTTGATGTCGGTGTAGAACAGCGCGTCTTGCGGGTATTTGGCCGAGTTCAGGTCCATCACGAGGCAGCCCGGCTGGAGGCGTTTGATGAAGTGGTAGATGTCGTCGAAGGGGACTTCCTCGTAGGAGATGCGCGACCACGGCGCGTCCCACCCGTCGATGATGATGGCCTCGATCGGGCCGTAGTTCGTGAGCAGTTCCTTCAGTTGGGCCTTGATGAGGTCCGTGTGTTCCGGACGGATGTGGCCCGGGCGCAGGCGGTGGTGCGTGTCGAGGATGGAGTAGTAGAGCATCACGCCCAGCCCTTTGGCGCGGAAGGCGTCCGCGTATTCCCGCACCACGTCGCGCTTCAGCGGGCTGTGCATCACGTTGTAGTCCGTGGTCTTCGTGTCCCAGATGCAGAAGCCGCTGTGGTGCTTCGTGGTGAGGCAGCCGAAGCGCATTCCCGCGCTCAGGGCGGCGTCGGCCCATTGCCCGCAGTCCAGCCGTGCGGGATAGAAGGTCTCGGCGGGCAGGTCGGGGTCGGGCCAGTCCTCGTCGGCGAACGTGGGCATGTTGAAGTGGATGAACATGCCGAACTTTTGGTTGACGAACGCTTGTTGCTGTTCCTTCAGCCGGTCCTGGGCTTGCGCGGGTGCCAGTGCCGCGCAGAGCAGCAGGGCCGGCAGGATGCTTTTCCGGATGAATTTCCGTAAGGTCATAATTGATGTCTTTTTTCAGGTTTGATGTCCCGCAAAGTTACGTATCCGCTGCGGCTCAAGGCGGGAGATTTGCGTCAAAAACTGCAAGCGTTGCGCCGGAAGTTGCTTTTTTGCTGGCTTTGTGCTATCTTTGGAGGTCGGAAAAAAGAAAGGCAGACATGAAAGAGAATACAGAGGTGATATTCCGGTTCCTGAAGGACGTGGCGGCTCACAACGACCGCGAGTGGTTCGCCGCCCACCGGGCGCAGTACGAAGAGGCGCGGGCCGTTTTCGAGGAGATGGTGGGGCGGCTGATTCCCCGCATCGCGGTGTTCGACGGCAGCGTGGCCCATCTCGCGGTGAAGGACTGCACGTACCGTTTCTACCGCGACACGCGCTTTTCGGAGGACAAGTCGCCTTACAAGCGCCATTTCGGGGCGTACGTCAACGCTTGCGGCAAGAAGTCGTGGCACAGCGGCTATTACATCCACCTGCAGCCCGGCGGCTGCATGTTGGCCGGAGGGGCGTGGTGCCTGCCGCCCAAGACGCTGAAAGCCGTGCGGCAGTCCGTCGTGGACGAGATAGACGAGTTCCGCTCCATTGTGGAGGCCGACGATTTCAAGGACGCTTTCCCCGTCATCGGCGAGACGCGGCTGAAGACCCTGCCCAAGGGATTCCCGAAGGACTTCCCTTATCCCGACTATATCCGGCCCAAGGACTATTCGGTGTGCCACGCGGTGGACGACGATTTTTTCCGCGGGCCGGACTGGCTGGAACGCACGGCACGGGTGTTCCAACTGATGAAGCCCTACAACGACTTCATCAACTATACCATCGACGAATGCGGCGAAGAATGAAGTTGAACCTAAAAACAGAATAAGATGAATGTAGGAGACAAGGCGCCAGAGGTTTTGGGCCTGAACGAGAATGGAGAACAGGTGTTGCTCAGCCAATACCGGGGTAAGAAAGTGGTGCTTTATTTTTATCCGAAGGACAGCACCTCCGGCTGCACGGCTGAGGCCTGCAGCCTGCGCGACAACTATGCCGCCCTGCGCGGGAAAGGCTACGAGGTGGTGGGCGTGAGCGTGGACAGCGCGGCCTCGCACCAGAAGTTCATCGCCAAGAACGAGCTGCCCTTCACGCTGATTGCCGACACGGACAAGGCGCTCGTGGAGCAGATGGGCGTGTGGGGCGAGAAGAGCATGTGCGGACGCAAATACATGGGCACGTTCCGCACCACGTTCATCCTGAACGAGGAGGGCGTGATAGAGAAAATCTTTGCGCCCAAGGAAATCAAGACCAAGACCCACGGCGAGCAGATATTGGCGCTGTAGGCGGCCCGGCCCGCCTTGGGCTGAGGAAACAAATGGCAACCGCCCCCGCACGATGCAGGACGCATGCGTGCGGGGGCGTTGCCGTTCGCGACGGGAAGAGGGTTTAGCGGTCCAGATAGTGGCGCGCCACCTCGAGTGCCGTGTGTATGTTGTCGCAGATGTTCTTCTTGCCCAGCAGTTCGTAGAAGCCGCTTTTCTTGAGCGCCTCGTGTACCTTGGGGTTGACGCCCGAGAGGATGATGTGCACGCCTTCGCGGTGGCTCATCTCGCACAGGTTTGTCAGGTTGTGGATGCCGGTGGAGTCGATGAACGGCACTTTCCTCATGCGGATGATGCGCACTTTGGGCTGTTCTTTCGTCTGGAGCACCACTTCCTCGAACCGGTTGGCGATGCCGAAGAAGTACGGCCCGTTGATTTCATACACTTCAGTATGGTCGGGGATGTGCAGGTGTTCTTCCGGAAGGACGGTGCCGTCCGCGTCCGTGGGGATGATTTCGTCCTTGAACAGGTTGACTTCCGTGGTCTCCATCACCCGCTTGATGAACAGCAGGCAGGCCAGGACCAGACCGAACTCAATGGCGACGGTCAGGTCGAAAATCACGGTGAGGAAGAAGGTGATGAGCAGGACGGCCACGTCGGCTTTGGGATTGCGGAGCAGTTCGCGGAACGTCCGCCATCCGCTCATGTTGTAGCTCACGATGACCAGCACGCCGGCCAGGCAGGCCATGGGGATATATTGTGCCAGCGGCATGAGCAGCAGGAAAATGAGCAGCAGCACCACGGCATGTACGATGCCGGCCACGGGCGTGCGTCCCCCGTTGTTGATGTTCGTCATGGTGCGCGCGATGGCACCCGTGGCGGGGATGCCGCCGAAGATGGGGGAGAGGATGTTGGCGATGCCTTGCCCCACCAATTCCTGGTTGGAGTCGTGGTGGTCGCCGATGACCCCGTCGGCCACGGTGGCGGAGAGCAGCGACTCGATGGCGCCCAGCACGGCGATGGTGATGGCCGGCGACACCAGCTGCTTCACGCTCTCCCAATTCAGGTCGGGTACGTTCATGCCCGGCAGTTCGGCCTTGATCATGAAGCGGTCTCCGATGGTCTCCACTTGCGTGGCGATGCCATATTGTTTCAGCACGTAGATGCCGGCGGTCATGACCACGATGGCTATCAGCGAACCTGGAATCTTGCGGGTGAGCCGGGGCGAGAGGGCGATGAGTGCCACGCTGGCCACGCCCACGCCTGTGGACCACAAGTCAAGGCTTCCGAAATGGCGGGCGTAGGCCATCCATTTCTCGATGAAGTCCGCCGGCACGTCGGCGATGGACAAGCCGAAAAGGTCCTTCACTTGTGTGGTGAAGATAGTCACGGCGATGCCGCTCGTGAAGCCGACCACGATGGGGTAAGGGATGTACTTGATGATGGTGCCCAGGTGGAACACGCCCAGCAGGACGAGGAAGATGCCGGCCAGGATGGTGGCCACGAGCAGTCCTGCCTCGCCATACTGTTGGATGATGCCGTAGACGATGACGATGAAGGCGCCCGTGGGGCCTCCGATCTGCACCCGGCTGCCTCCGAAGAGGGAGACGGCCAGTCCGGCGATGATGGCCGTGATGATGCCCTTTTCCGGTGTCACGCCGGACGCGATGCCGAACGCGATGGCCAGCGGAAGGGCCACGATGCCGACGATGAGGCCCGCCATGATGTCGGCGGACAGTTTCTCCTTGCTGTAGTCTCTCAGGTCGAGCAGCAGCTTCGGCTTGAATTCAAATTTGCTCATGGGATGTCTGTTTGTGTCTGTTATTCTTTCAACTTCTTTTTGGGGCTGCAAAGATAGGCTTTTTGTGTCATAAAGTCTAATGATTTGCTAAAAAATGTTTCCAGACTGGCCGCGCCGGGTATGGAAATGCCATGAAAAGCGGGCCGGTGGCGATACATTTGTGTGCCGGAGGACGGAAAGCGGAATTAAAATGTTATCTTTGCGGCTATAATTATTCACTATTAAAAACCGTTTTACGATTATGTTTGAAGGACAACCAAAAGGTCTTTACGCGTTGGCATTGGCCAACACGGGCGAGCGCTTCGGATATTACACGATGCTCGCCATTTTCACCCTGTTCTTGCAGGCGAAGTTCGGCTATTCGGCCACAGACACCTCCACCATTTTCTCGTCGTTCCTGGCGGCCGTCTATTTCATGCCGTTCTTGGGCGGCATCTTGGCGGACAAGTACGGGTTCGGCAAGATGGTGACGCTGGGCGTGTTCATCATGTTCGTGGGCTATCTGCTTCTGGCCATTCCCACGGGGGCCGATGCGGCCGGCAAGGCCATGATGTTCGGTGCGCTGGCCCTGATTGCCTGCGGCACGGGACTGTTCAAGGGCAACCTGCAGGTGATGGTGGGCAACCTCTACGATGCGCCCGAGTATAAGGACAAGCGCGACACGGCGTTCAGCCTCTTCTACATGGCCATCAACATCGGTGCGCTCTTTGCCCCGACGGCGGCCACCAAGATGACCAACTATGTGCTGGGTATGAACGGGTTTACTTATAACGCACAGATTCCGGCCCTGGCCCACCAGTATCTGGACCACGCGGCGGGCATGACGGCGCAGTCTGCCGCCACGTTGGAGTCGTTGAAGGCTGCCCAAGGTTTCACGGGCGACACCGCCACGTTCTGCCAGACTTACATCGAGAAGCTGTCCGAGGCGTATAACTATGGCTTTGCCGTGGCTTGCGTCTCGCTCATCGTGTCCATACTTATATATTATGGATTCCGCAATACGTTCAAACATGCCGATTACAATGCGAAGACGGCTTCGACCGACGGGCATGTGGCGGCCGAGGAACTGGCACCAGCCGAGACGCGGCAGCGCATCACGGCACTGTGCCTGGTGTTCGCCGTGGTCTTGTTCTTCTGGATGGCCTTCCATCAGAACGGCCTGACGCTGACGTTCTTTGCGCGTGACTACACGCAGGCTTCGGCTTCCGGGTTGCTGGGCATGACGTTCAACGTGTTCAACCTTGTGTTGCTGGCCATATTGGTCTATGCCGTGTTTGCCGTGTTCCAGAGCCACACGGGGCGCGGCAAGACGGTGGCCGGCTTGGTTTGTCTGGCCGTCCTGGCGGCTTTGGGCGTGCAGTATGTGAACCGTGACGAGACGGTGGAGATTCTGCCTCAGATTTTCCAGCAGTTCAATCCGTTCTTCGTGGTGGCGCTCACGCCGGTCTCGCTGGCCATATTCGGGGCTTTGGCCAAGAAAGGCAAGGAGCCGTCGGCCCCGCGCAAGATTGGGCTGGGTATGCTGATTGCCGCGTGCGGTTTCGCCCTCATGGCTTTCGGCTCCGTGGGCTTGCCCACGCCGGACGAGCTGTCCAAGGGTGCGGAGGTGGATTTGGTGTCGCCCAACCTGCTCATCTCCACTTACCTTGTGCTGACGTTTGCCGAATTGCTCCTGTCCCCCATGGGCATCTCGTTCGTGTCCAAGGTGGCTCCCCCGAAATATAAAGGAATGATGATGGGCGGTTGGTTCGTGGCCACGGCCATCGGCAACTACATGGTGGCCATCATCGGTTATCTGTGGGGCGGCATCGAATTGTGGATTGTGTGGAGCGTGCTCATCGTACTCTGCCTGCTCTCGGCGCTGTTCATCTTCTCCATCATGAAGAAACTGGAGAAGGTGGCCTGATGTGTTGGAGAAACACTATAAAAGGAAACGCCCCCTTGGAACAACTGCATGTCCAAGGGGGCGTTTCCTTTTCGGCTTACCGGTCTTCCCATATCTCTTCCATGGGCTTGCGTGTCTTTTCCGGCACGTCGGGCGATGCGGGGTAGCCGATGGGAATGATGGCCACGGGATACCATTCCTCCGGGATGTGGAACAGTTCTTGGCAGAGCTGCACGCGGAAGTTGCACACCCAGCACGTTCCCAGGCCTTGTTCGGCGGCGGCAAGGCAGAGGTGCTCGATGGCGATGGCCAGGTCGATGTCGGCGTGGTTCTTCTCGTCGTAGCGGCGTGTCCAGGCCTCGCCGCGGTTCTCGCAGGCCAGTACGTAGGCCGGTGCTTCGCGGAACCATTCCCGGTCGTAGCATTGCTGCAGGCGTGCGCGGTCCTCTTCCGATGTGAAAAGGGTGAATTTCCAGGGTTGCCTGTTCACGGCGGAGGGGGCCAGCCGCGTGCATTCCTTGATGTATTCCAGTTTCTCTGCCGGAATGGCATCCGGCTTGTAGGCACGTGCGGAATAGCGTGCCTGGCAAAGTGCTTTAAAATCCATATTCTTATGTTTTTGGGTTCAGTGAACAAATGTACATAAAAAACAATAAAGCTGTATTTCATGCGGCCGGAAAAGTGCGGCGAGGCTTCAATTTCTAATTTTTGGAAAATGTGTGCCGTAAAGTTTGACCTTATGAATCTTTTGCGTATCTTTGTTGCATGGCCGTTCGGCGTGGTGGTGGCGCCGCAAAGGACGGGCCGCTAAACCTGTTTGTCATTATTAAGAAATGGAAAAATCATGTTGACGCAAAAGAACATCACATCGATGAGGGCGGCTTTTACGTTGCCGGCGCTGCCTTATGCTCCCGATGCCTTGGAGCCGGTCATCAGTCGGGAGACCATGGAGCTCCACCATGGCAAGCATCTGCAAGCCTATGTGAATACGTTGAATACCCTGGTGAAGGGTACGGAATACGAGATGTCGAATCTGGAAGAGATTGTCTGCAAGGCTCCGGCCGGTCCGTTGTTTGACAATGCCGGACAGGTTCTCAATCATACACTGTATTTTGAACAGTTCCGCCCGGTGGGGGCTGATGGCCCGTCCGTTCCGGAGGGCCTCTTGGCTGAGGCTGTCCGGTCTGCATTCGGGAGCTTCGACTTGTTGAAGGAGAAGATGGGGGCGGCCTCCACCGGTTTATTTGGTTCGGGATGGGTCTGGCTGGCTCAGGACGTACAGGGAGGGCTGGAGATTGTACGGTGTCCGAATGGCGGGAACCCGGTGACCCAAGGGCTTGTTCCTTTGTTGTGTTTCGATGTGTGGGAACATGCCTACTATGTGGATTACCGCAACCGCCGTGCCGACCATGTCGCCGCCTTGTGGCAGATTGTGGATTGGCGGGTGGTGGCCGGACGGATGAGGTGAAACGGATGTTTTTTTATTATATAGGTATCAGGTAAAGGGATTGGTATTGTATTAGGTGTCGCCCGCTGCCAATAAGGCGGCGGGCATTTTTTGTCAGGATTGCCCCAGCGATTTGACATAGGAGTGGAGCCGCTTGTAGAAGGACATACGGCAGAGCGTGCGGCTGTCTCCCACAAGGATGAGTTTCATCCTGGCCCGTGTGATGGCCACGTTCATGCGCCGCAGGTCGTGCAGGAATCCGATGTGGCCGCTTTCGTTGCTCCTTACCAGGCTGATGAGGACGATGTCGCGTTCCTGCCCTTGGAAGCCGTCCACCGTGTTTACGCTCAGCAGGTGGCGGAAAGGTTTGAAGAACGGGTCGCGCCGCAGCAGGGAGCGGAGCAGTTGCACCTGCCCCTTGTAGGGAGAGATGACACCCGTGTCGATGCGTTCCTGCAGGATACGTTCCTTTCCGATTTTCGTGAAGTAGCCTTTCAGTATGTTCAGGGTGAGCCGTGCCTCTTGCGGGTTGGTGCGGCTGGTGCTGTCGGGGCTGGATGCTTCTCCGAAGTCGGGCGTGCCGTCTTGTGGCCGGTCGGGCGGCAACGGAATGTCTTCGGGGAGGTCCATATAAGGAGCGGTCTGTTCCTCGTCTGACGTGTCAATCCATTCCATCGGCGTGTCCCAGTCCAGGATGCCCCGGTATTTCACTTCCGGCGCGCTTTCCACTTTCCCGTCGTAAAAGCATTCGCTGGAGAAGCGCATGATGGCCTCGTTCATCCGGTATTGCGTGCGCAGCAGGCTGACCGTGGCGGGTTGGCGTGTGGCGATGGTCTCCATGAGCGTGCGGTCCAGTCCGCCTTTCAGGGCTTCGGGACATTTGACGGTAGGCGGGAGCTGGCGGTGGTCTCCGGCCAGGATGACGCGGCCTGCCTTTTGGATGGCAATCCAGCAGGCGGCTTCGAGGGCCTGGGCCGCCTCGTCGATGAAAAGGGTGGAGAATTTCTTCCCGGCCAGCACACGGTTGCCGCTGCCGGCCAGCGTGCAGGCGATGACGCGGGCTTCGTTGAAGAGGCTTTCGTTGATGGCGATTTCCAGTTCGGTGGTCCGGTCGCGCAGCCGTGCGATTTTCTGATGGAACGCTTCCCGTCCGCCGGAGGGGCGATGGGCGTACAGTTCCCGGATTGTTTTCCGGATGGCCCAAAGCGAGGGGTAGGCAGGATGAGCCTCGAAGCGGCGTTCGTAGGTAAAGGAGAGCATCTTGTCGTTGACGCGCGACGGATTGCCGACACGCAGGACCGACACGCCACGGTCCGTCAGCTTCTCCGAAATCCAGTCCACGGCCATGTTGCTTTGGGCGCAGACAAGCACTTGGCTCTCGCGGTGGAGCGTCTCATGGATGGCTTCCACGAGGGTGGTGGTCTTGCCCGTACCCGGAGGCCCGTGCACGATCATCACATCCTTTGCGCGGAGCACTTCGTTGACGGCAGCTTCTTGTGTGGGATTCAGCCAGGGGAAACGCAACGGGTGGAACGTGAGGCGTTCCGCCGCTTTCGCGCCGTAGCATACTTCACGGAGTTCGGCCAGGCGGCCATGCTTGGCCGATGCCACGCGGTCGAGTGCCTCGAACATCAGCCTGTAGGTTGTTTCGTCCAGATAAAGCTGCACGCCGATACGCTCGCCGCTCCTCAGTCGCGTCAGCGCCTCGCCGTCCGGCAGGGCGATGACCATCAGGTTGCCGTCCACGTAGCTTACCGTGGCGGTGAACTTGAAATAGTGCAGGAGGCCGCCGTTCCCTTTTCCCCGTCGTGTTTCCCCCGACGCGTCCTGGGTGAAGAAACAGACCTGCTTGCCCGGCTCGAAGCCGTGGTCCTGGTCGGTGTGTTCCGTGCGTTCCACCTCGATGACCAGTTGGTTGAGCGAGTTGTAGTAGCTTCGTCCCAGGCTCAGCGGGTACCAGCAGTAACCTTGCGCCACTTTCCGGGCCACGCCTGCCGTTTCCGTTTGTGCGCGGAACTGTTCCCTTTCGTATTGGTACTCCAGTTCCAGCAGCTGTTTCTGCTGTTGGAGCCATAAAATGGATGATGCGGGCATAGGGCGGCTCAGGATTTAGGGGTGGGGGAGGCGGTCCTTTCGGCTTTGAGGTCGGCGCGGCTCTTGCTGTGGGTCACCAGCCACACGCCCGCGAACACCAGGATGACGGCCAGTCCCTGGCTCCATCCGAACACGCCCAGCCCGGTGGCCACACTGACGATGCAGGCCACGATGGGCTGCACATAGTTGTACATGCTCACGATGGTGGGGCGTAGCATCTTCTGTCCGGTCATCATCAGGATGTATGCCAGATAGGTGGCGGCAAAGACCACGAAGGCCGTCTCCAGCCAGGTTGCGGCGGGAATCCCGTTCCAAGGCAGCATGGCCAGTTCCTTGTAGGTGAAGGGCAGGATGACGATGGAGGCGTACGTGAACATCCATTTCATGCAGGTCACGACGGTGTACTTTTGTATGAGTTTCTTAAAAACCGTCAGGTAGACGGCGAAGCTGCATTGCGCGGTGAGGCACAGCAGGTCGCCGGACAGATTGCCTTCGCCTTCTTGGGTGGTATGGCCGTTGCCCAAGATGAGCAGCAAGGCGCCGACGGCGCCGCAGAAGATGCCCAGCACTTTCTTGTTCGTCACGGGTTCCTTGAGGAACAGGGCCGCAAGGATCATGGTGACGATGGGCAGGGTGGTGGTGACGATGCTGGCATTTACGGGCGAGGTCATGGACAGCCCGATGGTGAAGCAGCATTGGTTGAACACGATGGCCAGCATACCGGCGAAGAAGAACATCAGCAGGTCGCGCGGAGGGACCTCTTCCTGATGGCGGCTGAATACGGATGTCGCCCAAAAGCATACGGCCGCCCCCACGACGCGGAAGCTGACCAATGCCAGTCCGCTGACGCCGTGGCTCATGGCGTCTTTCCCGAGCGGGGACATCAGTCCCCAGGCGGCACAGGCCGCGAACATGCAGAGGTGGCCTGTCAGATTCTTGTCTTTATACATCTTTCGTTGATGAGTTGGAAAAACGGATGCAAAGTTACGTCTTTCATCACAAAATTTAGCATTTCCACGCCGTTTCTTTTCAGCGGAAAGTCCTATCTTTGTAGTAAGAGGATTTTAAAGCAAGGGCTATGGAGAAATTCGGGGAATATATCCGGCGGATAGAGATAGAGTCTCTGTGGAGCGGAAAGAAACATATCGTGTGGGACTTGGAGCGTTCGGTCAATATCCTAAGCGGTGTGAACGGTGTGGGCAAGAGCACTATCCTGAAGAAGGTGGTGGCCAGGCTGGTTCGTGGCATGAAGGAGGGGGGCGAGGCCGGACCGGACGTGAAGCTTACGTTCGAGCCGGCGGATGCCGTGACGGTGCGTTTCGATGTCATCCACAGTTTCGACCGCCCGCTGGTGCATGGGAGCGTATTGGAGAAGCTGGCCGACGCACGTGTGGTGACAGAACTGGACCGGCAGCTGTATCTCCTGCAACGCCGTTATCTGGATTATCAGGTCAACGTGGGAAACCGCATGATTGCCATGCTCACCAGTGGTGACCCCCAGGCCCGCGAGAAAGCCCAGGAGGCCGCGTTGGCCCGCGTGCAGTTTCAAGACATGGTGGACGACCTGTTCAGCGAGACGGGGAAGAAAATCGTGCGAAGCAGCAATGAGATACAGCTGGAGCAGTTTGGCGAGATGCTGTCTCCTTACAAGCTTTCTTCCGGCGAGAAGCAGATGCTGGTCATCTTGCTTACGGTGCTGGTGGAGGACCGCCTGCCCTATGTGCTTTTCATGGACGAACCGGAAATCAGCCTGCACGTGGAATGGCAGCAGAAGCTGATAGGGCTGATACAACAGCTGAACCCGAACGTGCAGATTATCCTCACCACACACTCGCCGGCCATGATCATGAACGGATGGATGGACGCGGTGACGGAAGTGACCGACATCACGCAGGAACCGGCGGAGTAAGGAAAGGAGGGAGTATGTCCAAAAGATTGTCGGAGAACCTGACTTCCTTGTACCTGGGGGCGGCGCAAAGGCTGAAGCCCAAGACCGCGCGCAAGAAGATCGTGGCCTACGTGGAAAGTTATGACGATGTGTTTTTCTGGCGTACCGTGCTGGATGACTTCGAGGACGACCGGCACTATTTTGAAATCATGCTGCCCTCGCGCAGCTCGCTGGGAAAAGGAAAGAAACTGGTGCTGACCAACAAGCTGGGGCCGCAGTTGGGAACCTATATGATTGCGTGTGTGGATGCGGACTATGATTACTTGCTGCAGGACACTACGCCGACCTCACGGATGATCAACCGGAACCCGTTCGTGTTCCACACTTATGCTTATGCCATCGAGAACTACCAGTGTTATGCCGAGACGCTGCACCGCGTCTGCGTGATGGCCACGCTCAACGACCGGCAGGTGGTGGATTTCGCGGGATTCATGCGCGAATATTCCCTGATTGTCTGGCCGCTATTCGTGTGGTCCGTATGGATGTACCGGAACGACCATTACCGTGAGTTCACGCTGACGGAATTCGGCAACCATGTCAGTTTCAGCGACATCAATGTCTACCATCCGGAGCGTTCGCTGGAACTGGTCCGTCGCAAGGTGAACCGGAAGATGGCTTGGCTGCAACGCCATTACCCCCAGGCGAAGAAGAATTATGAGACCCTGAAGGCGGAGCTGCTGGAACTGGGGGTCACGCCGGAGACCACCTATTTATATATCCAAGGGCATACGTTGTTCGACAATGTGATTTCCCCCTTGTTGGATCCCGTTTGCGTCCTGTTGCGCAAGGAGCGGGAGAGGGAAATACGTAACCTGGCAGAACATGACATCCAGCGGCAGAACGAGTTGGCGTGCTACCAGCACAGCCAGAATGCCGTGGAGGACATGTTGCGCAGGAATGTCGGTTTCAAGGACGCGCCGCCTTACAAGTTGCTCCAACGGGACATCCGCCGTTTCTTGGAGCGTGTGGACGATACGGTCACACAAAATACTTGTCCAGCTTCTTGATGAACATGTTCTGGCAGAACACGACCACGCTGTCGCCTTCCTGTATCTGGGTCATGCCGTTCACGTGCATGCCTTCTCCGTTCCGCACCAGGCCGCCGATGGCCACGCCGTGGGGAAGGCCAAGGTCCTTCACTTGCTTCTTGGTGACTCTTGCGCCGGCTTTCACTTCAAATTCGGCCACGTCCGCATCGGCCACAGTCAGGCACTTCACGTTGCTGACATCCGCGTCCAGCATCATCTGGTAGATGTGGCTGGCCGCGATGGTCTTCTTGTTGATGATGGTGCCGATGTCCAGTTTCTCGGCCATGGAGATGTAATCCATGTTGTCCACCAGTGCCACGGTCTTTCTCACCCCGAGCCGTTTGGCCGTGAGGCAGGCCAGGATGTTGCTTTCGCTTTGTCCGGTGAGGGCGACGAAAGCTTGTGTGTGCTGTATGCCTTCCGTGATGAGCAGCGAGGAGTCGCGGGCGTCCCCGTTGATGACCATCACGTCGCGGTCGCCCAAGGCCTCGTTCAGCTCGTTGCAGCGTGCGGGGTCGCTTTCGATGATTTTCACTTCCATGTAGCCCGGCACGTTCAGGGCCGTATGCATGGCTGTCCGTCCCCCTCCCATGATCATGACGTTCTTGACATCCGCGTAATGCTCTTTCCCTACGATTTTGCGGATGTAGGGGATGTATTTCTTGGTGGTCATGAAATATACGATGTCATCCAACTGCAGCACGGCGTCACCGTTGGGGATGATGGTCGTGTCGTCCCGTTTGATGGCCACGACGTGGTAGCAGGTGTCGGGGCCGCACAGTGTTTTCAGGGGGATGTTGAGGATTTCGGCCGTGGCCCTCAGCTTGATGCCCAGCATGACCAGCGCGCCGTTGTGTACCTCCCACCATTGGCGCACCCAACTGTGCCTGATGCCTTCCACGATGTCGCGCGCGGCCAGGATTTCGGGGAAGATGAGTGAGCTGATTCCGATGTTCTTGAAGAACTCCTTGTATTCCGGTTCCAGATACTCGGCGTTGTCGATACGGGCCACGGTCTTGTGCGCCCCCAGCGTGTGGGCCAGCATACAGCATGTGATGTTCTTCATCTCGTCGGGGGTGACGGCGATGAACAGGTCGGCATGTGAGGTGCCGGCTTCCTTAAGTCCTTTGATGGACGTGGGTTTCACGTTTACGGTCATGAGATCCACGTTGTCCGCCACTTTGGACAGTTTGTCCTCGTTCTCGTCTATGAGCGTGATGTCCTGGCTTTCCTTGGCCAGAAGTTGCGCTAAGTGTGTGCCTACCGCGCCGGCACCGGCGATGATGATTTTCATGTGACTATTTTTGTGAGATGGAACGGAGTTGTGCGATGATACCTTCGCGGTCGATTCCCACGATATGCCGGAGTTGTTCCACGGTGCCATGTTCGACGAACTCGTCGGGAAGCCCCATCCGCACGACATGGGGGGAGAGGGCGTGGTCGGCCATGTATTCCAATACTGCCGAACCGAGACCGCCGCGGATGACCCCGTCTTCCAGCGTGATGATTCTCGAAAAGCGGATGCCCACTTCCTGCAGGATGTCTTCGTCTATGGGTTTGAGGAAGCGCATGTCGTAATGGGCCACGGTGAGCGGGTGGCCCTCTTCTTCCTGTTGGCGTTCAAAATCCCTGATGGCTTGTGCCGCCGTGTTCCCGATGGGACCCAGGGACAGGACGGCGATGTCGTTGCCGTCTTTGAGCTTCCGCCCCTTCCCGACCTCAATGGCTTCGAGCGGGCATCTCCAGTCGGTATGCTCGCCGCGTCCTCTCGGGTAGCGGATGACGAACGGGCCCATGTCCGGCAGCTGTGCCGTGTACATGAGGCGGCGGAGTTCTTTCTCGTCGAGCGGGGATGATATGGTGAGATGGGGGATAGGCCGTAAGGCGGCCAGGTCGAATGCTCCGTGGTGCGTGGGGCCGTCTTCCCCCACCAGTCCGGCCCGGTCCAGGCATAGGACCACATGCAGCCGTTCGATGGCCACATCGTGGATGATGTGGTCGAACGCCCGCTGGGCGAAGGACGAATAGATGTTGCAGTAGGGAATCAGGCCGTCTTGTGCCATGCCGCCGGAGAAGGTCACGGCGTGCCCTTCGGCGATTCCCACGTCGAATGCCCGGTCCGGCATGGCTTTCATCAGGATGTTCATGGAACACCCTGAGGGCATGGCCGGAGTGACCCCCACAATCCTTGGATTGGCTTGGGCCAGTTCCAGCAGGGTCTCGCCGAACACGTCCTGGTAACGTGGCGGGAGGTTGCTGGTGTCCGGTTTGATGATTTCGCCCGTCTCCTTGTCGAACTTGCCGGGGGCGTGCCACACGTCAGCCGCCTCTTCTGCCGGTTTGAACCCTTTCCCCTTGACGGTGTGGATGTGGAGCAGTTTCGGGCCTTTCATGTTTTTCAGGCTTCGTAACGTATGCACCAGTTCGATGACGTTGTGTCCGTCGCTGGGTCCGAAGTAGCGGATGTTCATTCCTTCAAAGACATTCTGTTGTCTGCTGATGAGTGATTTCAGCGAGTTGTTGAACCGGATGAGGCTCTTGCGTTTCTCGTCGTCGAGCCATCCCCAGTTGAACAGTTTCTGTGAGGCGAGGAAGCGCATCCGGTTGTAGAAGCTGCTGGTGTGCAGCTGGTGGATATAATGGTTCATGCCCCCAACGCTCCTGTCGATACTCATGTTGTTGTCGTTCAGCACGATGAGGATGTCGTTGGGCGTGGAGGATGCGTTGTTCAGCCCTTCGAATGCCAGCCCGCCGCTCATGGAGCCGTCTCCGATGACCGCCACGATGTGCCGGTCGGTCTCGCCTTTGTTGGCAGAAGCCACGGCCATGCCCAAGGCGGCCGAGATGGAGTTGGAGGCGTGTCCGCAGGTGAAGGTGTCGTACTCGCTTTCCGAGGGTGAGGGGAATGGCTTCAGGCCGTGCAGTTTACGGTTGGTGGAGAACCGGTCGCGTCGGCCGGTCAGGATTTTGTGTCCGTAGGCTTGGTGTCCCACGTCCCATACGATGCGGTCGTAGGGCGTGTTGTACACGTAATGCAGGGCTACGGTGAGTTCCACGACCCCCAGGCTGGAGGCGAAGTGTCCCGGGTTGTCCGCCAGTTCGTCGATGATGTCCTGGCGCAGTTCTTGGCACACTTGCGGGAGCCGTTCTACGGGCAAGCGGCGCAAATCAGTCGGGAAGTTGATTCCGGACAGCAGTTTATATGTCTTTTTGTCGGTCATTCGTTTGAATTAGTCCATGCAAAATTAGCATAATTTCAGATATGTTGCGTACATTTGCATGAAAAATTGCCTTTAGTCTCTTTTATAAAGATGGGGAGTATGAAGTTTAGGACTTTTGTGGAATTCGCCATGCCGGGCGTGTCTGTGCGACCCGTACACCGCCTGACGCTGTTAGGGTCTTGCTTTGCAGAGCATATAGGGGGTTGCATGGCCCGTTCGGGATTGGACGTGCATGTCAATCCTTTCGGCGTGTTGTACAATCCGTTGAGTATTTCGGCGGCGTGCATGTCGTGGGTATTGGAAGGCGGGTTGCCGGACCAGTGTTTCTTCGAGACGGACGGGGTATGGAATTGTTGGCTGAACGACAGTTCGTTTTCGGCGGAGAGCCTTGAGGCTTGCCGGGCACGTCTGGAGGAGGTCCGCCGTGTGGAGGCTTCCCGTTTGCGTTCGTTGGATTATTTGTTTCTCACGTTGGGCACCAACCGTTGTTATGAGCTGAAGGACGGAGGGCTTGTGGTGGGGAATTGCCATAAGCAGCCGGAGAGGCTGTTCGTGGAACGGCAGATGGATGTGGCGGAAGTAGTGGCCACACTGGGGCAGACTTTGGAGAAGCTGTGGGAGGTGCGGCCTTCCTTGCAAGTCGTTTTCACGGTCAGCCCTTACCGTTATGCCAAGTATGGGTATCACGGCAGCCAGTTGGGCAAGTCGGTCCTGCTGTTGGCTGTGGATGAGTTGTGCCGTCGGTATGAGGGGCGTTGCCATTACTTCCCGGCATACGAGATTGTGCTGGACGAGTTGCGGGACTATCGGTTTTATGCCGCAGACATGCTTCATCCTTCCGATTCTGCCGTGTCTTATATTTGGGAACGGTTTGCCGAGACTTGCCTTGCTCCGGAGACACGGGCTTTCACCGGGGAGTGGGAGGCGGTGGAGAAAGCTTTGGCACACCGTCCGCGCCATCCGGATTCCGATGCTTATAGGGATTTCCTGCGTCAAACTATGTTAAAGTTGGAACGACTTGTCGGAAAATACCCGAACTTAGCATCCACGCCTGAGTATGAAAGACTGAAAAACCTGTTAAATAGTTGATTGATTATGCCATATACATTAGAACAAGTCGCTTCGTTCATCGGAGCGCACCTTTGGGGTAGGGAAGAAGGAGAAGTCAGTTGGCTGCTTACCGACAGTCGTTCTTTGTGTTTTCCCGAAGACACGCTTTTCTTCGCCTTGGAGACGAGGCGCAATGACGGGCACCGTTATGTACCGGAACTCTACCGGCGCGGAGTGCGTTCGTTTGTGGTCAGCCGTTTGCCGGAGGACCTGACGGCCTATCCCGATGCCAGCTTTTTACAAGTCCTCTGCCCGCTCAAGGCTTTGCAGCGTCTGGCCGAGCGTCACCGTGAGGGATTTGACATTCCGGTAGTGGGGGTTACCGGAAGCAACGGGAAGACTATCGTGAAGGAATGGCTGTATCAGCTGCTTTCGCCGGACAGGACGGTCGTCCGTTCGCCGCGTAGTTACAATTCGCAGATAGGAGTGCCGCTTTCGGTGTGGGGATTGACCGAGCAGAGCGAGATAGGATTGTTTGAGGCCGGCATTTCGCAATGTGGGGAGATGGAGGCGTTGCAGTCCATCATCCAGCCTACGGTGGGGGTGTTCACATGCCTGGGTGAGGCGCATCAGGAGAATTTCAGTTCAAAAGAACAGAAATGCCTGGAGAAGCTGAAACTGTTCAAGGATGCGCGGGTGCTGGTTTACGGTATTGATGACCCGTGCGTGGCCGCGTGCGTGAACCTTTCTGCCTTCAAGGGAGAGTATATGGCTTGGTCCCGGACGCGGCGGGACGTGCCTGTGGCTGTGACGGCTGTGGAAAAGGAGGGGGGGAAGACCCGTGTTACCTATATATATAAAGGTAGGGAATATGCGTATGCCATTCCTTTTATCGATGAAGCTTCTTTTGCCAATTCGGTTTCTTGCCTGTGCGTCTGCCTGTGCTTGGGGTTGGAACCAGATACGGTAGCCCGGCGGATGGAGGCACTGGAACCCGTGGCCATGCGGCTGGAGGTGATAGAAGGCCGGGCCGGTTGCACGCTCATCAACGACAGTTACAATTCCGATTATAATTCCCTCGACATCGCTCTTGACTTCATGAACCGGCGGCCGGAACATGCCGGACGCAGAAGGACGCTTATATTGAGCGATATTGAGCAGACGGGTGAGGAGGCTTCTGTCTTTTACGGACGGGTGGCCCGTCTGGTGGCATCCCGGGGCATCAATAAGTTCATTGGCGTGGGGCCGTGCCTGAAAGCGGCCAGGGAGGCTTTTGCCGGCATGGAAGCATGCTTCTTCGGGACGACGGGCGAACTGCTGTCCGGCGGGTTGTTGGATACGCTGCACGACGAGGTGGTGCTTGTCAAGGGGGCACGCAGCTACCGTTTTGATTTGCTGACCGAACAGCTGGTGCTGAAAGTGCATGAGACAACGCTGGAGGTCAATCTCAATGCCGTGGTGGACAACCTGAATTATTACCGGGGGTTCATGAAGCCCGGAACCAAGATGGTGTGCATGGTAAAAGCGTCGGCCTACGGTGCGGGGGCGGTGGAGATAGCCAAAACCTTGCAAGACCAGCGGGTGGATTATCTGGCGGTGGCGGTGGCCGATGAAGGCGTAGACTTGCGGAAGGCAGGCATTACAGCCAACATCATGATTATGAACCCGGAGATGGGGAGTTTCAAGACGCTGTTCGAGTATGACTTGGAACCGGAAGTCTATAGTTTCCGTCTTTTGGACGCTTTGGTCCGTGCGGCGGAAAAGGAAGGCGTCACGCAATTTCCCATCCATGTGAAGCTGGATACGGGAATGCACCGCTTGGGCTTCGACCCGCAAAAGGACATGCAGGAACTGGTGGCTCGGCTGAAACGGCAGACGGCGGTCATTCCCCGTTCGGTGTTCTCGCATTTCGTGGGGAGCGACAGCGACGATTTCGATGCGTTCTCGGCCCGCCAGTACGAGCTGTTCCTGCAAGGCAGCGCACAGCTTCAGCAGGCCTACCGGCACAAAATCCTGCGCCATATCTGCAACAGCGCGGGCATAGAGCATTTTCCCGACCGCCATCTCGACATGGTCCGTTTGGGATTGGGACTCTATGGCATTAATTCGCGGAATAATGCAGTCCTTCATAATATCAGCACGCTGAAGACCACCATCCTGCAGATTCATGATGTTCCTAAAGAAGATACTGTGGGATATAGCCGCAAAGGACACCTGACGCGCGACAGCCGCATCGCCGCCCTTCCCATCGGGTATGCCGACGGGTTGGACCGCAAGTTAGGCTGTGGCCATGCCTATTGCATGGTCAACGGGCAGCGTGCGCCATACGTGGGCAACATTTGTATGGATGTATGCATGGTCGACGTGACGGACATAGATTGCAAGGAGGGCGACACGGCTGTCATTTTCGGCGATGGGTTGCCTGTCACCGTGTTGAGCGACGCGGTGGGTACGATTCCTTATGAAATCCTCACGGGGGTCAGCTCGCGGGTCAAGCGCGTGTACTATCAGGATTGAGCCTCCCTTTCCGCTTCCACCTCTATGCCCGCTTCATGGCAATCGGCACCCATGGGCGGGTTTTCTTTTGTCAGGGTCAGGCGGATACGGGTGACGGAAGGGCATTCGCGGAAGATACGTTCCAATATGCGGCCGGCGGCGTGTTCCACGAGACGGGACGGGACGGCCATTTCTTCCTTGACGCATCGGAACAAGTCGGCATAGCTCACCGTGCCTGTGAGGTCGTCGGTCTGCAAGGCCGTGCTGAAATCCGTGTCCACGGCCATGTCCACGTAGAAATAAGCGCCCGTCAGCTGTTCTTGCGCATCTACGCCGTGGCGGGCATAAACCCGCACACGGCGTAGAAGTATGGTTTGTCTATTCAGTTTCATGGCTGTTATCCGCAACGTGAGGCCCCGCAGTGCTTGCAGATGAGGCATCCCTCCTGATAGACCAAGGACTCATGCCCGCAGTTCGGGCATTTCATTCCTTTGGCTTCCGTGCCGTCCGTGATGTACTTCTTCAGGGCGCGTTCCACGCCGTTCTTCCACGTGTTGATGCTCTCGCTCTCCAGCTGCAGGGAGCTGACGAGCTTGATGACATGGTCCAGCGGCATTCGGTAACGCAACACGCCGGAAATCAGTTTGGCGTAGTTCCAGTATTCCTTGTTGAACTTCTCCGAGAGGCCCTCCACGGTGGTCTTGTAGCCTTTCTTGTTCTCGAACTGGAAGTCGTAGCGTTTGTTGCCTTCTTCGTCCACGTTCTTGATGATGCGTCCCTTCATGACGCTCTTGGGGAGCATGATGCCCTCATCGTCGTCCTGGATACCGGTGAAGATTTCATAGGGATAGCCGTCGAGCAGTCCCACGAAGGCCACCCATTTCTCCTTGTTGTTCTGGAAGCGCACCACGTCGCAGTCCAGCACTTGCGGGCGTTTCTCCACCACTTCCGGCCTTTTGCACGGAATCTCTTCCGGTTTTTTCTCATTCTTCATGGAGACCATCACTCCGGCGCGTGAGCCGTCGCGGTAAATGGTGCAGCCTTTGCAGCCCGAACGCCAGGCCTCCACGTATAGCTGGTTCACCAGTTCCTCGTCCACGTTGTTCGGAAGGTTGACTGTCACGCTGATGCTGTGGTCCACCCATTTCTGTATCGCACCTTGCATCTTCACTTTCATGAGCCAGTCCACATCGTTGGCCGTGGCTTTATAATATGGAGACTTGGCCACCAGTCCGTCAATTTCTTCCTGGGTGTATTTTTTTGTCGTGTCGTATCCGTTCACTTTCATCCAGGTGAGGAACTTGTGGTGGTAGACGATGTATTCCTCGAAGGCATCGCCCGTCTCGTCCACGAAGTCGATGTGTACCTGCGGGTCGTTGGGGTTCACTTTCCGGCGGCGTTTGTACACGGGCATGAACACCGGTTCGATGCCGGACGTGGTCTGGGTCATCAGGCTGGTGGTGCCGGTGGGGGCGATGGTCAGGCAGGCGATGTTGCGCCGGCCGTATTGGGACATGAGGTCATAAAGTTCGGGATCGGCTTCGCGCAGGCGGTTGATGAACGGGTTGTTCTTCTCGCGTTCCGTGTCGTAGATTTCAAACGCGCCGCGCTCCTTGGCCATCTGTACGGACGAGCGGTAAGCCTGCAGGGCCACGGTCTTGTGTACTTCCACGGCGAAGTCGGTGGCTTCTTGTGTGCCGTAGCGCAGTCCGAGTGCGGCCAGCATGTCGCCTTCCGCCGTGATGCCCACGCCTGTCCGTCGTCCTTGTCCGCTTTTCTTGTATATCTTTTCCCAAAGGTGGCGTTCCGCGCCTTTCACCTCTTCCGATTCCGGGTCGGAGTCGACCTTTTCCATGATCATCTCGATTTTCTCCAGTTCCAGGTCGATGATGTCGTCCATCAGCCGTTGGGCCAGCTGCACGTGTTTCTTGAAAAGGTCGAAGTCAAAGTAGGCTTCCGGCGTGAAGGGGTTGACCACGTAAGAATAGAGGTTGATGGCCAGCAGGCGGCAACTGTCGTAGGGACAGAGGGGAATCTCGCCGCAGGGGTTCGTGCTGACGGTGCGGAAGCCAAGGTCGGCATAGCAGTCGGGGACGGACTCGCGCAGGATGGTGTCCCAGAACAGCACGCCCGGTTCGGCACTCTTCCAGGCATTGTGTACAATCTTGCGCCACAAGTCATGGGCGCTGATGGTTTTCGACACCATGGGGGAATCGCTGTCGATGGGGTACTGCTGCACGTAGGGCTTGTCCTCGATGGCATCCTGCATGAACTCGTCGTCTATCTTGACCGACACGTTGGCCCCCGTTACCTTGCCTTCCGTCATCTTGGCGTCGATGAACGATTCCGCATCGGGGTGCTTGATGCTCACGGAGAGCATGAGGGCGCCGCGCCGTCCGTCCTGGGCCACCTCGCGGGTGGAGTTGCTGTAACGTTCCATGAACGGGACGAGTCCCGTGGAAGTCAGGGCGGAGTTCTTCACCGGCGAGCCTTTCGGACGGATGTGCGAGAGGTCGTGTCCCACCCCGCCACGGCGTTTCATCAGCTGCACTTGCTCCTCGTCGATACGGATGATGCCGCCGTAAGAGTCGGCCTGGCCGTCGAGGCCGATGACAAAACAGTTGGAGAGCGATGCAATCTGATGGTTGTTGCCGATGCCTGTCATGGGGCTGCCGGCCGGGATGATGTACTTGAAATGGTCCAAAAGTCCGAAAATTTCCTCGGCTGGTACCGGATTCTCATACTTGTTCTCAATGCGGGCGATTTCGTTGGCAATGCGCCAGTGCATGTCCTCCGGCGATTTCTCGTAGATGTGGCCGTAGGAGTCTTTCATGGAGTATTTGTTTACCCAGACTCTTGCGGCGAGTTCGTCTCCGTTGAAATACTGGAGCGAGGCTTCAAAAGCCTCCTCGTAGCTGTACGTTTTCTGTTCCACAGCGGTCTCTTGTTTTTAGGTTTGTTACTGTTTGTCCGTCATTCGATTTGTAGAAGCAATGACGGTCGGTCCTATGCGACGGTGCAAAGCTACGGATGTTTTCCGACATGACCAAAAGGAATACTTAAAATCTTTCTCCTGGCAGGAAAGTTTTCCGGTTTTTGTTTTTATTCTGTTGATAATAAGAAGTTTGTAGTTTTGCCTAACTTGGAAAGTTGTCCGAATGTGAAATCTTTCGTGAATTAAGTGCTTTGTGGGATAGTAGGTTATGGAAGTTTTGTGTATCTTTGCATCAAGTAAAAATGCCAATGAGATGATAGAGACAGTGAAGAACCGGAGAAGCATCCGGAAGTATGCCGGCAAGCCCGTGGAAGAGGACTTGCTCAATCGGCTGTTGGCCGTGTCCGAACGGACGCAGACCATGGGGAATATGCAACTTTACAGTGTGGTGGTGACCCGCGACGAGGAGATGAAGCGCCGGTTGGCTCCGGCGCATTTCAACCAGCCGATGGTGACGCAGGCGCCGGTCGTGCTGACGTTTTGCGCCGACTTCAACCGCACTGTACGGTGGGCGGAGCAGCGCAAGGCCGTGCCGGGATATGACAATTTTCTTTCCTTCCTGAACGCGGCGACCGATGCGTTGCTTTATGCACAGACTTTCTGCAATCTGGCCGAGGCCGAAGGGCTTGGTATCTGCTATCTGGGTACCACGCTTTACATGCCTTCGCAGATTATCGAGATTTTGAAGTTGCCGCGCTTGGTGATGCCGGTGGCCACGCTGACCGTGGGATGGCCGGACGAATGCCCCGCGCAGACCGACCGCCTTCCGCTGGAGGCCGTCGTCCATCAGGAGACGTACCGTGACTATGCGGCGGCCGACATCGACCATTATTATAAGGAAAAGGAGGAGTTGCCCGAGAACCGCCATTTTGTGGAAATCAACCACAAGGAGACGTTGGCCCAGATCTTCACGGACATCCGCTATACGAAGAAGGACAACGAGGCCATGAGCGACGGTCTGCTCAAGGCTTTGAAACAACAGGGCTTCCTGGATTGACGGGGGGATTGCCTTGTTTGTGCAAATTGTTTGCTAAAAGACGTTAACAGGGGAGGATGGAATTCTTCTTCCCCTTTTTTCGTGGCGTTTTTTGTTTATTTTTGTAGCGTTATGTTTTTTGTATATCTTTAAAAGCTACGCTTATGAGAAGAATTTTATTCCTTTTGTGTGCGCTGTGGGCGATTGTGCTTCGGGCTCAGGACGTGGTACGGACGCTCCCTACCGTCATCGAGGTGGTTCCGTCCGCTTCAGAACGTTTTGATGTGTCCAAGCTGGAACTGACGCTGGACGGGGTGGGGATGCCCGACAACGGGTTCACGTGGGATGCTGCCACCAACACATTCCGGGGCGAAGTGACCTATACGTATGACAGCCAGAATTATATCTCGCTCCGGATGCCGGATGGATCCATCTCTTTCGATGGGCCGCTTCAAGTCTTGGTGGACTTTTCCAATCCGGAAGTTTCTTCTGTTTATACGAAAGCGGACTTCTCCCCTTACCATTATGTGAGTTTTGCGTCTGCCAGTCCTTCGGAGTATGGGGTGACGTTGCAGGATTTGTATGTGAAAGGCGGGGAGGTTACTGGTGAATCTGCCGGGCCTAACGTAAGGACACCGATGATGCCGGACGGGATGTACAAGCGCGCGAATGAATATGCCTATACCGTGGCCGGGGAGACAACGGAAGGGATTGCCGTGGCTTTTGACGGCGGCACGGTGACGGTGGATGACCGGGATGTGGCCGTGACGGTGGGGAAGCCGTTGGCCGAGATGTCCCTGGCCACTTTTACGATAGAGGATGCCGAGGGGCGTCCCGCCGAAGGGGCGGACATTTACCTGCATCCCACGGACGCGGACTTTTATACGGACGCGGACGGCAAGCTGCAAGTCTATCTGAATCCCGGGTCTTATATCTATTCCTTATATATAGGGGATGACTATATCAACATGTGGGACGTGGAGGAGGCTTTCGCGTTCGTGGCTTCAGGAAAGGAGACGAGCGTGGATTTCTCCTACAAGGACAACGGATGGAAGAAGGTGGTTTTCTCCGCCGAGATGGAGAACCCGTCGAGCGCACGGTTGGAACTGAACTGCATCGGGGTGGAGTATGACGAATATTACGGGAATGCCGACCAGCCTTATTTCGAGGTCTATATGCCGGAAGGCGAGTTCAAGTACCGTTTCGAGGTGGATGGCTATGGCTTCTCCTGGCTGCCGGCCGAAGGGATTGTGAACACGGCGGAGACGCGGGAAGTGAAGCTTTCTTTCGACCGTGCGGACTATGCGGCGGTGGATTTCGAGTTGGTGAATGTGCCGGATGATGCTGGGAATCTTTCTGTGGTGATTTACCGGGACAATGAGGATGTGGCGGAATGCGGTGTGGCTTATCCGGGAAGTCCGGCAAAACCGGATGAGGAGATTACCGAAGGCGGAGGAGGCACCCGTTCCCTCGAGCCGTTGGAATGCGGCACGCATCTGCTTCCCGGGACGTATGTGTATGTGGTGGAGGATGCGTCGGAATGGAACAACCGTTATGATTATTATGCCATCGACACCTTGGTGGTCGGGGAGGAAGACCGGCGGATCACGGTGGACTTCGACCGTCTCTCCGTGACGGAAGTGACGCTGGCCGCACAGAATGTGCCGGAGGTGCTTTCAAACTATGACCTTTATTGTGATATAAGATATAAGCAGACATTGTCCTTGATGGACTTGAATGTGTCTGCAAACTATTCGGGCAATCCTCTGGTGGTCCGCTTGCCGGAAGGGGACTATTCGTTCGAATGGGGGATTGAGCCTTCTTATTATTATGACGCACCGGTGGCTTTTGCCTATCAGGAGAAGCAGGATGTGTCCGGCGCGTCCATGACCGTAGGCCCGGACTTCGCGGAGATGGGCATCGCCAAGGTCCAGGCTTCCGCCATCGAGGGGCAGACGGTGGATTACCTTACGGTATTGCAAGATGGCCGTCAGTTTGCCGACGGTGATTTCTCTTCCGATGGCGAGGCTTATCTTGTGGCGCTTCCCGGTACTTACACCTTAGTGGCTGAGGCATCAGATTATGAGGGCTTCAACATTCATCTCTCGGAGAAGGACGTGACGCTCGTGGCCGGACAGACAGTGGATGTGAATCTGACGGCAGACCAGGCACTTGAAGGTGTCTTGTTTGAGGTAGATGTGGAGAACATGGCCGGCCAGGAAGTCGGGAATGCGAAGATTACGGTGAACGGCATGGTGTATGAGACGGATGCGTACGGTTATGTTACCATCTTTAATATCCAGGACGACGAGGTGACCCTGCGGGTGGAGGCTTCTGGCTACCTGCCGTATGAGAAGGTGTTCCGGCTGCACAAGGTGCTGGAACTGGCCGGCGGGGCATATATGAGAATCGTGCTTCGTGCGGATGACAATCCGAGCGGCGTTGAATCGGTGGAGAGCGGTGCGCTGACGGTGGAACGCACGGTGGTGGACCGTCAGATTGTCATCTGTAACGAGACGGGCAAGACATGGAATGTGGCTCTTGTCGGTTTGGGCGGCGAGATGCTGGAGCGCGTGGAAGCCGGTCAGGGTACGACGGTGATTCCGGTGGACGGCTTGCGCAAAGGTTTGTATCTGCTGACGATGAATGACGGCGTGACCCGCAAGACTGTCAAGGTCATCAAGAAGTAAGCGGACGGTTAAGAGGTCTTTTCCCCGTCAAGCTTCAGAAAAGAAAATACCAAGGCTTGGTAGCCGCGTACCAAGCCTTGGTATTCTGTTTTATTCCGCTTGTCACCGCGCTTTCAGCAGTCTCTCGATTTCCTCCATTTTGGATTTGAAATTCTTGTCCACGTGCAGGCGGTCTTCCACCACGTTGCAGGAGTGCAGCACCGTGGCGTGGGTACGCTTTCCGATGAGCGTGCCGATGCGGGCCAGTGACAGGTTCGTGTGCTTTTGTGCCAGGTACATGGCGATTTGCCGTACTTGTGCCACCGGTTGTTTCCGGCATTTGGTGAAGACTTCCTCCTGCTTTACGTTGAAGTAGCCGCAGACCTTGTCCAGTATCAGGTCTATCGTGATGGGCTTGTTCTCTGCCTTGACGGCCCGTTTGAGTATCTGTTCCGCCAGTGGCAGGTCGATGTCACGGTTCCATACCACCGAATAGGCCATCAGCGAGTTGACCACGCCTTCCAGCTCGCGCACACTGTCGTTCACGTTTTCCGACACGAAGTCCACCACGTCTTCCGGAATCTTCAGTCCGTCCTGCCGTATCTTGTTCTCCAGGATGTCGTGCCGGAGTTGTTGGTTCGGCTTCTCCAGTTCGGCCAGCAATCCCCATTTGAAGCGGGTCAGCAGGCGTTCCTCCATGCCTTGCAGGGCTGTGGGTGGACGGTCGGATGTCAGGATCAGCTGTTTGCCGTTCTGGTGCAAATGGTTGAAGATGTGGAAAAACGTGTTCTGTGTCTTGTTGAGGCTGGCGAATTCCTGCACGTCGTCGATGATGAGCACGTCGATGGTCTGGTAGAAGTTGATGAAGTCGTTCACCGTGTTCTTCCTCACAGAATCCGTGTATTGCACTTGGAAGAGGTGGGCGGATACGTATAGCACCCGTTTGGTGGGATACAGTTCCTTGATGCGGGTGCCGATGGCATTGACCAGATGGGTCTTGCCCACGCCCGACGGTCCGTAGATGAACAGCGGGTTGAAGGTGGACTGCTCCGGATGCTCGGCGATGGCCTGCCCTACGGAGCGCGGCAGTTTGTTGCTGATGCCCTCGATGAAGTTTTCGAAGCTGTAGTTCCTGTTCAGTTGCGGGTCCAGGTCCTGCGGCAGGGGGGCCTGCAACAGGCTGGGGGCTTGGTTCGCTTCCGTGCGCGGCGTTTGGGACCATGTCGGTTGCGAGGGCCGGACGGTCGGTTTGATGTCCATGGTGAGGTGGTGGGTCTTGTCCACCAGCAAGATGTATTTCAGCTGGGTGTTCTCCCCGAAGACTCTTCTGACCACAGAGTAAATCAGCCCTCCGAAACGCTCTGAGAGATACTCATAGAAATACGGACTCGGCAGGCCGAATGTCAGTACCTGATTTTCAAAAGACATGATTTGTATGGGAGTGAACCACGTCTCGTATAGTTTTTCGCCCACGTTGTTACGGATGATGGGCAGGCATTGTTCCCACAATGATTGCGCTGAACCTTCCATTAGATTGTGTTTATCCGATGATTTTCCACATTGCTTCTACCTTGCAAAGGTCGCAATATTCCGTGATATAAACAAGGGGATTTCGGGTGGTGGGGACGGTGTCCCGTATTAAATTCCTTTGGTTCAGAAAGATAAAAAATAAAAAAATAAAAAGCCTCTTTTCCTTGCTTTTTTATAAGTGTTTGTGCGATTGGGAAATAGGCAAAGGCGCGATTCGCTGCGTTTTTTGCTCCCGGCGAATCGCGCCTTTGCCGCCCTTTAGTTCTTGCGTCCGAAGAGCGAGAAATGCACGTAGCGTTTGGGGTTCTCCTTCAGGTCGATGAGCAGGTTGTTTGCGCTTCCGGCCGTATGGGATAAGTTCTTGTAGAGCGTGCTGTCGTTGAGCAGCAAGCCCAGGGTGTTGTCGTCGCGGTTCAGCTTTTCCGTCATGAGCTGCACGTAGTTCAGCGTGGTGTCCACTTTGGAGAGTGTGCCTTGCAGGTCCAGTTTGTTCATGTTGTCGGTTAGCGTGATGACGTTGTCTCCGATCCGGTTCATCTTTCCGGTCAGGGCCGGCATGTCCTTGTGCAGCAACACGTTCAGTTGCTCGGTGCTTTCGTTCAGGTTGTCCGTGATGCTTTTGGCGTCTGCCATGATGCCGGGCAGGTTCGGATTGGCGGCCAGTGAGTTGAGGGTGGTCAGCAGCGTGTCCACTTTGCTGATGATTTGTTCCACTTCGGGCAGCATGGCCTCGGCCTTGTCCATCAGCCCCTCGGTGTCGTCGCCCCTGAGGGTGTCGCCCGGCGCATAGTTCCCTTCGGCTTGTTCGGGCAGGGTCAAGTGGAGGTCGCACCCGCCCAGCATGGCCGTCACGAGTTTGGGCTGTGTGCCTTTCGGCAGCCTCATCCCGTCGTCCACGCTGATTTCCACTACCACATGTCCGGGGTTCTGGTAATTGTACTCAATGTTATGTACCACGCCGATTCTGTATCCGTTGGCGAATACCGGCCCGGACTTGGCCAGTCCCTTGATGTCCGCGAATTCTATATAATAGGAGTTGCTGGACTTGAACAAGTTGATGCCTTTCAGGAAATTCAGTCCGATAAAGAGGACCGCGATGGCGAGAATGCCGGTCAGTCCGATTTTCACTTCTTTTGTCAAGTGTTTCATAAGTTCCTTTCCGTTTATGGGTTCTTTTTAGATTCGGATATGGCTTGTTGGAGCGGTATCTTCTGTCCGTTCTTGAAGGCGACGATGAAGGCTCCTTCGAAAGCGTCCTTTATTTTATCCCGCATCCTGACAGCCTCCCGGTAGTCAGTCGTGGCTCCGCAGGTGTATTTGTACAAGTTGTCTTCCTTATAGAAATCTACGGGCTTGATGTCCTTGAACCGCTCGCTTCCGGTCGGAATCTGCCGGGCAGAGGCCAGAAGTTGTACCTTGAATATGGGGCGGTGTGTGGGTTCTTCCTTTTTGGTTTCCTTGTGTGGCGCTATGGCTTGCCGCTCTTCCGCCAGTTGTCCGATGCTGCTTTCCGTGGCCTCTTCCGCCGCGCTTTCCGTAGGCTGTTTTCCAGCTTCGTCCGCTTCATCGCCGGATGGGGTGGAGGTTGCCGTGCCGTTGCCGTGCTGGCGTTTATAAGCACGGAAAGCGTTATAGATGCTTTGGCTCATCTTGCGGATCCCGTTTTGCGAGTTCAGGAAAGCCTCTTCGTCGTGGGTGGAGATGTATCCCAGTTCGACCAGTACGCTTGGCATGCTTGTCTCCCTCAATACGAGGAATCCCGCCTGGTGCACGCCTTTGTCGGCGCGTCCGCCCGTAGTCCTGAATTCTTTTTGTATGAGACGTGCGAAATCCACGCTTTGTGCCATGTACTGGTCCTGCATCAATTCGAATATGATATAGCTTTCCGCCGAAGTCGGGTCGAAGCCCTCATAGCGTTCCTTGTAGTCCTCTTCCACCAGGATGACGGAGTTTTCCCGCTTGGCCACTTCCAGGTTTTCATCCGCACGGGCCATACCCAGCGTGTAGGTTTCCGCGCCTCTCGCCACGGCCCGTCCGGGCATGGCGTTGGTATGGATGGAGACGAACAGGTCGGCCTGGGATTGGTTGGCAATTTCCGCCCGCCGCGCAAGAGGTACGAACACATCCGTCTTGCGGGTATAAATGACTTCCACGTCCGGGCAGTTTTTTTCTACCAGCTGTCCGAAAGCTTTGGCTACGGACAGGTTGATGTTCTTTTCCCGTGAGAACCGTCCGATGGCCCCAGGGTCCTTTCCGCCGTGTCCGGCATCGATGACCAGCGTGAATTTCCCGTTTTTTCCAGTTTCGGCGGACGCATACGTCCTTCCGCCTGTCATGGCGGTCCAAAAGAGCGCGATGAAGGCGATGAAGAAGCTTATGGTCTTTCTTTGTTCCATATTTGCGTTATGCGTATGCAAATATAATGGATTTTCAGGGAAACGCACTATTCTTTACGTGCTTTTCTGTGTACCCAGGCAGATATTTTAATAGATTTTATCAGTCTGTCGGGCGTTTTCCTCTTTAGCTTTTTTTATATTTGCAACATCATTCATTTAAACAATATGGAATTAAGGAAATGGAAGACGGTCGGGGTTGGGCTGATGTTGTCTGCCGGATGGGGATTCGGCGGGAGTGTCGCCGTCTCGGCTTCAGGGACGGGTGAGATGTTAGGACGGGGTGCTGTGGCTGTCCGGGTGTCTCCCGACACGGTGATGGTGGGCTGGCGTTATCTTTCGTCCGACCCGCTCGGCGCGGCTTTCAATGTGTACCGCGACGGTTTGCTGGTCACGCCCCGCCCGGTGGCTGTGTCCACGCAGTTTTATGACTATAACCCTTCCCGTGCGGAGGCTTTTTATGAAGTGCGGCCTGTGGTGGACGGGCGGGAGGTCGCCGCTTCAGCCGGCCGTTTTGTGCTGCCGGCCGATGCGCCGACGGGATATCTGGATATCCCTTTGGAACCGCCTGCTCCGCAGCGGATGCCGGACGGCGACTCTTGCCGCTATGCGGCCAACGACGCTTCGGTGGCCGACTTGGATGGCGACGGGGAGTTCGAGATTGTATTGAAATGGGACCCCACGAACGCCAAAGACAACTCCCACAGCGGTTTCACCGGGACTGTGTTTTTTGATGCCTATAAGTTGAACGGCAAACGGTTGTGGCGCATCGACATGGGGCGCAACATCCGTGCCGGGGCGCACTATACGCAATTTATGGTGTACGACTTGGACGGCGACGGACGGGCCGAGATGGTGGCCAAGACGGCGGACGGCACGGTGGACGGTCGTGGCATGGTCGTCGGAGACCCTTCGGCGGACTACCGTGTGGGAGTGGGCGGTGACACTCCCGGGCGCAAAGGCTATATCGCTTCCGGCCCGGAATATCTGACTGTGTTTGACGGGCGTACCGGCGCGGCCTTGCAGACGGTAGATTATATTCCGCCGCGCGGCCGTCTGGAGGCATGGGGGGACAATTATGCCAACCGTAGCGAGCGTTATCTGGCGGCGGTGGCGTATCTGGACGGGAAACGCCCCAGCGTGGTGATGTGCCGGGGCTATTATACGCGCACCGTGTTGGCGGCTTTCGATTGGGACGGGCGGCAGCTGAAGTCCCGCTGGGTGTTCGACACGGATTCTGCCCGTTGGGCGTCTTATGCAGGTCAGGGCAACCATAACCTCAGGGTGGCGGACGTGGACGGCGACGGGTGCGATGAGATAACTTACGGTTCGTGTGCGATAGACCATGATGGCACGGGGCTGTACAATACGGGGTTCGGCCATGGCGACGCTCTTCACCTGACGGCTTTCGACCCTTCTTCGGACCGCCTGCAGGTGTGGGATTGCCATGAGAACCGCCGTGACGGGAGCGACTTCCGCGATGCTGCGACGGGCAAGGTCATTTTCCGCATCCCTTCTTCAAAAGACGTGGGACGCTGCATGGCGGCGGACATCGACCCCACGAACTATGGCGTGGAGATGTGGTCGTCGGCTTCCGGCGGTATCCTCAATATAAAAGGCGAGGTGGTGTGCGCCGCGCCTGAGGGGTTGCCCGTGAACATGGCGGTGTGGTGGGACGGCGACCTGCTCCGCGAGATGCTGGACCACGAGACCGTAAGCAAATATGATTGGACGACGCAGGAATGCCGTCCTGTCGCGAAGTTCGAGGGATGCCTTTTCAACAACGGCTCGAAGAGTAACCCATGTTTGCAGGGGGATATTCTGGGCGACTGGCGCGAGGAGGTGGTGACGCGCACGGCGGACAACACGGCCTTGCGCATTTACGTGTCTCCCTTGCCTACGGCTTACCGTTTCCATACGTTCTTGGAAGACCGGCCTTACCGCCTCAGTCTGGTCACGGAGAATGTGGCCTACAACCAGCCTACCCAGCCCGGTTTTTATTTCGGTGCGGATTTGGAAGGCAGCGGGAAGCTGTTCCGGGGGTATCGGTTTGAAAAATGAGTTTGATCTTTTCATATTAACTAATGTAGAGAAAGCAATGAGAAAGACTTTATTAGCGGCTGTCTTGTTGGTAGGGACGGCTTGGTCCGGTGTAGTCCGTGCAGAAGAAGAGACGGTGGTTAGTCCGGGCGGTAAGACTTTTCTGAAAGTGGCCTTGGATGAGGGCCGTCTGACTTACACGGCAGGCTACTGCACGGACGGGGAGGACGGTGCCGCCCGCGAGGTGGTGATGTTGGAAAAATCGCCCTTGGGGCTGGTGGCGAATTTCGGCGACCTGAGCCGGGGACTGTCGTGGAAAGAGGCTTCGACGGCCGACCGTGATATCCGTTACGATCTGGAGCGTAGCAAGGCGAGCCGCGTGGACAAGAAAGCACGGACGCTGACCGTCCGGGTGGCCAATGCCCAGAAGCAGGAGATGGAGGTGGAGTTCGTGGTGGAGGACTGCAACATCGCTTTCCGTTACAACCTGCCGAAGCAGGGCGAGACGGGCAGTGTGCGGGTGATGTCCGAGGCCACGGGATTCCGCTTCCCGGTCGGGACCACCACGTTCCTGTCGCCGCAGAGCGATGCCATGATCGGGTGGAAGCGTACGAAGCCGAGTTATGAGGAGGAATACAAACCTGACGCTCCTATGGACGCTCCCTCGCAGTATGGCCATGGATATACGTTCCCGGGCTTGTTCCGGGTGGGGACGGACGGCTGGGTCTTGGTGAGCGAGACGGGCGTGGACAGCCGTTATTGCGGCTCGCGGCTGGGAGAGTGCCGTGACGGGCTCTACCCTCTGGAGTTTCCCATGCCGGAAGAGAACAACGGTAACGGGACGGTGGAGCCGGCTTTCGCCCTCCCCGGCAGCACGCCGTGGCGCACGCTGACATTGGCGCCGGACTTGGCTCCCATCGTGGAGACCACGATTCCTTGGGATGTGGTGGAGCCGCGTTTTACCACAAGCCATAAGTACAAGTTCGGACGCGGCACGTGGAGCTGGATTCTTTGGCAGGACGGCAGCATCAACTACGACGACCAGGTGCGCTTCATCGACTTGGCTTCGGCCATGGGGTATGAATATACTCTGATAGACAACTGGTGGGACAACAACATCGGGCGTGAGCGTATGGGCGACCTCATCCGCTATGCCCGGAGCAAAGGGGTGGAACTGTTCTTGTGGTACAGTTCCAGCGGTTATTGGAACGATATCGAGCAGGGGCCCGTCAACCTCATGTGCGACCCCATCGCCCGCAAGCAGGAGATGCGCTGGCTGCAGCAACAGGGCGTGAAGGGCATTAAGGTGGATTTCTTCGGCGGTGACAAGCAAGAGACCATGCGGCTCTACGAAGCCATCTTGAGCGATGCGGACGATTGTGGGCTGATGGTCATCTTCCACGGCTGCACTTTGCCGCGCGGCTGGGAACGGATGTATCCCAACTATGTGGGCAGCGAGGCGGTGCTGGCTTCCGAGAATCTGGTGTTCAACCAGCATTTTTGCGACAACGAGGCATTCAATGCCTGCCTGCATCCCTTCATCCGCAACACGGTGGGCTGCATGGAGTTCGGGGGTACGGTCCTGAACAAGCGGCTCAACAAAGGGAACGACGGCGGTACGACACGGGTCACCACCGACATTTTCGAGCTGGCAACTGCCGTGGCGTTCCAGAACCCCGTGCAGAATTTCGCCCTTACGCCGAATAACCTGACGGATGTGCCGGCCTTTGAGGTAGACTTCATGAAGGCGGTGCCTACCACTTGGGACGAGACGCGCTTCATCGACGGTTACCCCGGTCGTTATGTGGTACTTGCCCGCCGCCACGGACAGGACTGGTATGTGGCGGCACTGAACGCGCAGGAAGAAACGGTCAGGCTGACCGTGGAGTTGCCTTTGCCTGCCGGTGCCGTGGTGGATTATTACCATGATGGCAAGGACGGCCGTACGCCTACTTTAGAGGAGAAGAAAGTGGGGAAGGGCGGAAAGTTCAAACTTACCCTTCCGTCGGGTGGCGGTGCCGTCATTCGCGCGGTGGAGGCAATGTCTGAATGACAACCGGTGATTTCTTAGATACGTATACATTATATAATAAGGAGGATGCCTTGGGTTCACGGGGCATCCTCCTTTTATTGTGTCAAGGGTGGTTTCAGATGAGAATCATGCCTGCTTCCTTGCATTCGTGGCGCATGGCGTCAGGCCAGATGCTGGATTGGGTCTCGCCCACATGCGCCTTGTGGAGCAACACCATGCAAAGGCGGCTTTGCCCGATGCCTCCGCCGATAGACTGCGGCAGGGTGCCTTCCAGCAGGCGGCGGTGGAAATAGAGGTTCTTGCGGTCTTCCTTGCCGCTGCTCTTCAGTTGTCTCAGCAAGGCTTCCTTGTCCACACGGATGCCCATGGATGACAGTTCCACGGAGCGGTTCAGGATGGGATACCAGATGAGCAGGTCGCCGTTCAGTCCCGGCAGGCCGGTGGCCGGGTCTACGGTGGAATAATCGTCATAGTCCGGTGCGCGCAGGTCGTGTTCTTTCCCGTCGCCCAGCTTGCATCCGATGCCGATGATGAATACCGCGCCATATTCCCGGCAGATGGCATCCTCCCGTTCCTTGGGTGTCAGGTCCGGATAGCGTTGGCGCAGTTCCTCGGCGTGGATGAAGTACACGTCCTCGGGCAGGAAAGCCTTCAGTTGCGGGTAAGTCTCGCAGATGAAGAATTCCGTGCGGAGGATGGCGTTGTAGATGCGCCGGACGATTTTCTTCAAGTATTCCGTGTCGCGGCTGTTTTCCGGCATGACGCGTTCCCAGTCCCATTGGTCCACATAGAGGGAGTGGAGGTTGTCCATTTCCTCGTCGGCGCGTATGGCGTTCATGTCGGTGATGATGCCGTAGCCGGGCTGCACCTGGTATTCGGCCAGGGTGACCCGTTTCCATTTGGCCAGGGAATGCACCACTTCGGCCTGTGCCTCGTCCATGTCCTTGATGGGGAAGGTGACGGGGCGTTCCACGCCGTTGAGGTCGTCGTTCATGCCCAGTCCTTTCAGGACGAACAAAGGTGCGGTGACGCGGCGTAGCCGCAATTCGGTGGAGATACTGCTCAGAAAGAAGTCTTTAATCTTTTTAATGGCGATTTCGGTTTGTTGCAGGTCCAGTGCCGCATGGTAGCCGGCAGGCTTGATTAATTTACTCATTGTATCATGCTTTTTGTTTGTTCGTTTCATATTGTATTGCAAAGATAGTGTATTTTTATTATGTTGGCAGCTTTTTCTCTGTTTTTTGTGACTATGTGATACGGCGTTTCCTAAAATATTTTGCGCCATTGCTTGCTCGTATCCGTTTTTTTTCCTACTTTTGCATCGTTTTTAGAAGGCTCCGTAGCTTAGCTGTATAGAGCGTCAGATTCCGGTTCTGAAGGTCGAGGGTTAGAATCCCTCCGGGGTCACAGCATTGAAGAGGGATTTCAGCGATGATTTCCCTCTTTTTTAATGGGTTACAGACCTATTCTCCACCCGTCATCCAGAACACGCAAAAGAATGTACCGTTACTTTTGCCGTTTTTGAGGCAAAGTAAGGCGAAAATGTTTTAGCATAGTTTCTCCAGAAGATGTGGCTGCATTCAAGGCGGCAATAAAGAAAGAAAGGATAAGGGCATTATTTGTAGAACACAAGCCTGTAACGCTTGAAGAGCCGTGATGTGCGGATCCAGGACAGGAGCCGGTATTCTTCGGGTTCGGGTGCGTGTACAAGCAGGTTGACGAGCATTTCCGTGCGCTGGACCCAGAAAATGAAGTCGCGGTTGGGACGGAACGTGCGGCTGAAGTCCAGCAGGCGGTCCAGACAGAAGTCCCCGGAGATGATGCCGGCGCCGGTGAGCATGGCGTCGTAGGCGTTGCATTCTTGTTCGATGTGGGCGGGTACCATCAGGACGGGCTTGCCCATGTACATGGCTTCGCAGATGGATTCAAATCCCGCCGTGCTGGCATAGGCGCGGCAGCCCCCCATCTGTTCCAGGAAGGTTTGGTCGTCCAACGGGTGGAAACTCAGCGTGGCATCCACGTGGCGTACTTCCTTTTCTCCCTTGCGGTCCCAAAAGAAGCGCAGGGGGATGTCCGGCCGCGCCTGGTGCCAGGCTTGCACTTGGGCGGAGAATCCCGAATTGACCATGTAGCCGTGGATGTAGGGGCCGTCCGTGGTGGCTTGCCGCAGCACTTCCTTGCGGAGGAGGGGCGGCACCACGTGGATATGCCTTTTCCGGTCGTCCTCCATCTTCCGGAAGGAAAGGGCCAGCTTGCGGTCCGAACCGATGGCGGTGACGCGGGTGAAGATTTTCAGCATCGCGAGCTGGAGGCGGTTGACGCGGGGAAACCGGAAGTCCTTGTGCAGGAAGAGGTATTGGTGGCCGATGCAGATTTGCCGGGCTTTGGGCGGGAAGAACGAATAGGCCAGTCCTGTCAGCATCTCGTAGAAGTTGACCACCACGTCCGCTTCCGTGGCCTGGATGCGGCGGCGGATGAACGCGATGCTCCGGAGGTAGGCCGGAGCGTGCATCAGGTTGTAGAAGACGCTCCGCGTCAGGTGGTTCCTGCGGTTGGCCGGCGTGGGCAGGAAGTTCGGGCTCTCGAACCGTCCTATGGGCGCCTTGATTTTCTTTTGGAAGAAAGCCGGCAATTCGCGGTTGCGGCTTTTCCCTACCAATACTTCTACCACTTCGTGTCCTTCGCGGAGCAGGTGTTCTTCCAGTGTGAGGGCTTGTGTCAGGTGTCCCCGCCCTTCTCCTTGTACGATAAACAGGAATCTCATGAGGCTATGGTCAGGATTTGTGCCGGCAGGGTGTCTTCCCGTGGAAGCGTGTCGGCGATGTCGGTGTAATAGATGATGTCCCAGTGGCCGTCCTCGTCTTCGGCCAGGGCGGAAAGGGTCTCCACCCAGTCGCCGGAGTTGAGGTAATGTATGCCTTCGTATTCAGTGTTGTCCGGATGGTGGATGTGTCCGCAGATGATGCCGTCGTATTTGCGGTTCCGGGCGAATTCGGCCAGTGTATGCTCGAAGTCGGAGATGTAGTTGACGGCGGATTTCACTTTTTGTTTGACATGTTGCGAGAGCGAGTAGTAGGGCTTTCCCCGCCGTGCGCGGTAGCGGTTGTACCAGCTGTTGAAAGCCAGCAGGAAAGTGTAGCCCATGTCGCCCAGCAGGGCGAGCCATTTCATCTGTGTGGTGACGCGGTCGAAGATGTCGCCGTGGGTGACGAAATAGCGCTTGCCGCCGCTTTCCAGTTCATAGTCCTTCACGATGTGCAGGTTGGCGAAGTTCAGGGGGGCCAGGTTGTCCAGGAAGTCGTCGTGGTTGCCGCGCACGTAGACAATCTCCGTGCCTTGGCGTTCCATCATTCTCATCAGGATTTTGAAGAACCGCGTGTGCTTGGCCTGCCATTTCCGGGTCCCGCCCTTCTTCAGGTGCCAGCCGTCGATGATGTCGCCGTTCAGGATCAGGCGGTCGCAATCCACGTGGCTCAGGAAGTGGCTCACCTCGTCGGTCTTGGAATGCGAGGTCCCCAGATGGATGTCAGATAACACCAGTGTGCGGTAATGTCTCCTTTGTTCCATGTTTTTTCTTTTTTAAGACGTTACAAAGATAGGGGCGGCGTATGACAATGGGGTTTCTTTTGGGTGAGGATGTGGTGACATTTAAGGGAAAGAGGCCCTTCGGCAGTTTCCCAAAGGAGTCTCTTTCCTTGCAGTTTGAGATTGAGGTTAATGTCGGAACACTTTCTTTTGGCCTACGATATAGACGCCTTGTGGCAGTTCGGCCGTGGCTTGTCCGGCCGGCACGTTGCTGCGGAGCTTCATCCCCTGCAGGTTGTACACGTCCACGTTCTTTGGGGATGTCCCTTCGATTCCGGCGACGTGGTCCGGGTCGTCGGGTTCCGGTTCGGGTTCGATGATGGTCCCCTCCTTGCTGTACAGCCTGACTTGGTCTATATAGAGGCGGGTATTGTAGGCCGCCCCTACGCCGTGGGTGGTTTCCAGTCCCAGGCTGATGGTCACTTCGGCCTCTTCGTCCAGCTTGAACGGGCATTCCACGGTCTCCCAGTGGTTGGCCAGCCGGGGGTACTTATAGATGGTGGTGTCGCCGAAGCTGACCCCGCAGCGGGAGTAGTTGGTGTTGTCCCCCGTGGTGCTGATGGTGTAGTCGTTCACGTGGCGCATCTCGTTCTGGCAGACATATTGGGCCAGAAAGCTCAGCTTGTATTCCCCTTGGGGCAGGGTCATGGTTTGCGAGATGGCGTTTTCGCCGGTGTCCCACGAGTTCAGGATGCTCAGGCAGCGTGTGCCGCAGGCCTCGTCTGCGGCCGGGGCGGCCATGATGCTGGCCGAGTTGCCCACGTTGGAGGGGGAGAC
Source organism: uncultured Paraprevotella sp. (assembly GCA_944320765.1). Classification (GTDB taxonomy): domain Bacteria; phylum Bacteroidota; class Bacteroidia; order Bacteroidales; family Bacteroidaceae; genus Paraprevotella. The sequence continues at coordinate 84,329 of CALUIS010000012.1, forward strand.
GCAGTACATGTCGGTGCTGTAGGGCATGGAGTAGAGGACGGCGAAGTTGGAGCCGCCCTTGAGGGCGTTGCCGGGTGTCCAGCCCTTGGTGGGCAGGATCTGCGGCCATTTGCTGTCGGCCGCCGCCACGTCGTTGACGTAGCACGGGTCGTATAAGGTGCCGTTCAGGTTGACGGAGCTTTCCGTCCCCCAGGTCTTGTCCTCCTCGAATCCGGGATTGGAAAGGCATTGGTCCGTGATGTCTGTGTATTCGTCCGTCTCCTCTTCTCCGCTTTCCACCGTTTCGCTCACGATTTCCCCGTTGGCGACCCGGACGGACACGCAAGCGTCCTTCCCGACGGTGACGGGGGCGGTGAGCTTTTGGCCGTCGGCCCAGATGACGGCCTGCACGGTCTGTTCCTCAGTGCCATAGTTGTAGAGGTAGGCGGCGCAGGAGTCGTTTTCCATCTGGCGGGCGGCCACTTCCCCGCCTTGGATGAAGACGCGGAGGGTTTGGGCCACGCTGTGGTTGGCGTCGCAGCGGAACGTGGCGGTGGAGCCTTGCGGCGTGATGGAAGTCATCTCCCCGAATACAGGGGCGCCTTCCGGCATCAGGACGCCTTCCAGCGTGCAGACCGTCTCGCCCGCATAGTTGCTGAGCAGGAGGTAGCGTGCGCTGTCCGGGTCGCTGACGATGACACCGTTCCATCCCTCGGCCACCTGTTCCGTGAGGGGCAGGGCCTGGGAGGCCAGCCGGGCCGTGGTGGCGGAGTCCACGTTGCTATAATATATAATGTGCCGGCGGTCCACGATGCTGCCGCTGCTGAACGTCCGCCCGTTGTTGGAGTAGGCCGGATAGACTTTGGACAGATAGATGGAGCTGTTCAGCTCGCGGTCGCCGAAGGCGACGGACTTGTCGGCGGAGGTGCTGACGATGCCCACTTCGTTGTCGATGTTGACCCAGTTGCTTTCAAGCTTCTTCATCTGGCTTCCGTCGGTCTGCGTGCGTCCCTTGGCGTGGTAGAGCGTGCGTTGCGTCTTGGTGAACGGGTCGGTGCTGACGGCCATCAGTCCGCCCTTCTCCTCGGTGATGGTGCCGCTGGTCCTGCCCACCACGTAGTCCATGTAGACCACGGCGTTGCCCGGGGTGGAGTAGAGGGTGAAGTTGTTCTCCAGGCTGTTGCCGTTGGTGTTGAGCTTTCCGTTCATCGTGTAGCTGTTGCCGTTCAGGTCATAGATGCCGCTGATGACGGGCGAGGCGTCCGTGGCCTTTCCGCTGACGGTGTACCATCCCAGGATGTTTCCCGTGTTGTTCGCCTTGTAAGGCACGATGATTTTGTTCTTGTCCGGCGTGTTGGACGCGATGTAGCCCGTGTAGCTTTTCAGTCCGGTGCTCCAGGAGAAGACGCTGAAGCGGTCCGGCGTGTTGGCCCGCACGATGTTTTGCGGGACGAAGAGGTATGCGTTTTCATGGGCTTGGCTGAAGTCCGTCCACGCGGTAGGTTGCAGGTCGGCCGTCGAGGCCAGCTCGTGCATCAGGTAGGTCATCATCACCCGGTGTCCCTCCACGCCCATGCGGCGCGGCCCGATGTCGCTGTTCAGCAGCCAGCTGCCGTCCGTCGTGGTGCTTTGGCGGGCCTTGATGTTCTTGTAGGCCAGGTTCTCCAGCATCAGGGCGTTCGGGTCGCGCAGGAAGCAGGCGGCCGTGGTGTAGCTCGTGATCTGGTCGTAGAGGAACATGCTCCAGTCGTTGCCGTTCGGCATGGCCAGCTCGCCATCGGCCAGGGCCAGGCGGCAGAGCACTTCGTCCATCACTTCCTGGTTGTTGTGCATCAGGGCGTTGGTTTTCCACTTCGGGTTCTCGCCTTGGAAGAGGTGGAGGGCCAGATAGGATTCGCCCAGTTCCTGCATCACCACGTTCTGGTAGGAGGTGTGGAAATAGTTGTGGTTCTGCAACGTGTAGTCGTCGTACAGGTTCTTGCCGATGTACAGGTCTTGCACGGTCTGGTCATCATAGTCCGGGTCGATGACGGTGGCGTCATGGGCGTCGTCCACGTGGGAGTAGCAGTTGATGGCGAACTGCCTCAGGCGGGCGAACCATTGCGGGGCCAGCGCGTCGTCGGGATACAGTCCCAGCGCGCAAGCCAGGATGTTGGCTTCCCAGCCGTTCTCTTCAGCTTTCGTGTCGCCGCTGAAGCCCGTGGGGATGCTCCGTTGCAGCTCGTAGTTGCATTCCGCCTTGATCATGTTGTAGATGTAGTCCTTTTGCGCGTCGCTCAGCTCGTCCTGCAGGAAATAGGAGGCGTAGGCCAGCGACATGGCCCAAAGCGAGCTTTCCCACACGCAGTCCGAGGTGCTGACCGATCCCCAATACGCGTTGTTGGAGGTAATCTTGAACTTGTTGGCCTTGTGGGTGGAATAGCCGAAGACAAGCGACTTCATGGCCATGTCCTTCACCGTCTCCCACGTGATGCCGTCGGGGAGCGTCACCTTGCCTTGCCCGTATTTGCAAAGGAAGGCGCAAATCATGGAGAAGTCCGCGTTCGTGCGCACGCCGTCCTCGTTGTTCTGCCCTGCGCTGTGGGCCTGGAAGTAGCCGCAGGCTTCGCCCTTGTCGTTCGGTGCCTGGCAGTTGTACCAGATGTTGCGGGCATACGTCATGGAGTTGGCCAGCATCTGGAGCAGGTCCTGCTGCATGGTGGCTTCGTCCGTGAAGTCGTGCGTGATGACCCCTTCGGTGGGGGAGGCGACCTGGTCTTCCGTGCCGCCCTCGATGACCGGCGCGTCCGGGTCGATGCTTCCTTCCGGCAGTTGCGTGAGGGTGAAGTGGTCGTAGGCGATGCAGCTGCCGCCGTTGCCCCAGGTCATTTGTGCCGATAGGGTGACGGGAGTCTCTTCTTCTATGATGAACCTGATGGTGTTTTCCGTCCACGGGGAGTCGGCCATGGCACCCTCGCCGCCCGGCTGGCAGGTCACTGTCGCGCTTTCCAGTGTTTTCTGGGCGGCGTCGCGGACGGTCACCAATGCCTGGGTGGCCGCGTTGTTGACCGCGAAAGCCTTGGTGAAGAATTTCAGCTCGTATTCCCCTTCCGGCAGGGGGGCGGAGGTGGTCTGGTTCATTTCAGAGCTGGCACTTCCCCATCCAAACCGTTGGTAATAGGCGAACTCCCCGTCCGGTATGTCGGTCTTGCCGAAATTGTTGTCCGTAAAGCATTCGGCGTTGATGAGCAGGGCTACGCCCGGGGTGGTCGCGTTCCATCCCGCCGGGGCGATGTCCCATCCGCGCAGGCCGTCCGCCGGATTGGTCACGGCTTGGGGGTCGCTGGGGGCGCAAGCCGCCGCATCGGCCTCGAACGAAGGGTTGGTGAGGAAGTCCGCAGTGACATCCGTTTGTCCGTGTGCGGACACACACGCGGATAAGCCACATAAAAGAATGGGTATCGCTTTCTTCATGGCATTTATATGTTTTATTAATTAAGTTAAGTTTCCATAATGGTTTGACGGCCTCAAATGTACGACAAAAGAATTTATACGCCAAATCTGTGAGGGATTAAATGGTGAAAAAAAGTTCCCAAGCGGAATCTTCCTTAAAAAAAAGAAGAAAAGGGCGGCCTCTTGTTGTCAAACTCTTGGGGATTGCTTAACTTTACGGGATGAATCTTAACCGAACATGCAACAATGGAACTGGTAGAACGCTTTTTGAAATACGTGGGTTTCGACACCCAGTCGAGTGAGGAGGGGGAAGGCTGCCCCAGTACGGACAAGCAGATGGTTTTCGCCCGCTATCTGGAGCAGGAGCTGAAGGACATCGGGATGCAGGACGTGTCGCTGGACGAACACGGATACCTGTATGCCACCTTGCCTGCCAATACGGACAAGCCCGTGCCGGCCATCGGCTTTATCGCCCACATGGACACGTCGCCCGACTGTCCGGGGAAGGATGTCCGCCCGCGTATCGTGGAACGGTATGACGGGGGCGACATCGTGCTGTCCGCCGAGGACGGTATCGTGACTTCCCCGAAGCAGTTTCCCGAGTTGCTGGACCACGTGGGGGAGGACTTGATCGTCACGGACGGGCATACCCTGCTGGGGGCCGACGACAAGGCCGGCATCGCGGAAATCGTGCAGGCCATGGTCTATCTTCAGGCGCATCCGGAAATCAAGCATGGCAAGATTCGTGTGGGGTTCAACCCGGACGAGGAAATCGGGATGGGCGCCCATCTGTTCGACGTGGAGAAGTTCGGGTGCGAGTGGGCCTACACCATGGACGGCGGTGAAGTCGGAGAATTGGAATTCGAGAATTTCAACGCGGCGGCGGTGCGCGTGACGGTCAGGGGGCTGAACGTGCATCCCGGCTATGCGAAAGGCAAGATGCTGAACTCCATGCGGGTGGCGGCTGAACTCATCCGTTATATCCCCGCCGACCAGCTCCCTGAGACCACGGAGGGCTATGAGGGCTTTTTCCATCTGACTGGGATGAAAGGCACGGTGGAGGAGACGGTGCTGACGTATATCGTCCGCGACCACGACCGGGGGAAGTTCGAGGCAAGAAAAGTCTTTTTCGGGATGCTGGCCGACCGGCTGAACGAGGAATACGGCGAGGATACGGTCACCGTGGAGGTGAGCGACCAATATTACAACATGCGCGAGAAGGTGGAGCCGATGATGCATATCATCGACATCGCGAAGGAAGCCATCGAGGCTTCCGGCGTGAAGTGCCGGGTGCAGGCCATCCGCGGGGGGACCGACGGGGCGCAGCTTTCCTTCAAGGGGTTGCCTTGCCCCAACATCTTTGCCGGCGGGCTGAATTTCCACGGGCGCAATGAGTTCGTGCCGGTGCAGAGCATGGAGAAAGCCATGATGACCGTGGTGAGGATTGCGGAACTGACGGCGTTGAAGGGTTGAGGCGATGGAACAAGTGCCTGCATTGATTCAGGACCTGGCCCTGATCCTGTTGGTGGCCGCCGTGGTGTCCTTGCTGTTCAAGTGGCTGAAGCAGCCCGTGGTGCTGGGATATATCGTGGCGGGGTTCATCGCGGGGCCTCATTTCGTCTATACGCCCTCCGTGCGCGATGCGGGGAGCATCGACCTTTGGGCGCAGATCGGGGTCATCATCCTGCTCTTCACCTTGGGGTTGGAGTTCAGCTTCAAGAAAATCCTGAAGATGGGGGCGGCGCCGGTCATCGCCGCCCTTACCATCATCTTCTGCATGATGGTGCTGGGCATATCTGTCGGCCATCTGTTCGGGTGGGGGCGTATGGACTGCATCTATCTGGGCGGAATGTTGGCCATGTCCTCCACCACCATCATATATAAGGCGTTCCAGGACATGGGTGTCCTGCAGCAGAAGTTCGCCGGCGTGGTGCTCAGCGTGCTGATTCTGGAGGACATCCTGGCCATCGTGCTGATGGTGATGCTGTCCACATTGGCCGTGAGCCACAACATCGAGGGGGAGGAACTGGTGGTCGGGCTGCTCCGGCTGGGCTTCTTCCTGATTCTGTGGTTCGTGGTGGGTTTGTACCTGATTCCGATTCTCTTGCGGAAGAGCAGGCGGTTCCTCAACAGCGAGACGTTGCTCATCGTGTCTTTGGCCTTGTGCTTCGTCATGGCCGTGGTGGCGGTGGATTCGGGGTTCAGCGCGGCTTTCGGGGCGTTTGTCGTGGGTTCCATCCTGGCGGAGACCGTGGAGGCGGAGCGTATAGAAAAACTGGTCGCTCCGGTCAAGGACTTGTTCGGCGCGATATTCTTTGTCTCGGTGGGGATGCTGGTGGACCCCGAGGTCCTGGTGAAGTACGCGTGGCCGATTGTGGCCCTCACGCTGGCCATCATCGTGGGGCAGGCCGTGTTCGGCACGTTGGGCTTCATTCTGGCCGGCCAGCCGCTGAAGGAAGCGATGAAGTGCGGTTTCAGCATGTCCCAGATAGGGGAGTTCGCTTTCATCATCGCCTCTTTGGGCATGTCGCTCGGGGTGACCAGCCATTACCTGTATCCCATTGTGGTGGCCGTGTCCGTGATTACGACTTTCACCACTCCTTACATGCTGAAGGCGGCCGGTCCGGCCTACGGTTATGTGTGCCGGATATTGCCGCGGGCGTGGGTGGCGGCTTTGGAGCGCTATGCGCCCGGCACCATGGTGTCCACCCATTCGGGGAACTGGAAGAAGCTGGTCACCGCCCTTTTGCGGCAGATGGTGGTGTTCTCCATCCTTTCCGCCACCGTCATTGCCTTGTCTTTCCGTTTCTTCCTGCCTTTCACGCGGGAGATACTGCCCCATTGGTGGGCCAATGCGTTGTGCGGGGTGGTCACCTTGCTTTGCATCGCGCCTTTCCTGCGGGGCATCATGGCCCGCGGACGCCGTTCATCCTTGTTCATCGCGTTGTGGAAGGAGAACCGCTACAACCGCTTGCCGTTGATATTCACGCTGATTGTCCGCGGGGTGGTGGTGGGCATGTTCATCTTCTATGTCATCCGTTATCTTGTGCCTTTTGCCGACCCCGTCCTTTTGCTGCTGGCCATGTTGCTGGTGGTCGGCATCGCCTTGTCCCGCCCGTTGCGGCAGAACACCATCCGCATGGAAAAGGTGTTCATGGAGAACCTGCATAGCCGGGACGGGCTGGAGCACCGGGGCAAGCAGCCGGAATATGCGGAGCATCTCTTGTCGAAGGACCTCCATCTGGCGGATTTTGAAGTGCCGGAGGAATCCATCTGGGGCGGAAAACTGTTGGGCGAGCTGAATTTGGGCCGGCGTTACGACATTCATGTGGTTTCTATCGTCAGGGGGACGCACCATCTCAACATTCCCAGCGGGAGCGACCGTGTCTATCCCCACGACCACCTACAGGTTATCGGGTCGGACCGCCAGATTTCAGTTTTCGCCAAGGCCTTGGAGGGTACGGTCATTGTGGAGTCCGAATGGGCAGACCACGAGATGCAGCTGCGTCAGTTCCAAATCACGGACGACATGGAATTTGCGGGGATGAGTTTGAAGGACAGCGGTATCCGCGACAAGTTTCACTGCATGATTGTGGGGTTCGATACTTCCGGAGGAATGTTGGAGAAGCCGTCCCCCGACCGGATTTTTCATCCGGGCGATATCGTTTGGGTCGTAGGCGAGAAAGAAGCCTTGGGCGACTTGTTCGCGCAGAAGAAAAAGGATTAGAAGACGAAGCCGTTTGTTTCGAGATATTGTCTGATGGCTACCGCCACGTAACGTCCCAAGTTCACAGGCACGGCGTTGCCTATCATTTGTTCTATTTCGGTTTTAGATCCTGTAAACTGAAACGTTTTTGGGAACGTCTGGATATAGCTTCGTTCTATGGTGGTCAGCGGACGTATCCCTTCTATGGAATTTACCGGGTCATTATGTTTTATTTGGTAACCTTGTGGAATAGGACGGTTGACACCTCTGATTGTCGGACTTGGTTCATGGATGCTGAATATGCCGCGACGGGCGTAGCTACGTGGGTGGCGGTAATAAAATTCTATTCCCAAGCTGTCTCCCAAATAGTCCGCTACGGTCATGGGCTGTTTTGCCAGATTGTGGGATAGGACGGCATCCATGAAGCCGTCTTTTTCGCCTGCCGCACCTATCAGGATGAATCTTTTCCGCTTCTGTGGCACGTTGCATAGGCTGGCATCCAAAATCGTTTGGCTTATTCCATATCCCGCTTGTCTAAATATGTCCTTGGCTTGCCGCAGTTTGTCTGTCTTTACGATGCGTTCCACGTTTTCCATGACAAACCAGCGGGGGCGTATCTTGCCCACGATTTCAGCGAAACAAACGGTCAGGTCGCCGCGTCCGTTGTTTTCATCGCGTTTGCCCGCAGAGGAAAAGTCTTGGCAAGGAGGCCCGCCGATAATCATGTCTGGTTCGTCATTGCGGATGATGTTTACGCTCTCTTCTACGTTTTTTAGGTCAAGCATGGTGGCTTTGTGTCCGAAGTTGAGGCGATACGTGTCCAATGCGATTTTCCAGTTATCGTAAGCGGCAACCACGTCAAATCCTGCCATTGTGAAGCCAAGGCTTAGCCCACCGCAACCGCAAAATAAATCCACTACTTTCATTTTTTCTGGTACATTAGAATTAGAATAAATCAGGCGAATTGACGATTATTGCATCGAAGCGGCGTTCCGGGCTTAGCAAATTTTGCCCGCCGCCTAAAATAATATTCTTGATTTCATCCTTCCGAATGCGCGGTCTGCTCAATTCCGGACAATGCAACAAAGGCCACGACACTTGACCGCTTATGGAAAAAGCTTTGTCGTTCTTTGTGCCATAAGAGAGGTCGTTTATCGTGTTGTCATAATCAAAGTGTCCATAAACATAGAAATCGAAAAGCATTTTATAAATCCAGATGATACTTCTGTTCGGTCGGGCAATTTTGACGATTTCCCTTTCGCCTTGGGTACACATGTGAATGGCTGCCAAGTTCGACCAAACAAACACGTCCAAGCAATTATCCGCTAGTTGGGGCTTGCGTCCGTTGGTTTTCCAAACAGGTTGAATCATCAAGGGGGCTTGATGGGCATACATGTCCTTGGCGACATTTTCAATGGCTGTAAGGATTTCAGGATAGAATGGTACGACTTCGTCTGCAACGTCCCAATGCTTTATTTTGGGAAAGTTCCCTAAAAGCTTTTTGAGCTTGTCACGTCCTTTGGGGCTGTCATAGTGGTGGCAGATGCTGCAAGCCAAATAACATATAGTGCTTGGGCGCACAACAATCTCACAACTGTAATGCTCTTCGTCCAAAGTGTCCGTTGTGCTGTCGGGCAAAGCGGTTAGTTTTATCTCCAATCCCTTGATGGCTTGTTCCGTGTCATAATCCGTCAGGACCAAATCAATATGTTCGCGTTTCCCGGTGTAGAACTTTTCATACGGCACATAATTCGTTTCAAAATTGTAATATAGGTTGTCCGCTAAGGGGTCAATCCCAAATAATTCTTTTCCGCTTATGTGCTTGTGCAACAGTTTGTTGTTCTTGTCTATGCACAGATATACGGGTTCAATTCCTTTATAAGACATATATGCGACTAAGGACGCGGGAAAAGAACTGTTGAATTGATTCTTTCCCCAAAACTTTTCCTGCGTATAGTCTCTGCTGGCATGTTTTTGGCCAAAGAGGCCGGGTTGGCTCTGTTGTTCCATATAAGTTGTTTAATCTTCGTATACTTCCTCCTCGTCGTCCCCGTCTTCCAGGTCGAAGTCGAACAGCAGGTCGTCCAGGTATTCCGGTGCGGTGAACTCCTCCAGCTCCCGGCGGTCTTTCTTCGTGGGCCTTCCGGTGCCTTTGGCGCGGTTGACGAAGCCGCTGATGCGGTTCATCTCCAGCAATTCGTATTGTTCCGGCGGGGTGACGTTCTCCAGGATGTCGGGAATCAGCTTGGCCCCCACGCGCTTCTCTATGGCCTGTTTCACCTTGAAGGAATAGGTGACGGGGGGCTTTCGCACACAGACGACGTCCCCCGGCTTGACGGTGCGCGAGGGCTTCAGTTGCGCCCCGCCCATGGAAATCTGCCCCTTCTTGCAAGCTGCGGCGGCCATGGAACGGGTCTTGTAGATGCGGGCGGCCCACAGCCATTTGTCAATTCTCGCTTCGCTCATTATCCTTTATTTCTTGTTGAATTGGTTCATGGTGATTTGGATGCCGGCCAGGCAGAAGCTTTTGACCATCTCGCCGGCCAACTCCACCCGTTCGTCCATCGTCTTCAGGTCTTCTTCCGTGAACTGCCCCAGCACGTAGTCTATCTGTCCGCCGCACGGGAAGTCGTTGCCGATGCCGAAGCGCAGGCGGGCGTACGCTTGTGTCCCCAGCACCGAGGCGATGTGTTTCAGCCCGTTGTGTCCGCCATCGCTGCCGCCGGGCTTCATGCGCAACGCGCCGAAGGGGAGCGAGAGGTCGTCCACCACGACGAGGAGGCGTTCGAGCGGGATGTTCTCCTTGCCCATCCAGTATCTCACCGCGTTTCCGCTGAGGTTCATGTAAGTGGACGGTTTCAGCAGGACGAGCTGCTGCCCTTTCAGGGGAAGGGTGGCCACCATGCCGTAGCGTTTGTCCTCAAAAACAAGGTTGGACGCCTTGGCCAAGGCGTCCAACACTCTAAAACCTATGTTATGGCGGGTTCCGGCATATTCGCTACCGATATTGCCCAAACCGACAATCAAGTACTTCATTCGCTATGGGATGGATTAGTTCTCGGCCGCGGCGGCGGAACGTGCGCCACGCGTCATCTTGACTTGGCAAACCACCACTTCCTTGTTGGTCACCAGTTCCAGGCCTTCGAAATGTAGCTCGCCCACCTTGATGGTCTTGCCCAGGGCCAAGTTGGTCACGTCGATGTTCAGGCGCTCGGGAATCTGGGAATATACGGCTTTCACCTTCAGCTTGCGTACCGATGCGGCCAGACGTCCACCGGCCTTCACGCCTTCTGCCAGGCCGTTCAGCTTGATGGGCACTTCCATGACGATGGGCTTCGTGTCGTTCACCTCATAGAAGTCCACGTGCAGCACGTTGTCCTTTACGGGGTGGAACTGCAACTCTTTCAGCACGGCTTTGTGAGCCTTGCCGTCGATGTCCAGGTTCACCAGGTAGATGTCCGGCGTGTAAATCAGGTTGCGCAACTCGTCGTTGGTCACCGTGAAGGGCAATGCCACGGGAAGCCCGTTTTCGTCTTTTGCCTCGCCGTACAGGTTGCAGGGCACGCCGTTGGCTTTGCGGATGTCATAAGCGGCCTTCTTTCCGAACTTCGTTCTGGCCGTACCTTTTACGCTAATTTCTTTCATTTCGGTAAATTTTTTGTGTTACTCTAAATTAAGTTTTGTGCTTAATCTCACCATCACACGATGTGTGCATCACTCGATGATGCCAAAAAGCGGTGCAAAATTACAGCTTTCTTGTGGATTGGCCAAATGTTTCCCGTTTTTTGTTCACACTTCCACCACGCGCCACCGGTTGCCGTAGTGCGTGTGTACTTTCTGCACGCCCATGGCGGCAAGCGCCTGCGCCAGGCGCATCAGGTTCACGCCGGCCATCGTGCCGGGCTGCCTGCGGCGGAGGCTCGCGAGCAGGTCGGGCAGGGCGACGAGCCGTGCCTTCTCGTGCGGCACGGCCGGGCGGTAGTGGCGGCGGAACACCTCCTCCACGGGCGACACGCGGTAGAAGGCGGCGTTGTGCAGCCGCAGGGCGTTCTCCTCCTCGCGGGAGAACCAGTGGCGCTCGCCGCGCAGCAGCTCCGCCTTCAGCTGGGCGTAGACCTGGTCGTGGTCGATGCCCGTGCTGTCTATGGGCTTCTCCACCAGCACGCAGACGAACCTCCGGCTCCCGGAGGGGTCGGAGAGCAGCTCGCGGGAGTTGGACGTGCCGATGAAGGCGGCGATGCGCGGCAGGGCCGAGGTGTGCCGCTTGTACGCCTTTCGCACGTTGAGGGCCGTGAGTTGCATGAGGTTCTTCAGCAGGGGGTGCTTGCGCGCGGGTATGCGGTCGAACTCGTCCAGGTTGAGCAGGCCCATCTCCGTCAGCTGCCGCTCCACGGCCTCGGGTCGTGCGAGGTCCACGCTGTCCGAGTAGTAGGGCCGCAGCTCCGGGGGCAGGATGGCGCGGCAGAAGGTGGACTTCCCCATGCCCTGTTCGTCGCTGACGAGCAGGGGCGCGACGCACTGTGCGTGCATCCCGTCGGAGAGTCCGGCCCACTGCGCGGCGGTGCCGAGCATCCACCGGTGGAAGGCCCGGACCCAGAGCGGGTCGCCGGAAACCCTTCCGGCCAGCTCCCGCAGGCGGTCCTGCCCGTCCCATTGCGGAAGCCGTTCAAAGTAAAGCCGGAAGGGGTGGTAGGCCGGCACGCGCGTGGAGTGCACCATGCGCATGAGGTCGCGGTCCCAGCAGGGTACGCCCCCGCGGTGCGCCTCCAGGCAGAGGGCGTTCAGGTCCCGTTCGGTGGCGGGCCGGAAAGGCAGTCCCTCCCCGTCCTTGGGGCGGAACTCCGTGACCTCTGCCAGCAGGTTGAAGCGGAACTCGTAGCGCCCGTCCAGGAATCCGGCGAGCCGCTCCTCCATCCGTGCCGCCGGCGCGGCGGAGGTTGCGGCTTTTTCCGGAAGTGCCGTTCCCTCTTCCTCTTTATATGGGGCGGGGGCGGCTGTTCTTCCGTTAAAGTCCCGTGCGCGTTGTTTTTCCCGCCACCGGCGTACGGCGGCGCGGACGATTCGTTTGAGTTCCATGGGCGAAAGGGCTTGATATGTTTTTCCGGCTGCAAATATACAACATAAAAACGCCCTTGTCAAGTCCTTCACCGTAACCGTCTGGATGACAGCGAAAAAACTACTCCGCCTTGTAGGGGAGCTGTCGCGGAGCGACTGAGGGGTTTCACGTACACAAAGCATCCTTTCCGTACGGAAGCATTCCTCAGGTGAACATCTGGTGAACCCCTTGAAGGCGGAGGGTTCACCGCAACCGATTGAAAAAGAGAATATCTGAACCCTGCGCATCCCTTTTTGCTTTCTCCTTTCTTAGAGTGGGAGGTGGCGGAAAGAACGCTGCCAGCCCGTCAGACATCCGCTTTCCGCATAGATGAGAATCGCTTTGCGGGAAGCCGAAAACGTCCTTGCGGCAAGCTGGGAGGGGAAACGGAAAGCCGAAGGGCAAAAAGGGGGGCAATTCATCTTGATACATCCGGATTTTCTCATAAGGAACTTGGAATCAAATAGAAAGAGATTCCTGAAAATGAAGGTTCGTCAAACCATGCCGTCCGGATAAAAAATTTGATGATTTAATGAACTGTTGTCAATCCTTTTTGCTATCTTTGCACCCGGATGGCTGCTCCATATTATACAGCGTAACCGGAGTTGCCACCTGAAAGAGAGTATAACCTATTGGTTGTTAAAACGATGTGACATGAGAATGATGTTTGTGGAGCGTACACCGCTTGACCTTTCCCGTCACATAACAACGGCATGTCATTGCTGCTGAGATTCGTCCGGAATGCTGCCGTTATGCCTGAAAGAAGGCGTTTCAGAACTTTCATGCGGCTGTCATGAAGGGAACGTGGGAAATACGCCTTAACCTACTGTATTCCAGTTTATGAATTCCGACAAGCTCAACCATGTGGACTATTGCTGGTACATCGTGCGTACCAGGCCCCGGCAGGAGAAAAAACTGGCAGAACTTTTGGAACAGTACAAGGCGAAGTCCAAGAACATTCTCGAGGTCTATGCTCCCACCCATACTACGGTCAGCGTATGCCGCAACGGAGATGAGAGGTCGGCCCCGCTTTTTGTGGGGATTGTGTTTGTGCTTGCCACCCAAAAAGCGTTGGTGGATTTCATGGCGGAACACTCCATGGACGGCGTGTTGCAGTATGAGCGCAAGGAAAGCGGAGGGGAAAAGGCACGCCTGCGGATCATCCCGGAAGAACAGATGCGCGCTTTTCGCGACTACAATGAAAACTATGCCGACAAGGTCATCGTGCTCGAGCGTCCTTATACCGATTATGCCTTCAACGCGAAGGCGGATGAACCCAATGAGATTGTGCGTGTCATCGACGGCCCGCTGGCCGGCTGCGAGGGCTATGTCTGCCGATTCCGCCGCGACAAGCGGCTGGTGTTCCAAGTCTGCGGCATAGAGCCGGGCAGCCATCTCACGGTGTCCTATCCCAATGTGTGGGACTTGCATGTGGTCCGTCTCCACAATGCCGGGGATGACCGCCTGTCTGCCGCCACCGGGAAGGAACGGGCCGTGGACTTCCTTGTCGGCATCCTGCAGGCCTGCGGCTATGGCGGCCAGGCGCTCCCCACGCTTTATGCCATAGTGGACCGTTTGGCGGCCAAGCCTTCTCTGGCCGTCCTTTGCCGGGAACTCCGGAAGGAAGGCGGCACGGCCTTGGCCTCGCGTCTGGCGGAAATGACGGGACACGAGGCGGAACTTGTCCTCAACCTCGTACGTTACGAGCATGACAACCCGGGATACGTGAGGCGATGCTGGCCGAAGCTTGTCCTTCGGCCGTATCTCACCCCGACACCGGGCGTGGAAATGGAAGACGGAAGGGAGGAGGCGGAACTCCGGCATACGGGATTTACCGAATTCATCCGCAGGGTGGACATCACGGAAGAGGTCTGGAATCCCGCGAAGAAAGAGAGCGGGACCGTCACCACGGCCTATTACGCCCATGTCGGCATGGTGGAAGACAAAGGGAGCGGCCTGTTCACCCTCTTCGCCAACTGGGACGGCTTCCTCGGCGAGTATTTCCTGACGGCGGGAAAGGCCAACGAGAAACTGGTGGACGGCGGGCGGCAATGCGACAAGCTGGTAGAATCCTTCCGTAATTACGCCCCTACCTTGTATAAGGTATTGGCGGACGCGGGGTCGGCGGTAAGGGCCGTGCCGGATTTCATGGCAGGGGGAGAACCCTTGGGCGTGATGGCGTTGGCCACAAAGGAACCGGAGAAGGGAAAGGACGAACTCATCAAAGTCTGCACCGGCATTTGCCGGGAAATCAACACCACCACGCACCTGGCCGTGTGGCGGAGATATCTGCGGTCCGTGTGGCTGCACACGTAAAGCGGGGGGATATTCACGAAGGAATTGACAGGGCCGGACGCAGACTCGGAATTGGACGCTTACGAAAAAAGGAGGTCGCGTTTGCAGGTTCCCGGAATTTTTCCTATTTTTGCGGAAAGGAATATTCAAAAGAAAGGGCTGTGATGGAGAAGTTTATCCGTTTCGATTGGGCGATGAAGCGCCTGTTGCGCGACAAGGCCAACTTCGGTGTGCTGGAGGGGCTGCTCACCACGTTGCTGAACGAGCCGGTCAAGATACAGAAACTGCTGGAGAGCGAGAG